>JBKOYM010000196.1:0-25539 GCA_046725375.1 Actinomycetota bacterium
CCACCACCACAATGTCGTCGGCAGCGTCAGATGTGTATAAGAGACAGAAGCACCGCGGGACGGGATGATCTTCGCGGTGTAGATGTCCTTGTCACTGGTCTTGTCGGGCGTCCGCTCGAAGTAGACACCGGGCGACCGGACGAGCTGGGACACGACGACCCGCTCGGTGCCGTTGATGACGAACGTGCCCTTGTCGGTCATCAGCGGGAAATCGCCCATGAACACGGTCTGGCTCTTGATCTCGCCAGTCTCGTTGTTCATGAACTCCGCGGTGACGAACAACGGAGCGGCGTACGTGACGTCGCGCTCCTTGCACTCGTCGACGCTGTTCTTCGCCGGCTCGAACCGGGGCTCGGCGAAAGACAGCGACATGGTGCCGGAAAAGTCCTCGATCGGCGAGATCTCCTCGAAGATCTCCTCGAGGCCGGACTTGGTGGATACGGCACCCTGGCCGGAGGCGAGCTCCTCCTCGGCCTTGGCTTTCCAGGTGTCGCTTCCGATAAGCCAGTCGAAACTGTCGGTTTGAAGTGCCAGCAGCTCGGGAACCTCGAGAGGTTCTGCGATCTTTGCGAACGAGATGCGGCGGGACGTGGTGGTGGCAGTGGCGTTGCGCGAGGCGGCCAAGAGGCGTCCTTCCAAGGGCACGGACTCAACTTGTGTGCGCATGCCGACGACACCCTGTCAAGGGCTCCGCTATATGAGCACAGGAGAGAAGGCAGCGCAAAGAAGCAGTCTAGCCTAAGCGGCGTACTGCTGCCAAGTGCGTGTCAAGACGCATATCGTCGCGGATGACCACTGCCCGACGAGCATGACTCCTGTGGTCGGCCCACGTCAAGAACGACAGGCCGGGAAAGGTGGTCAGAACAGGTCAATTCCGGCAACCCGCCACGCTCCGTTATCGCGTTGCATCGTCATCACCACCCGGTTGGGCGCCACCTCGGGCGCCGCACCGGCCACGGTCGTCTCGGTGTCGAGGAAGACCAGCACCTGCACGCTGTCGTCGGAGCACTCCTCGCCGCACTCGAGTGGCGCCGCCGCGAGCACGCGGGACTCGACCGTCGACTGCCGCCGGGTCGTCAATGCCTTCGCCTGCGGCGGAAAGACGTTGAGGAACTCGTCGGCGTACGAGTCGGTCATCAGGTCGCGCTCCGACTCCAGTTCCTGGTCGAGGGTGTCGTAGCGAAACGACAGCAGTGCCTCGGCGGCCTGCCCGGCCGGCGCCACCGCATCCTCTCGTGCGGCGGCATCGAGCGGGTCGTCGTCGCGCCATTCTCGGACGCCGAATCCAATGGCGAGGCCGACCGCGACGACCGCCAGGACGCAAAGGGGGACGAACCACGCGAGCGTACGCCGGTCCGGCCGCCAGCTTGGCGCGGGCGCCATTGGCGGCTTCGGCGGCTTGCGCGGGCCGCTCGGCGATGGGGCCGCCGTGGGCGCCGGGTGTTCGGCGGGACGCGACCGCTCGCCCGCGATCCGGCGGCGGCGTACCGAGGTGGTCTTGCCCGACGTCAACGCAGCCTCACCCACCCGATCCACTGGGGGCCGAGAAGACCCCGCTGTCGCCGAGCTCGGTGTGACTGTCGACCAGCCACTTGCCGTCGACGAGCCGCAGCATGACCTCCCAGCGCGGGAAGTACGCCCGCTTGATGGTCGTCGACTCGAAGTTCGCGTCGCCGGTCACCATGACAGTCGCCGAGTCGCTGTCGAGCGTCTCGACAGCCGACTGCCGGACGGTCCCGGTCGCATGCGCCTCGACCTTCGCGAAACTCGGGCCGATCTGCGCCAGCGTCTTGTCGAAGGTGGTCCGGTTTTGGTCGGTCATCAACGGGTGTACCCGCCACTTGTAGTCCTCGACGTTGGTGAAGTCGTAGGTGTTGGCCTCCACGAAGTACTGCTCGGCGATGCCGACCAGCTCACCCCGCAGCTCCTCGGAGCCGTCATCGCCGACCATCGTGCTCGCGTCGGCCGAGTCGTGTTGGGCGAGCCAGACGAGGACGCCGGCGCTGGCGACCAGCACGAGCGCGGCCATCGCGACCAGCGCGACGAACCAGGTCGGGGTCTCGGACTTGCGGGCTTGCTGCTCGGAAGTCACTGGGCCTCCTCGCAGGCTCGTCGACCCAGCGACAAGGAGGCTGCGTTGAATGGTTCGCTCGCAAGCTCGCTCACTGCGTCATCATTCCACCGGTATACAGCCACGCCCATGCCGCCGATCCCGACAGCCCGCCGGTCGGAACCTCGTCGGCGTCGACCCGCATGTGGGGGCGGTCCGTCGGCGTGACCCGACCGGTCGTTCGGTCGTAGGTGCCGACGACCGGCACACTGCGGTCGTAGTACGGCGAGTTTTGCGCGCCTCGCGAGTTTCCCTCCGACTGCGAGATGGTGCAGCGTGCCGCGAGATTGAACTGCTCCTCCGAACGATCGTGCGGCGACCGATGCTCGGTGCCCCCGTAGCCCTGAGTGCAGTTGTGCGGGTCCGTGGTGAGGACGAGCCCGAAGTGCGCGTCGTAGAGCCCGTCGTACGGATCTTTGTCGACGACCGCGTAGCCGCCCTCTACCGGGTACGGGTACACCTCGAACAGCACTTCAACGCCGGCCAGCCGTGATGTGACGACGCGGTTGGTCGAGATGACGTTGCTCAGGAGCTTGCCGATCGCGTCGGAGTTGTCGGCGATGAACTGCCGCACGACGTCGGCGGTGAGGCTGCCTTCGTCGATCAGCGTCCGCAGGTCGGCATCGCTGGCGACGAGGGTGTCCGACAGCAGCCGGAGGTTGTGCACGAACGCCTCGATGTGGCCGGCCGAGTCGAGCTGAGTCTGCAACACGGTCCGCGAGTCGCGGATCAGCGAGGCGGTCACGTCGAAGTTGGCGTCGGCCGCCTCGATGAAGGCGTTGGACGTGTCGATGATCCGGCTCAGATCGTCCCCCGCGTCCTCGAGGGCTTCACCGCTCTCGGCGACCGTTGTCCGCAGGTTGTCCTGGTCGACGGAGTGGACGAGGTCGTCGACGTCGATCAAGAGCTTGGTGGTCGAGATCGGCAATCGGGTGTCGTCCATCGCGATCGTCGACCCGTCCTCGAGGTACGGCCCGTCGCTGGTGCGCGGCTGGAGGTCGACGTACTGCTCACCGACGGCCGATCGGTTGGCGACGACGGCGATGGTGTCGGCCGGGATGTCGTCGTCGCTGTTGTCGATCTCGAGCTCGACGTCGACGCCTTCGTCGGTCAGCGTCATGTCGGAGACCTGACCGACTCCGACACCCCGATAGGTCACCTCGGCACCGACGAAGATGCCGCCGGAGTCGCGGAAATGGGCCGTGACGTCGTAGGAACGGTCCATCACCAGCCGGTCGAGCTTGGCGTATCGCGCGCCGACGAAGCTGATGCCCAGCAGCGTGATGGCCACGAAGACCGCGAGCTGTAGCTTGGTCCGCCGACTGATCATGGGGCGACCACCGCCCCGAGCAGCAGCCGTGCGACGTCCGGGTCATAGTCGACGTCCGCGGGGTCGACCAGCTGACGTGACGTCTGGACCGTCCGCATCGCTGATGCGCCCGGCCAGGCTCGGCACAGGTCGAGCGGGCCGCAGAGGGGGCCGATGATGCCGCCGGAATCGGTCCCGCCACCGTCGTCGGAGCCGTTCGGTGTGCCGTCGGTTCCGATCGGTCCGTCCGTACCATCGGTGTCGACAGGCGGCAGGTTCGGCGAGTTGTTCTTGGTCGTGCCGTCGTTGTTCGGGATGCCGGGCAGCTCCGGAAGGTCCGGCAACGGATCGTCGCCTCCGAGCAACTGCAGGATGTGCCGCAGGCTGACGTCGAGCTGGATGTCGAGGTTGGTGTAGTCGCCCATGTGGACGTTTCGCGCCTCGACCGGTGTGCTTCCGACGACGTCGTCGGGGAAGGGGTAGGTGAACAGCAGCTCGAGGGACCGGGGCAGGTCGGCGCCGGCGTTGCTGAGCTGGGTGAGGATCGGCATCAACATGTCGAGGTCGCGCAGCGTGTTGAACTTCGAGTCGCGGATCACCCGGGTGCCGACGGCGCTGAGTCGCGACAGTCCGTCGAGCATCCTGACCAGGTCGTCGCGCTGCCGATCGAGCGACCTCAGCGCACCCGGAAGGGTGTCGAGAGCGTCGATGATCGCGCCCTTTTGCTTGTTGATCTCGATCGACAGGTGGTTGACCTTGCGTAGCGCCGTGACGATGTCGGCCTTGTTGTCGTCGAGCTGACCCACGAACGTCGTGAGGTCGGTCAACAGGCCGCGGATCTGCGGTTCGCGGCCTTCCATGATGTTGCTGGACTCTTCGACGATGGTCTTGATGTTGGCAAGCCCGCCACCGTTGAGGAGCAGTGACAGCGCGCTCAGGACCTCTTCGAGCTCGGGGATCCGGTCGGTCCGTGACAGTGGGATCAGGTCGCCGTCCTCGAGCCGGCCCTGTGGCGTCTCGCCCACGGGCTCCGACAAGGAGACGAACTTCTCGCCCAGCAAGCTGGTCTGCCGCAGCCGCGCCATCGCATTGTCTGGGAGCTCGACGTCACCCTTGAGCTCGATCGTCACGAGGGCGTGCCAGCCGTCCAGCTCGACATCGGTGACCTTGCCGACGCTGACGTCGTCGACCTTCACCGAGCTCTGCGGGACCAGGTCGATGACGTCGGCGAACTCGATCTTGACCTGGTACGCGTTGTCGCCGGTGTCGACCCCGCCGGGCAGCGGCAGGTCGTAGACGTCGAAGCCGCATCCCGAGCCGAGCGTCGCGACCGCTACAACGGCCGCCGCCGGCTTCATCCACGCGCGCGACATCAGTCGACCCTCACCAGATCGGCCAGGCTGGTGTCGATCGAGACGACGTCGACCACCTTGCGCGGCCCGCCGCCGAGCGGCTTGCCACGGCCGAGCGGCACGTCAGGGAGCTGCTCGACCGCGTCGAGGACCGGTCCCAACGCGTCACACAGCGCGCCGCCATCGGGATCCTGCGAGATCAGCGAGCACAGCGCGATGCGCGGATCACCGGTGAGCTCGGTGACGTTGCGAAGCACGTCGTCGCGGTCGCGCAGCGTCCCGGTCTCCGGGTCACCGGCGAGTCCGAGGTCGGCGAGCGCCAGGGGTGCGACCGCGAGCGACTCCTTGATCGCGTCGCTCTGGTCGACCAGGATCTGCGTGACCCGGACCAGATCGCGGACGTTGGACCCGATCAGCTCCTCGTTGTCCTGGACGAAACCACGGACGTCGCGGAGCGCGACCCCGAGCGTGCTGAGCGCCCTCGCGAGGTCATGCCGCTCGCCGGCAAGCACACCCGAGACATCGGCCAGACTCGCGTTGAACGCGCGAACCGCCCCGTCGTTGACCTTCAGCGCGTGGACGAACTCCTCGATCTGGGCGACCGCGCCGAACAGCTCCTCCTTGTTGTCGGACAGCGCGCCGGACAGCAGCGACAGGTCGTGCAGGGTCTGATTGATCAGCTTGCCGTTGCCGTCGAGGTTGGCGGCCGAGGCGTTGACGAAGCGGCTCAGCGCGCCGTTCCGGTTCGCGCCTTCGGGCCCGAGCGCGACGGACAGGTCGTCGATGGACTGGTAGATCTCGTCCAGCTCGAGCGGCACCTCGGACTGGGCCATGTCGAGGTGGGTGCCGTCCTGCATGACCGGCCCACCGTCGTACGCCGGCGCCAGTTGTACGTAGCGGTCGCCCACGATGGCTGGCGAGATGATGACCGCCTTGGCATCGGCCGGCACGTCGTACTGGGCGTCGTACGACAGCTCCACCCGGACCGCCTCGCCGTGCGGCTCGACGCTGTCGACGGTACCGACCGGCACGCCCAGGATGCGTACGTCGGAGCCTTCGTACAGGGACACCGTGCGGGGGAAGTCGACGGTGAGATGCCGCTGCTCCTCGTCGCGGCGCATCACCCACACCGTCGCCGCGATCAGGGCAAGCACGATGATCCCGGCCACGACGCCCGCCACGCGGGACGCTCGCCCGAACACGCTGCCACCGAACGACGCGGCCATCACTCACCACTCCCGATGGCCGGCACCGGTGGGATGTTCTGGATGAAGGAGTCCCACCACGATCCGTTGCCGAGCGTGTTGGCGAAGACCCGGTAGAACGGCGCCATCAGCCGGATCGACTCGTCGATGTTTTCCTCGTTCTTCTTCAGCACGGCCAGGACGTCGGACAGCTGGGCGAGCGCCGGGCCCAGATCGGCTCGGGTGTCGGCGACCAGGCCGCGCAACTGGCCGGACAGCTGCTGCGTCGCCACGAGCAGGTTGTGGATCGCCTCGCGCCGGGCGGCAACCGCACTGAACAGCACGCTGCCGTCCTTGAACAGCTTGACGAGATCCTCGTTGCGATCGGCGAGCACGCCCGAGACCTTGTCGAGGTTTTGCAGCAGGGAGTTGACCTGCGCATCCCGCGCGGCGATGTTGCGCGAGAGCTGGGACAGCCCGGTCAGGGTGCTGCGGATCTCCTCCGGCGTCTGCTCGAGCATGCCGGACACGGCGTCGAACGCGTGCGCGAGTTGCCCGGTGTCGATCTGCGTCGCCGTCTCGGACAGGTCGCTGAACGCCGCGACGACGTCGTACGGCGCGTTCGTGTGGTCGATGTCGATGGTCGAACCCGCGTCGAGCTGGCCGGGGCCGTCGGGCACGAGGCCGACGAACATGTCGCCGAGCAGCGTCTTGACCCGGATGTCCGCCTCGGTGTCCGGGCCGAACTCGACGCCCTTGTCGAGCAGCATCTCCACCCGTACAACGTTGCCGTCGAGCGTGATCTCCTTGACCTCGCCCACCTTGACGCCGGCGATGCGTACCTCGTCGCCCTTCTGCAGGCCGCCGGCTTCGCTGAACTCGGCGTAATAGGTGTCGCCGCCGCCGATCAACGGCAGCTGATCGGCCCGGAAGGCGGCGAGCATCAAGAGCGCGATCGCCACCAGCCCGGCGAAACCGACCAGCACCGGGTTGCGCTCGCGGAAGGGCCGCATCACAGCGAACACCTCTCGGCGCCGACGTCCCAGTTGATCGGCACGGTGAAGGCCTGCTTGCGGCCGATCAGCTGCGCCGCGGTCTTCGGCACGACGACCTCGCCGTGGAAGTTGCACAAGTAGAAGTTGAACCACGAGCCGTAGTCGGCGGTGTTGCCGAGCTTGCGGAGCTTGAGCGGCAGGATCTGCAGCTCACGGTCGAGGACCTGCTTGTTTTGCGACAGGTGGCCGGTCAGGCGGCGCAGCTGCCGGACGTCTTCGGTGAGGGCCGGACGGGCGTCGGACACCAGGTCAGCAGTCTCGACGGCGAGCTCGGACACCGCGTCGAGCGAGCCGAGGATCGCATGCCGGTCGTTCTTGAGCCCAGTCGCGAACTGCTGCAGTGTCGAGATGGTCTGCGACAGCTCATCGTCCTTGGCCCCGAACGTCGTCAGGACGCTGTTGAGGTTGTCGATGGTGGCGCCGATGAGCCGGTCGCGATTGGCCAGCTCCTGAGTGAGCGACGACGTTCGGGCCAGCAGGTTTTCGACGGTGCCGCCCTCGCCCTGGAGCACCTGGATGATCTCGTACGCCAGCTTGTTGACGTCGTCGGGCGACAACGCCTGGAACAGCGGCTGGAAGCCCTGGAACAACACGGTCAAGTCGAGCGCCGGCGCGGTCTGGCTGAGCGGGATCGTGTCGCCGTCCTCGAGCGGCTCGGTGGAGCCCTCGCCGGGAGACAGCGCGATGTAGCGCTGGCCGATCAGGTTGCGATAGCGGATCTGCGCCTGCGCGCTCTTGGTCAGCGACACCGACGAGTCGACCTCGAACGACACCTCGGCCTCGTCGCGGTTGACGATCTCGATGTCGGTGACCGACCCGACGCGAACGCCGGCGATACGGATGTCGTCGCCTTCGACCAGGGCCGTCACGTCGGAGAAGATCGCGTGGTATTCGTTCTTGTCCGCGAACGACAGGTTGCCGATCGTGACGACAAGGACGCTGGTCGCCATCGTCGTGACAACCATGAAGATCGTCAGCTTGGACAGGGCCAGCGCGCTGGCCCTGTCGAGCACGCTCATTGCAGGCTCACCCCCGAGTCGTCGGGGTCAGCCACGGTGTGGCCCAGCAAGAGAGTCGCAACGTCCGGAATGGCACTCGGCGGTGTGCCGAGGAGCGCCGCCATCCGGTCGGTGACCGCCGCCGAGTGAGTCGCGCCGGCGTCATCGGCGGCGGCCAGGCCGAGCAGGTCGGAGGGCGTCGCGCGATACCACCGGTCGTAGCCGCCGTTGATTCCGATCTTCAGGAGCAGCTGCCGTGGCGGCGGGGGCGGTGGGTTCTGCTGGCTGTACGGCGGGTTCGGCAGCGTCAGGCACTCGGGCCCGATACCGGTCCCGTACTTGGGGTCGTCGGCCGTGGTATAGCCGCTGGGCTGGTCGGGCAGCAGTTCGAGGTTGATGTGCACGATGTGGCCACGGAACTGCTCCTCGACTCGCGGCAGCCAGTTGACCAGGCCGCCTAGCAGGCACGGAAACTCCGGCGAGTACTCGGCGAGCAGGTCGAGCACGGGCACCGACGTACTCGCGACCTCGGTGATCGAGGCGCCGTTGGCCTCCAAGAACTCCCGAGTCGTGTTGGACAGCCGACGCACGTCGCCCAGGAAGCGCTCGATCTCGTCCTCGTTGCTGGTCAGCGTCTCGGCGGTCACGACCGAGTTTTCGAGCAGCCGCGCGAGCTCCGGCAGCTGCGCCGCATAGACGTCGGCGACGCCGCCGAGGTCGCGCAGGTCGCTGATCAGCTCGGGCACCAGCGGGTTGATCTTCTCGAGATAGCCGTCGAGTCGGACCAGGTTGTCGCCGATCCGCTCGCCGCGTCCGCTGAGCGCGGTCGCGAGCGTGCCGAGCGTGGTCGCGAGGTCGCGCGGCTGCACAGCCGTCAGCAGCGGATAGACGTCGTTGAGCACCTTCTCGACCTCGATCGGCACGCTGGCCTGCTCGATCACGTCGTTGGCCTCGATCGACTGCTCGGTCGGCGCGGTCGGCATCTGCAACGCGACGTACTTCTCGCCGAACAAGGTCTTGGGTACGATCAGCGCCGTGACATTGTCGGGGATCTGCTCGACCTTGTCGGGTTGCAAGGCGACGTGCAGCAACGCGCCGTCGCCGTCGACCTCGGTCGATCGCACCTGGCCCACGATCATCCCGCGCAGCTTGACGTCGGCTCGCTCGTTGAGCTGGAGGCCGATACTCGAGGTACGGACGTCGACCGGCACGTAGTCGACGAACTTCTTGTTGTAGATCGCGTACGTCAGCCAGACGAACAGGAGCAGCAGCGCGAGGAAGCCCACCCCGAGCGCGCGACCCGACACGACCCGGTAGGCCGCCGCCGTCTTGCTGGTCCGGTCCACGTTCAGCCCGCCAGACGCACCGTTGTCGTCGTGCCCCAGATCGCCATCGACAAGAACAGGTCGATGACGTTGATGGCCACGATCGAGGTCCGCACGGCTCTGCCGACGGCGACGCCGACGCCGGCCGGACCGCCGGTGGCGTGGTAGCCGTGGTAGCAGTGGATCAGGATCACCACGACGGCGAAGATCAGCACCTTGCCGAACGACCACAGCACGTCGCCCGGCGGTAGGAACAACGTGAAGTAATGGTCGTAGGTACCGCTACTTTGACCGAAGAATCCCGTCACGGTTAGTCGGGTGGCGAAGTACGACGACAGCAGCCCGACGACGTAGAGCGGGATGATCGCGATCATGCCGGCGATGATCCGGGTCGTTATCAGGAACGGCAGCGACGGGATCGCCATCACCTCGAGCGCGTCGACCTCCTCGCTGATCCGCATCGCCCCGAGCTGGGCCGTGAAGCCGCAGCCGACCGTCGCCGCCAGCGCGATGCCTGCGACCAACGGAGCGATCTCGCGGGTGTTGAAGTAGGCCGAGACGAAGCCGGAGAACGCGGCGGTGCCGATCTGATTGAGCGCGGCGTACCCCTGCAGCCCGACCTCGGTGCCGGTGAAGAAGGCCAGCGCGACGATGACACCGACGGTGCCGCCGATGACCGCCAGGGCGCCCGAGCCAAGTGTCACCTCGGCCAGCAGCCGGACGATCTCCTTCCGGTAGCGACGCAGCGTACGCGGCGTCCAGGCGATCGCCTTGACGTAGAACCTCAGCTCCCGACCGAGGCTGTCCAGCCCAGCGAGCGGACGCTGGTAGGCCGAGCGGAGCGTCGCGCCGATGTCGGACACGTCAAGCGCCCTTCGGCGGGACGACCTGGAAGTAGATCGCGCTCATCACGAAGTTGACGACGAACAGCAGCAAGAAGGTGATGACGACCGACTCGTTGACCGCGTCACCCACGCCCTTCGGTCCGCCGGCCGCATTCATCCCCTTGTAGGAAGCCACAATGGCCGCGATCATGCCGAATACGAGGGCCTTCGCCATGCCCTGCCAGAGGTCGGGCAGCTGGGCGAGCGCGGTGAACGACGCGAGATAGGCACCGGGCGTACCGTCTTGCAGGACCACGTTGAAGAAGTAGCCGCCCATCACACCGACGACGCTGACCAGCCCGTTCAAGAAGACGGCGACCACCATCGCGGCGAGGACGCGTGGGACGACAAGACGCTGAATCGGGTCGATGCCCAGCACCTGCATGGCGTCGAGCTCCTCGCGGATCTTCCGTGCGCCGAGGTCGGCCGCGATCGCGGAGCCGCCGGCGCCGGCGATCAGCAGCGCGGTCGCGATCGGCCCGGCCTCGCGGATGACGGCGAGCACCGCCGCCGACCCGACGAACGACTGAGCGCCGAACTGACTGATCAGGCCACCCACCTGGAGCGCGATCACGGCGCCGAAGGGGATCGCCACCAACGCGGTCGGGATGATCGTCACCGAGGCGATGAACCACGCCTGCTGGAGAAACTCCCGCAGCTGGAATGGCCGGCGAAACAGCGCGAAGAACACGTCGAGGCCGAACGCGAACAACCGTCCGGTGGTCGCGATTGGCTTGGTGAGCGTGTCGGCACTCATGCCTGCGCGCCGGGAGCCATGACCAGGTTGTCGCCGAACGAGCCGGGTGGCGGTGTGACGTGGTTGATCCGACACCACTCGCCGGCTGGTTTCTGCGTACGGCGCGGCCGACCGTCGGAGGGCAGCAGCTGCGTCGGGATCGGCGGCAGCGGCGGCATGTTGACGTGCGACTCCGCCGCGAGCTCATCGGCATCCTTTTCCTCGCTCATCCCGATCGGACCGATCCGCTGGGCGTTGAGGAACTGGGCCACGACAGGCTCCTTCGACGACAGCAGCATCTCGCGCGGCCCGAACATCGCCAGGTGCTTGTGGTAGAGCAGCCCGATGTTGTCGGGCAGCGTCCGCGCGGTGTTGATGTCGTGGGTGACGATCAGGAACGTCGCCTCGATCTGAGCGTTGAGGTCGACGAACAGCTGGTTGATGTAAGCGGTGCGCACCGGGTCGAGTCCGGAGTCGGGCTCGTCGATCAGCAGGATCTCGGGATCGAGGACGAGCGCCCGAGCGAGGCCGGCCCGCTTGCGCATACCTCCGGAGATCTCGCCGGGGAGCTTCTTCTCGGCCCCGATCAGGCCGACCATCTCCATCTTCTCCATGACGATGCGCCGGATCTCCGACTCCGACTTCTTGGTGTGCTCCCGAAGCGGGAAGGCGACGTTGTCGTACAGGTTCATCGAGCCGAACATCGCGCCGTCCTGGAACAGCACGCCGAACAGCCGGCGTACTTGGTAGAGCTCGTGCTCGCGACAGGTGGCGATGTCGTGGCCCTCGATGTGGATATGGCCGCGGTCGGGCTTCAGCAGGCCGATCAGAGTCTTGAGGAACACCGACTTGCCGGTGCCGGACGGACCGAGCATGACGGAGATCTCGCCCGCGGGCAGGGTAAGACTCACGTCACCCCACACGAGTTGCCTGCCGAAGGACTTGGTCAGCCCTTCGATTCGAACCTCGACGCCCACCTGGCCCCTCCCTTGACCGACGGACCGTGACTCGATGAATCACGGCGAGCGACACAGTCGGGCGCGTGCGCTCGCAAGCTCACGAGGTCTTGAACTGTTCGCTCGCAAGCTCGCTCGCATCGCGGCCTGTCCGGTTCAACGATCGGTGCATGGACAAGTTACGCCCGGACAATTCGGTCGTAACAGTACGCGGGCGTGTAGTTACGCCGACCGGGACCCGTGCACGTTACCGTGCAGTAACTACCGGTGACAACCGCGGCCACCGCATCGTGACCTGCACCGTTCCGGCGTGAGTTCCGACCTTCGGGTCGGTGCACGGGCGTCGACACCGACCCTGAGTCGGAACTCGTGCGGAAATGGCGGAGGGGCAGCCACCGTAGGCGTGGCTGCCCCTCCTGGGCCGTGAGTACGTGTGCTTACTTGACGGTCACCGTGGCGCCGGCGCCCTCGAGCGCCTCCTTGGCCTTGTCGGCGGTCTCCTTGTTGGCAGCCTCGAGGACCGGCTTGGGCGCGCTCTCGACGAGCTCCTTGGCCTCCTTCAGGCCCAGGCTGGTGAGGCCGCGGACCTCCTTGATGACCTGGATCTTCTTGTCGCCGATCGACTCGAGGACGACATCGAACTCGTCCTTCTCCTCGGCGGCAGCGGCCTCGCCACCGGCTCCACCGGCGGCCGGGGCGGCGGCAACCGCGACCGGCGCGGCGGCGGTGACCCCAAAGGTCTCCTCGAACTGCTTCACAAACTCGCTGAGCTCGAGGAGCGTCATCTCCTTGAACGTGTCGAGCAGGTCCTCAGTGCTGATCTTCGCCATTTGAACTCCAAGCTTGTAGCTGGGGTGGTCTGGGGTTAACAGGACCACGGGTTTGGTCAGTGTCTGGCTATCCAGACTGCGGGTTGGTCAGTGTCTGGCTATCCAGACTGCGGGTTGGTCAGAGTCTGGCTATCCAGACTGCGGGTTGGTCGGTGTCTGGGTTAGTCGGTCTCGGTCTCGGGTTCGCCGGTTTCCTCGCGCTGGGCCTGGAGCGCGCCCATCAGGCGAGCCGCATCGGCCAACGGGGCGTTGAACAACGAGGCTGCGTTTTGCAGCGAGGCCTGCATCGCGCCGGCGAGCTTGGACAGCAAGACGTCGCGCGACTCGAGGTCGGCGAGCTGGCGGATCTCGTCGGCGGAGATTGCCTTGCCGTCGAGGTAGCCGCCCTTGATGACGAGCGCGTCGTTGCTCCGGCCGAAGTCGCGCAGCCCCTTCGCGGCGTCGACCGAGTCGCCCTTGACGAAGGCGATCGCGGACGGGCCGGTGAGCAGGTCTTCGATGCCGTCGATCCCGGCGTCCTTGGCCGCGAGCTTGGTCAGCGTGTTCTTGACGATCGCGTACGTCGCGTTGTCGCCGAGCGCGCGACGCAGCTGCTTCAGGTCGTCGACGCTGAGCCCGCGGTAATCGGTCAGGACAGCGCCGTTCGAGCTGCGGAACTCGTCGGCGAGCGCCGCGACGGCCGCTTCCTTGTCTGCACGCGACATGGGTCTCCTTCCGCCCGTGCATCGTCAACCGAAAGCCGCGGGAGAGGAGTCCCACAAACGAGAACAGCCCCGGCGCAGGACGCACGGGGGATCCACATCGCACGACGTGGAAGGATCGTGACACCTGCGCGGGCCGCCCGCGATGCGGGACCTTCGGTCGGGCAGGGCCCGACAACCAGCGGTCTTCGGCGAGGACAAGGCTAGGCGACGATCGGGTCCGGGACCAAATCGGGTCCCGAGACCTGCGCCACGAAGCGAAGGGATGCCATGCGCTGGATCGACACCCTCGAGGACGCGGCCGCCGACCGGCTGACCGAGCCTGTCCATCGGTACGTGCGGCAGGGGTCCGCCGGTCAGCGCAGCGTCGCCGAGGCCGAGGCCGCGTGGAACGACCTCCGGATCCGTCCTCGGGTACTGGTCGACGTTTCGGCGGTACGGACCGAGACGACCGTCCTGGGCACGCCGGTCGCCGCCCCCGTACTCGTCGCGCCGACGACCGTGCAACGCCAGGCCGACCCCGACGGAGAGGCGGCGATGGCCCGCGGCGCCCTCGCGGCCGGGTCGCTGCTGTGTGTGTCGAGCAACGCCGGCACACCGTTCGCGACGATCGGCGAGACCGGTGCGCCCTGGTGGGTCCAGTCCTACGTGCTTCGAGACCGAGCGGCCACGGCCGGGTACCTTCAGCGCGCGGTCGAAGGCGGTGCACGGGCGGTCGTCCTCACCGCCGACACCGTCGTCGTCGGCCGCAAGGAGGACCCCGAAGACGAGCCGACGGTCTGGGATGTCACGCCGACCGAATACCTGCGGGCCAACGTCGACGCCGACCTGCCCGACGAGGCCTACGACAAGGCCACCGACCTGACTCCCGACACCATCGGCTGGCTGGCCGACGTGACCGGCCTCCCCGTCGTCGTCAAGGGTGTCCTTCGCGGGGACGACGCCCGTCGCTGCGTTGACGCGGGCGCGGCCGGCATCATCGTGTCCAACCACGGCGGCCGCCAGCTCGACGGGGCGATCGCGACCGCGCGGGCCCTCCCGGAGGTCGTAGACGCCGTCGCTGGATCAACGGCCGAGGTCTACGTCGACGGCGGTATCCGGAGAGGCGAGCACATCCTGTCGGCCCTCGCGCTGGGCGCCCGCGCGGTCTTTCTCGGCCGACCGGCCCTGTGGGCGTTAGCCGTTGCCGGCTCCGACGGGGTCCGCCGGCTGCTCACCGAGCTGTCCGACGAGCTCCGGCATGCCATGCAGCTCGCGGGCTGCCCCGATCTCGACGCGATCGGCTCCGACCTGATCGCTAGACACTAGACCTCCGGCGTAGTCGGCATCGACGGCAGCTGCGCCAGCAGGTCCTTCTTCGACACCTGGCTCGGGGGCGGCGCCTCCACATGGACCGGCTTGCCCCACTTGGTCATGTCGATCTGTCCCGATATACCCATCATGTCGAACTCCATACGGCGCGGCAGGTTGTCGTCGTCTCCCACCCAGATGTCGTAGGTCATCGTAGCGGGCATCGAATCGAGCATCCCCTCTTGCAGCGCATCCGCGCCGAGGGTCTTGGCGAGGGCCTTCCTCGTGTCGACCGTGATGCGGTAGTGCGTCGTGGTGGTGCCGTCGATCTCATCGCTGCCGACGGTCTCGAAGTCTTCGATCGCGCCGTCGAACGACTTGGTGATATTGAACGGGTTCGCCTGCTCGAGCGTCTGCTCGTACATGTCGCCGAACGGGCTGCCCGGCTTGGTCAGGTCGAGCGCGAAGTACTTGTCGCTGGTCGGCCCTGCGCTGATGTACATGATGCCGTCGACGAAGATCATCGACATGTCCTCGCCGAGACCGGGTGCGCTCATGGTCATCTCGATGGCGGTCTTCTCGAGCGACTTGCCGATCGACATGTCCCCGGACATCGTGATGGTCTGGCCCTGCATGCCCATCTTCATCTCGAGGTGGACCGACTTGGCCTTGATCTGGGCCTCGCTCGTACTGGACGAGAAGCTGGCCAGGGTGAGGTCGCCGACGATGTTGCCCGTACCGACCGAATCCGACGAATCCTCGTCCGACGAGAGGTCTGAGCTGGAGCCACAGCCGGTGAGGACGATCAGGGCGGCCACCGACAGGGCGACCGAGATCCTACGCAGCGTCATGTTCTCCCCAGGTGTACGGAAGGAATGCCGCCCCCAGCGTACGGGGAGGGCCGGCCCCAAGCCTATGGCGATCAGACCAGCTCCGGCAGCGGCACCCCGGCGAACGGGTCGCGCCGGGTGATCTGACGCGGCGACGGCGCCTCGATGTCGATCGGCTGTCCCCAAGCTCGCATGTCCATCCGCGTGGTCACGTCGGCCATCGTGACGCTGATCCGCCGGGGCAGCCGATCGGCTCCGACCCAGAAGTCGTACGTCAGCTGCTCGGGCGGCTCGACCCCCGCGCCGAACAGCTGGTCGGACGACGTGTCGAGATTGTCCAACAGCGCGGTGGTGTCGACCGTGACGCGATAGTGGGCGGTGTCGACACCGTCGAGCCGCTCGGTACCGTCGACATCGAAGTCCTCGATCGCGCCCCGAAACCCGCGCAGCTGGGCCGTCGGGTTCAGCTGGACACCGGTGAGCAGGTCGCCCATCGAGCTGTTCGCGTCGCGCAGGTCGTACTTGACGTACTTGCCGCCGGTCAGACCGTCCATCTCGAGGTACATGATCTCGTCGACGACGATGACCGACAGCGGGGAGGGAAAGACCGACCCGGACACCGTGAACTCCATGGCGATGTCCGAGGTGCTCGTCCCTTGGTGGACGTGGCCGGCCAGGTGCATCTGCTCGACGCCGGGCCGGCCGATCCGCATGTCCATCGCCACCGACCTGGCGTCCCGCTCGGCCCTGGACACGGTCTCGATGAAGTCGTCCTGGTCGAGCGTGCCGGCCGGACCGACGCTCTCGCGGCGTGGGTCGACACCGGCTTCGTCACTACTGTTGTCAGCGGGTCCCCCACCACAGCCGGCGACGGTGAACACGGCGAGCACGGCCGTGATGGTCGTACGGCGGGCCAGGCCGTGTCTCCCTAACGCCAAGCGGGTACCCCTCCAACACCGGGCCGGGCCCGGGACGATTCAAGCGTCGTCGGATGCGACGTCGCGTGTGCGGTTGGGGTCGACAGGAATGCCGGGCCCCATCGTGGTCGACACGGTTACCTTGCGGAGGTAGCGACCCTTCGAGCTCGGTGGCTTGAGTCGCAGGATCTCCTCGAGAGCGGCCGCGTAGTTTTCGGCCAGCTGCTGCTCGCTGAACGATGCCTTGCCGACGATGAAGTGGAGGTTGGCGTGCCGGTCGACCCGGAACTCGATCTTGCCGCCCTTGATGTCGGAGACGGCCTTCGTCACGTCGGGCGTGACCGTGCCGGTCTTGGGGTTGGGCATCAGTCCGCGCGGGCCGAGCACCCGACCCAAACGGCCGACCTTGCCCATCATGTCCGGCGTCGCCACGACGGCGTCGAAGTCGAGCCAGCCTCCGCTGACCTTCTCGACCATGTCGTCGGCACCGACGAAGTCCGCACCGGCCTCGCGGGCGGCCTCGGCGTTGTCGGCGGTCGCGAAGACGAGAACCCGCGCGGTCTTGCCGGTGCCGTGCGGCAGGTTGACCGTGCCACGCACCATCTGATCGGCCTTGCGCGGGTCGACTCCCAGACGCATCGAGACGTCAACGGTGGAGTCGAACTTGGTCTTCGCCCCCTGCTTCGCGATCCGCATCGCTTCCAACGGCCCGTAGGTCGCGTCGGCGTCGATCTTGCCGGCTGCCGCTCGGTAGTTTTTGCTGCGCTGCATGTCTGGCTGTCCTCTCGTGTGCTACCAGATGTGGTCGTCTCGGGCGCTGCAGCTGCCCTGCCACGGTGCTTGTTAACTCCTGGGGTCTCCGTGGGCGCCTGGCTGGCGAGAGAACGGCTTTCCCTTCCCGATGGGTTTCCGCCCTTGACCAGCCTAGGCCGCCCTTACTGATCGACCGTTACGCCCATCGACCGCGCGGTGCCTTCCACGATCTTCATCGCGGCGTCGATGTTGTTGGCGTTGAGGTCGGGGAGCTTGGTGGTCGCGATATCGCGCACCTGGTCGCGGCTGATCTTGCCGACCTTGTCGGTGTGCGGCGTCGACGATCCTTTGCTGAGGCCGGCGGCCTTCTTGATCAGCTCGGCCGCGGGCGGCGTCTTGGTGATGAAGCTGAATGTGCGGTCTTCGTAGATTGTGATCTCGGCCGGTACGACGTTGCCCCGCATCGACTCGGTGGCGGCGTTGTAGGCCTTGCAAAACTCCATGATGTTGACGCCGTGCGGGCCGAGTGCGGTGCCCACGGGCGGCGCCGGCGTCGCCGAGCCAGCCTGCAGCTGAACCTTGACCAGCGCGGCGACCTTCTTCTTGGGAGGCAATTTTTTCTCGCTTAATTCTTGTGGTTGCTGTGGTCTGGGGTTTCTGGCTAGACCTTCTGGATCTGGGTGAAGCTGAGCTCGACCGGGGTCTCCCGGCCGAAGATCTCGACCAACGCCTTGACCCGCTGCGCGTCGATGTTGATCTCGGTAATCGTGGCGTGCAGCGTGGCGAACGGCCCGTCGACCACCATGACCGAGTCGCCGACGCCGAAGTCGGTGAACTCGATCTTGGTCGTCTTCTGCTGCTGTTCCTCGGCCGCCTCGGCCGGCACCTCGACGTCGGCCTGCACCGTCGGCGCGAGCATGTTTTCGACTTCCTCGAGGCTGAGCGGGACCGGCTGGTGCGCGTGACCGACGAAACCGGTCACCGACGGCGTGTGCCGTACCGCGGACCACGACTCGTCGGTGAGATCCATCCGGACCAGCACGTAACCCGGCAGAACGGTCCGCCGCACCATCTTGCGCTGGCCGTTCTTGATCTCGGCCACCTCTTCGGTGGGGACGACGACCTCGTGGATGAAGTCCTCCATGTTGAGTGAGGTCACCCGGTTTTCGAGGTTGGCCTTGACCCGCTTCTCCATACCGGAATAGGTGTGGACGACGTACCAGTCGCCGATCTGACTGCGAAGCCGCTGCCGGAACTCCTCCAGCGGATCCGCGTCCGACGCGGCGTCCTCCTCGGGGATCGCGTCGCCCTCCGGGGTCGCGTCAGGCACGACGGGTTCCGCCGGGGCGCTATCGGTCGACTCGCCGTCGTCGACAGTGGTGTCACTGGACGCGGGAGCCGGCGCCTCGATCGCCTCGTCGTACTGCTCGGACACGGTTGGTTCGGTCACCTTCACTCACCAATTCGCTGACCCACGGTCAGCCGAAGATCTTGAACATCGCCTTGCCGAACCCGAAGTCCAGCCCGGCGATGATGCTCATCATGACGATCACGAAGACGAGGACGACGAAGAAGTAGGTCACCACCATCTGCTGGGTGGGCCACACCACCTTGCGCATCTCGGCGACGACCTGGCGGTAGAACGTCGCCGGCGTCGTGCGGCCGCCGCCCTCGCGACGCTTCACAGCGCTGGAGCGCGTATCACTCACGATGCCTCGCTTCTCTCGTACTCGTTTCCTGTCACCCACCATTGTGGACCGACATGCGCGCCGATCCCAGGCCTGGGCCCGCAGGGCAGGAGGGACTCGAACCCCCAACCGCCGGTTTTGGAGACCGGTGCTCTTCCAGTTGAGCTACTGCCCTTTTGGCGAATTTGCCCTCACCGCGTCCCTCGATGAGCCAGGTTGAGGGCATGACGACACAGGGTGAGAATCCACCGGAGAGACCGAGTGTACGGGTTGGCGCCGTGTCCCGTCGAACCGGGGCGCGGCGCGGACACCGGGAAGGCGCGGGCACCTCGACGCGAGCGTCCGGTGTCCGAGATGGGACGATGAGCCCATGACCGTGGCTTCCCCCAGCTCCTCGACCCGCATCTCTGCCCGCGTCGGCGGCATCGCCGAGTCCGCGACGCTCGCTGTCGACGCCAAGGCCAAGGCCCTGAAGGCAGCCGGACGGCCGGTCATCGGATTCGGCGCCGGTGAGCCAGACTTCCCGACCCCCGACTCCATCGTGGCGGCCGCGGTCGAGGCCTGCTCCGATCCGCGCAACCACCGGTACTCGCCGGCGGGCGGTCTCCCGGAGCTCAAGCAGGCGATCGTCGCGAAGACCCAGCGGGACTCGGGCTACACCGTCGAGCCGAGCCAGGTCGTCGTCACCAACGGTGGCAAGCAGGCCGTCTACCAGGCGTTCGCCACGCTGCTCGACCCGGGCGACGAAGTGCTGCTGCCCACGCCGTACTGGACGACCTACCCGGAGTCGATCCGGTTGGCCGGCGGCGTCCCGGTCGAGGTCCTCGCCGACGAGACGCAGCACTACCTGGTCACGGTCGACCAGCTCGAGGCGTCCCGGACCGCCAGGACCAAGGTGCTGCTGTTTTGCTCGCCGTCCAATCCGACCGGCGCCGTCTATCCGCCCGACCAGGTGGAGGCGATCGGGCGATGGGCTGTCGAGCATGGCCTCTGGGTCGTCACCGACGAGATCTACGAGCACCTGACCTACGACGGCGTCGAGGCCGTGTCGATGCCGGTCGCCGTGCCCGAGTTGGCCGACCGCTGCGTCGTCCTCAACGGAGTGGCCAAGACGTACGCGATGACCGGGTGGCGAGTCGGCTGGATGATCGCTCCGACCGATGTCGCGAAGGCAGCC
Source organism: Actinomycetota bacterium (assembly GCA_046725375.1). Taxonomy (GTDB): domain Bacteria; phylum Actinomycetota; class Actinomycetes; order Propionibacteriales; family Nocardioidaceae; genus DATFRX01. The sequence continues at coordinate 20,096 of JBKOYM010000196.1, forward strand.
ACCAACCTCCAGTCGCACGCCACCTCCAATGTCGCCAACGTCTCGCAGCGGGCCGCGCTGGCCGCGGTGTCGGGCGATCTGTCCGCGGTCAGCCGGATGCGGACGGCCTTCGACCGCCGCCGCCGCACCATCGTCGAGATGCTCAACGCCATCGACGGGGTGAGCTGTCCCGAGCCGAAAGGCGCGTTCTACGCATACCCGTCGGTCGCCGGTGTGCTCGGACGCGCAATCGGCGGGCGGCGGCCGGCCACCTCGAGTGAGCTGGCCGAGGTCATCTTGGAGGAGGTCGAGGTCGCCGTCGTGCCCGGCGAGGCATTCGGCACGCCCGGCTATCTGCGGCTCTCGTACGCGCTATCCGACGACGATCTGGTCGAGGGCGTCGGACGCATCCAGAAGCTGCTGGGCGCCTGACCCGGATGGTTCTCGACGGCTGCTATTCCTGCACGGTCGAGTCCCACGGCGAGCTGCCACCGTGGCAGCGGATCGTCGTGACCGGCCATTGGCGGGTGACGCACGCCTTCAACACCTCGCTGCCAGGGTGGTTGGTCGCGTCGCCCCGGCGGCACACGCTGAGCCTGGCCGAGCTCGGGCCGGAAGCGGCCGCCGAGCTGGGTCCGCTGCTGGCCGACCTGAGCCGGGCGCTGGAGCGGGTGACCGGCTGTCGCAAGACGTACTTCATGCAGTTCTCCGAGGCAGAAGGGTACGAGCACCTGCACATCCATATCGTGCCGCGGATGCCGGACCAGCCCGAGGACGAACGCGGGCCGCGCGTCTTCGCTCGGCTCGACCGCCCGGAGTCCGAGGCCGTGCCCGAGGCCGATCGGAACCGGCTGGCCAGCCAGATCCGCGAGGTGCTGCCCCCGACTCTTGGCGAGTTTGTGCAGTGATCCAGCGTCAGGTCGGTCCAAACTCGCCAACAGTCGCGGATCTCGAAGCGAGCACGGACGCCGCTCCGCGCCGCAACGTCCACACGCTGCCGAAGGCGCATCTGCACCTGCACTTCACCGGTGCAATGCGGCACACGACGCTGGTCGAGTTGGCCGAGCGGGACGGCATCCGGCTGCCCACCGCGCTGACCGAGGACTGGCCGCCCAAGCTGACGGCCACCGACGAGAAGGGCTGGTTTCGCTTCCAGCGCCTCTACGACGTCGCACGGTCGGTGCTCCGGACCGAGGCGGACCTGCGCCGGCTCGTCCTCGAAGCGGCCGAGGACGACGCCGCCGACGGCTGCGGCTGGACCGAGATCCAGGTCGATCCGTCGGGCTACGGCAACCGATTCGGCGGCATCACAGCGTTCACCGACATGGTGCTCGACGCCGTCCGGGCCGCTGAGCGCGATGTCGGCATCGGCATCGGCGTGGTAATCGCCGCCAATCGAACGCGACACCCGCTGGACGCCCGTACGCTGGCGCGGCTCGCGACCCAGTACGCCGGGCGCGGTGTCGTCGGGTTCGGGCTCTCCAACGACGAGCGTCGGGGGCGCATCGATGACTTCGCTCCGGCCTTCGCGATCGCGGCCCGGGCCGACCTGATCAGCAACCCGCACGGAGGCGAGCTGCGCGGGCCCGAGAGCGTGGCCGGCTGTCTCGACCGACTACATGCCGATCGGGTCGGTCACGGCGTCCGCTGCGTCGAAGACCCGAAGGTGCTCGACGCGGTGGCGGGCGCCGGTGTCACCCTCGAGGTCTGCCCGGTCTCCAACGTCTCCCTCGGCGTCTACGCGTCGATCGAGGAGGTGCCGGTGCTGGAGCTCCTCGACGCCGGCATCCCGATCAGCCTCGGCGCCGACGACCCGCTGCTGTTCGGATCTCGACTGGCCGGCCAGTACGCCGTCGTACGCGCGGCGCACGGCGTCGACGACCCGACGCTTGCCGAGCTGGCCCGGATGTCGATCCGGGCCTCCTGCGCACCGACCGACGTCAGGGCCGCCCTGCTCGACGGCGTCGACCGATGGATACGAGCGGAGCCGGCGGCCCCGTAGCGGAGCGGGGCAGTGCCCGGCTTGAGAGGGTGAACGCATGACGCAGCCGGCGCCCGCGCGGCCCAGCCCGCCGAAACATCCCGACGCGGTGACCGTGCTCGTGCTGGGCGTCGTCGCGGTCGCGGCGTTTCCGCTGACCGGTCCCTTCGCCTGGTTCATCGGCGCTCGGGCACGTCGCGAGATGAGGACAACCCCGGCCGTTGGTCGGGCGAGGACGAAGTCAAGGTCGGCGATGTCCTCGGTATCGTCGGGACCGTCCTGCTCGCGCTCGGTGTGGTCGCGATCACCGTTCTCGTCCTGACCTTCATCAACCTCGCAAGGAGTTGACGATGTCCGAACCGCCGTCGGAACGACCCGAGCCAGCACCCGAACCAGATCCGGCTTCGCAGGCCCAACCCGAGTCCGGAGCGGAGTCGGAGACGACGGCGCCGCCGCAGCCGCCGCCGTACGGTCAGCCCGGCCAGCCGCCGCCGTACGGTCAGCCCGGCCAGCCGCCGCCCTATCCGCCACCACCGTACGGGCAACCCGGCCAGCCGCCGCCCTATCCGCCACCACCGTACGGGCAACCCGGCCAGCCGCCGCCGTATCCGCCACCACCGTACGGTCAGCCCGGCCAGCCGCCGCCCTATCCGCCGCCACCGTACGGGCAACCGCCCTACGGACAGCCGGCCTACCCGTTCGTGCCGTACCAGCCCAAGCCGCGCCATCCCCAGGCGATCACCGTCATGGTCCTCGGCTGCATCGGGCTGGTCGGCGGACTGTTCACCGCGGGACTGGCGACCGTCGTCGGGCCGTTCGCGTGGTGGATCGGCGCCAAGGCGAAGCGCGAGATCGCGGCCGAGCCGGATCGCTGGTCCGACGAGGAACTGGTCACGATCGGCTACATCCTCGGCATCGTCGCCACGGTCTTTCTCGCGCTCGGCGTCCTCGGGATCGTGACGATCATCGTGATCGCGGCCTCCGGCTAATCCGGAGCCGGTACCGCCCGACGGCTGCCCGGCCCTTCACCTGGTACATCGGGCGCCGCGCACGGCGAGAGATGGCTGAGGAGCCCGAGCGCTGGTCGGGCAGGGACGAGATCAAGATCGGGCACATCCTCGGCATCGTGGGCTCTGCCATCTGCCTGGTCATCGTGGCGCTGATCGCGACGGGCATCGCGGTCGAGATGGCCACGAACGGCTGAGCCGGGCGACTAAAGCTCGACTCCGACCAGCACCGGCTCGTTGACGAGCCGAACACCGAATCGCGCCTCGACGCCGTCGCGAATCTCGCGGGCGAGCCGTACGAGCTCGGTGGCGTTGGCCGAGCCCCGGTTGGTCAGGGCGAGCGTGTGCTTGGACGACAGGCGCACCTCGCCGTCGCCATAGCCCTTGCCGTAGCCGGCGTGCTCGATCAGCCAGGCCGCGCTGGTCTTCACCCGACCGTCTTCGACCGGCCACCGAGGTGCGTCGGCCGGTAGCCGCTCGGCCTCCGCCGCGTCCAGGATCGGGTTGGTGAAGAACGAGCCGGCGCTCCACGTGTCGTGGTCGTCGGGGTCGAGCAGCATGCCCTTTCCGCGGCGCAGGTCGAGGACGGCAGCCCGCACCTGCGCGCTCGGCCGGCGCGATCCGAGCGGTGCATCCAGCCTCCGGGCCAGCTCACCGTAGGCCAGTGGCGCCGACAGGTCGCCCCGCGCGAACTGGAACGTGACCCCCAGGATGAGATGGCGATCCGGCTCCCGCTTGAACCGGCTCGTGCGATAGCCGAAGCCGCAATCGGCCGCCGCGTACGTCACCTGGCGCTGCTGCTTACGGTCGTACGTGCGGACCGACGCGATCGACTGGGAGACTTCCTGCCCGTACGCGCCGACGTTTTGCATCGGGGCCGCCCCGCACAGTCCCGGGATGCCGGACAGGCACTCGACGCCACGCCACTCCTCGGCGATCGCACGCACGACGAACGCGTCCCAGTCCTCGCCCGGCGCAACCGTCACCGACAGGCCGCCACATCCATCGTCGGCGACGTCGACCCCGGCGATCCGAACGGCGACGACCGTACCGTCGAATCCGGCGTCGTCGACCACGAGGTTGCTGCCGCCGCCGAGCACGAGGACCGGCTCACCCGCGCTGTCGCGGGCGGCGACCTCGGCGATCAGCTCGGCCTCAGCGTGCACCTCGACCAGCCGCTTGGCCGGCCCGCCCAGCCGGAGGGTCGTGAGCTCGGCGAGGGGGACGGACGGACGCTCAGGCATCGCGGGTCACGACGGCTCGGGCCTGGCCGAGGACCTTCTGCCCGTCGCACGTCACCGTCAGGTCGATACGTACTCGGTCGGGGTCATCGGTCGGCTTGACCTCGCCGCTGACCTCGACATTGACGCCGGTCTCGTCGTCGGGCACGGCGACCGGCCGGGTGAAGCGGCTACCGAGCTCGACGACGCGGTCGGCGCCGCCGGCCCACTCGGTGACGGCCCGGCCGGCCAGGGCGAGGGTGTACATGCCGTGTGCGATGACGCCCGGCAGTCCGACCTCGGTCGCGACCCGCTGCGACCAGTGGATCGGGTTGAAGTCGCCGCTGGCGCCGGCGTAGCGCACCAGGTCGGAGCGGCGCACGGCATAGGTCAGAGGCCCGAGCGTGGCACCGGGCTCGAGCGCCGTCATGCGTCGGCTCCGGCCGGATCGCGATGGGCCAGGGTGGCGTACGCGACGCAGACCCGCTCGCCGTCGACGGTACGGACGGTGCTGCGGGTCGCGATGAGGGAGGTGCCAGCGGCCTGGCGTACCGACTCGACGCCGATCGTGGCGGTCAGCACGTCGCCGGCGCGCACCGGCCGGTCGATCTCGAAGCGCTGCTCGGAGTGGACGACGTTGCGCAGCTCGAGCCGTAAGTCCGGATCGGCCATGAAGTCGGTCATCGCCGCAAACGCCACGACGATCGGAAACGTGGGCGGCGCGATCACGTCGGGATGCCCGACGGCCTTCGCGGCCAACGGGTCATGATGCGCCGGGTCGTCGGCGCCGATCGCATCGGCGAACGCCGCGATCTGGCTGCGGCTGACGTCGTACGGCGGCGTCGGCGGAAACTCTCGACCGGCGAGGTCTGGGGCCAGCGGCATCGACGGGTCGGCGAGCCGCGATCAGCGGGTCTCGCGGTGGTCGGTGTGCTTCCTGCAACGCGGACAGTACTTCTTCAGCACCAAGCGATCCGGGTCGTTGCGCCGGTTTTTCTTGGTGATGTAGTTGCGCTCTTTGCAGACGGTGCACGCCATCGTGATCTTGGGGCGGACGTCTGTGCTCTTGGTGGCCACGGTGGTTCCTTCGGGTCCGGGTGGTGCGTTCGACTGCGTAGTAGCGGGGGCGGGACTCGAACCCGCGACACCACGATTATGAGCCGTGTGCTCTGACCACCTGAGCTACCCCGCCACGGGAGGTGGCGCTACCAGTCTCCCAGAGCCCCAATACGGAATCGAACCGTAGACCTTCTCCTT
>JBKOYM010000106.1:0-16205 GCA_046725375.1 Actinomycetota bacterium
GCACTCATGTCCCGGATCTGGTTCACCGCCGACCCTCACTTTGGGCATCGCAACATTCTGGAGTTGTGTGAGCGCCCGTTCGCGAGCGTCGAGGAGATGGATGAATGCCTCATCAATCGGTGGAACAGTGTCGTCAACACACAGACGATGTGGTGTGGGTGCTCGGCGACTATGCGATGGGTGACCGCAGCCGCGGTCTCAGCTACCTGAATCGACTGGCCGGGACCAAGCCGCTGGTGACGGACAACCATGACGATTGCTGGGTGGGCCATCGGAAGGGCTGGCAGCAGCTCGTGGCCTACCACGCGGCAGGGTTCGAGGTCATCACTCCGTGGGCACGGGCCCGTATTGCTAACCAGGATGTGATGCTGTCGCATTTTCCCTACGCCTCCCCCGACGGTGCACAGGAGCGCTACCGCGGATACCGACTCGTGGACGAAGGGCGATGGCTGCTGCACGGTCACGTGCACCACGCATGGAAGGTGCGTGGCCGGCAGATCAATGTAGGCGTCGACGTCTGAAACTACACCCCAGTAGCCGCAGAGCAAATCGCCCAGCTCATCCAGCAAGTCCACTGAACGGGTGCCCGCCACATCTGTACCGCTGTCCTGCGGGGGTTGCTCCGCGCGATGTGCTCCGTGTCGGTCGGCATCTCAGCTACTGATGGGGCACACTGACGACATGGACGCCAGCAGCGAGCAGCCGTTCAGCTACGCCGACATCAAGCCGTACACGGTGCCGCGTACGCTCGCGGAGCTGCGCGGCCCGCAGCACGGGATGGTCACGCTGCCTCTTGAGCTGGCGTGGAGCGGGCGCCGCGAGTACGACCTCGATGACGACTACGACCGGGTGGCGCTGTACAAGGTCGTACTCGAGGAAGGACAGGAACCCGATCTGCGTCGTTTGCTGAACCGCACCGTTCTGCGCCGTGAGTGGCATCGCATCTTCCCCGCCCGGCAGGTTCGCGTCCTGTGGGAACGACGCTTTCCTGAGCTCAAGCACGCCGCCTGATTTTCTGAACGCTGTAAATGTTCGAAGTCGTCTGCGCCGATGACCAAGCTCGCCTGCACGCTGCGTTGCGCATCGAGTCGGGTCGGAGTGGTCGGGTCGTGCTGGGACTGCCGTGTCATGGGCTGATGCGGCCGCAAGGCAGTTCGACGTAGTGATCCATGCCGTCTTCCCAGGCCAGAAGCCGTGGACACGAGCAGCCAGCGTGCCGTGGATGTCCCGCCAGTATGCGTCGTTCACCTCAGCGGGTACATCGGTGCGCCACCAACCCAGCGCCGTCATGGCGAAGGGAGCGGCGTTTCTCCTGCTCGGCGGACATGTGTGTCCCTCCTTGCTGCTAGGTGTTGGCGATGACACTGCCGAAGGCGGTGGGGTCGAAGTACCGCGTCACCGCGGCATGCACGAGGAAATCGTCATGAGCTACTGCATCCATGGTGGTGCGCTACTTCTTTCATCCGTCACGCGATACTTCGACGCTTCACCCAAGTCCTGGTCTGCGACGAGCCTCGGAGTCGGGCCAGCAGCTATCCAGAAGGGTCTCCCTGCGAGAGCGACTGTGAGGGGATGCGTGCGGCACCGTTCGTCCGCTGCGTCCCTCGGCGAGCAGGTCGAGCGCCTCGCGTCGAAACTCGGCTGGATAGCCCGGCCGTGCCATCTGAACCTCCTGGTGTCAGGCACCAGAATCCAGAAACTCAGACGCCGTAGAACCCGGGACACACCACACCCTCCGGGAGACTCAGGACGGTTCAAGACGCTACGGGATTGCTCTGCTCCTGCCTCTGCGCGTCAACGAACCAGGCAGGGCCGCTTCGGGTCGAAGGTCCAGCCCGGCACGAGGTACTGCATCGCCAGGGCATCGTCGCGTGCGTCGAGGCCGTGCTCGACGTACAACGCGTGGGCCTCTGCCAGCCGCTCGCGATCGAGCTCGACGCCCAGACCCCCGGATGTCGGGACCGCCACATGACCGTCACGGATCTGCAGCGGCTCCCGGGTGAGGCGCTGTCCGTCCTGCCAGATCCAGTGGGTATCGAGCGCCGTGATGTCTCCCGGCGCGGCCGCGCCGACATGGGTGAACATGGCGAGCGAGACGTCGAAGTGGTTGTTCGAGTGCGACCCCCAGGTGAGCCCGAAGTCGTGGCACAGCTGGGCGACCCGCACCGAGCCTGCCATCGTCCAGAAATGCGGGTCGGCGAGCGGGATGTCGACCGCGTCCATCCGTACGGCGTGGGCGAGCTGCTCCCAGTCCGTGGCGATCATGTTGGTGGCCGTCCGCATTCCGGTGGAGCGGCGGAACTCGGCCATGATCTCGCGGCCGGACAAGCCCCGCTCGGCACCGCATGGGTCCTCGGCATAGGCGAGCACATCTGCGAGGTCGCGGCACAGCTCGACCGCCTCGGCGAGCAGCCAGCTGCCGTTGGGGTCAAGGGTGATCCGAGCAGCCGGGAAGCGACCGGCCAGTGCGGTGACGGCCTCGGCCTCTGCGCGGCCGTCGAGGACCCCACCCTTGAGCTTGAAGTCGGCGAACCCGTAGCGCTGCTGGGCCGCCTCGGCCTGCCGGACGATGGCATCGGGGGTGAGCGTCTCCTCGCGGCGTATGCGTTCCCAAGCGTCGCCGTCTGGCTCGCGCAAGTACGGGAGGTCCGTTCGGTCGGGGTCGCCGACGTAGAACAGGTAGCCGAGCATGGGCACCCGGTCGCGCTGCTGTCCCTCGCCAAGGAGCTCGGCGACCGGTACACCCTGCTCCTGGCCGGTGAGGTCCAGCAGCGCTGACTCTAGCGCGGTGACGGCATGTACGGTGGTTCGAAGGTCGAAGGTCTGCGGACCGCGCCCTCCGGCGTCCCGATCGGCGAAGCGTCGGGCAACCTCCCTCAGTAGCGATCGGTAGCGGATAACGGGGCGTCCGACCAGAAGCTCGCCCGCCTCCTCGATGGTGCGCCGGATCTGCTCGCCACCGGGCGCCTCGCCCAGTCCGGTACGACCGTCGGAGTCGGTCAGGATGGCGATGTTGCGGGTAAAGAACGGACCGTGGGCACCGGAGAGGTTTAACAGCATCGAGTCGTGCCCAGCGACGGGTACGACCTCCACACCGGCGACCGTCGTCATGCCGGACGCTGCGGCTGCTGGATCACGCCGTCGACCCGGCGGGTCAGGCCCCACGGGTTGTCGTCGCGGACCGCCTCCGGCAGCAGCTCGGCGGGAACGTTCTGGTAGCACACCGGACGCTGAAAGCGCTCGATCGCGCGGGAACCCACCGAGGTGGAGCGCGAGTCCGACGTCGCCGGGAATGGACCGCCGTGCACCATCGCGTGACCCACCTCGACACCGGTCGGCCAGCCGTTGAACACGATCCGCCCCGCGCGGTCCTCGAGCGTCGGCAGCAGGCGCCGAGCGTACTCGGCGTCGGCCGACGCATAGTGCACCGTCGCGGTCAGCTGGCCCTCGAGCCCGGCCAGTGCCTTCGCCAGTTCATCGACGTCGTCGTAGCGGACGACGACGGAGGAGGCTCCGAACACCTCCTCGGCGAGGATGCCGCCCTCCTCGCCCCACGACGCCTCGCTGAGCACCGGCGCGGGTGAGCCCGAGCCGTCGCCCCGACCCTCGGCGACCCGGCGGACATGCACTGCTTCGCCCAGGCGCTCGACGCCGCGGCGATATGCGGCGGCGATCTCCGGCGTCAGCATCAGCTCGCCGCGGGCGTCCGCGACCCCGCGGCCCGCCTCGGCGACGAAGCGGTCACCCGACTCTCCGGTCGGCACGAACACCAGTCCGGGGTTGGTGCAGAACTGGCCGGCGCCCAGCGTCATCGAGCGGACGTAGCCCGCTGCCAGGGCGGCCACGTCACCCTCCGCGAGCGCGCCCGGCAGCACCACGACCGGGTTGATCGACGACATCTCGGCGTACACCGGGATAGGTTCGCGACGACGGCGCGCGGTCTCGACGAGTGCGAGGCCCCCCGCACGCGAACCGGTGAATCCGACGGCGCGGATGCGGGGGTCGGCCACTAGAGCCTGGCCGAACTCGTTGCCCGCGCCGAGCACGAAAGAGAAGACGCCTCCGGGCAGCCGAGTACGAGCAACGGCGCGGCTTACGGCGCGGGCTACGAGCTCGCCGGTGCCGGGGTGGGCGGGATGACCCTTGACGACCACCGGACAGCCCGCTGCGAGCGCCGAGGCCGTGTCGCCGCCGGCGGTCGAGAACGCGAGCGGGAAGTTGCTGGCGCCGAAGACGGCCACCGGCCCGAGCGGCACCATGCGTTGCCGCAGGTCTGGACGCGGCAGGGGCGAGCGGTCGGGCAGCGCCGGGTCCACCCGGACGCCGAGGTGGTCGCCGCGGGCAGCGACCTCGGCGAACAACCGCAGCTGACCCGTGGTGCGGCCCAGCTCGCCGGTCAGCCGGGCCTCCGGGAGGGCGCTCTCCGCGAGCGCACGGGCCACGATGTCGTCGCGGTCCGACTCGATCTCGTCCGCGACGGTGACCAGCAGGTCGGCGCGCTGGGTCGGGCCGGCGTCCCGATAGACGGCGAACGCCTCGGCCGCCGCGGCGACCGCCTGACCGAGCTGGTCTGGGTCGAGCAGTCCGAAGGCAGGGTCCAGGTCGTCCCCGGTGGCCGCGGCGCGGGCACGCAGCGTCCCGGCCGCGCCCCTGACCTCCTCACCGGCCACGATGGAGACTCCTCGGACGGAAGCGACAGTGACAGTCACGCCGGGGCACCTCCGATGCGCTTGACCAAGTCCGTGAGGGTGGCGAACTCGAGTTCGGTGAGGTCGGTGAGCGGCGACCGGACAGGCCCCGCCGGCCGGCCGATCACCCGCAGGCCGGCCTTGACGATAGACACCGCATAGCCCTGCTCGCGGTCGCGCAATTGCGTGTAGGGGATGACGAACTCATTGAGCATCGCATACACACGGCGCTGGTCCTCGGCACGGACGGCCGCGTAGAAGTCAAGTGCGAACCGCGGTACGAAGTTGAAGATCGCTGACGAGTACGTCGTCACACCGAGTTTCAGCAGCGGCAGCGCGAACACCTCGGCCGTTGGCAGGCCGCCGACGTACACCAGCCGGTCGCCCATACGAGCGTAGGTCCGGGTCATCTGCTCGATCTGCCCGACGCCGTCCTTGAAGCCGACCAGGGTCGGGTTGCGCTCGCAGGCCTGCTCGAGTGCGTCCACCCGAAGCACCGCGTTGGCTCGGCTGTAGAAGATCACGCCCAGCGACGTGGCCGAACAGACCGCCGTGACGTGCTGGACGAGGCCGGTCTGGCTGGCCTCGGTGAGGTATGGCGGCATGAGCAGGATGCCGTCGGCGCCGGCCTCCTCGGCAGCGCGTGCCTGTGCAACCGCGTTTGCGGTCGAACCCGTCGCCGGGGCCAGAACCGGTACCGCACCGGCCACGGCCTCGACGGCGGTGCGGACCACGCGGTCGGTCTCCGCCGCGGTGAGGGAGAAGCCCTCGCCGGTGCCACCTGCGGCGAAGAGGCCGGCCACCTCGAAGCTGCTGAGCCACTCCAGGTGCTCCCGGTAGGCCATCTCGTCGAATTCCAGCTCGTCGGTGAAGTGGGTGACGGGGAACGACAGCAGCCCGCCGCCGAGGGTGCGGGCGAGCTCGGCTGGGGTTACGTCTGCCACGGTGCGGGTCCTCTCCACGGCGACGACTGTCGTCGCTCGCGCCTCACGCTAAGAATCTAAAGCGATGCTCGTCCAACACCGGTTTGGCATCTCCTCATGCATTCAGGGCATCGTCGAACTCCTGCGCCGACTGCTGCACCAGGTGTAGGACCTGTCGCAGCATGGGCGTGAGCGCACCTCGTGCCCAAATCGCGTGGAGCTCCACCGGCCGTGATGGGTCGCTGTCCGGATGACCGCCGCCGAACTCCACCAGCGGCTTGAATACGACACCGTGCACGCCGAGCAGCGCCGCACTGGCCGGCACGAACGCCACGCCCTTGCGGGCCGCGACGAGAAGCACAGCGGTCAAGATCTGCTGTACGTGCTGCTCTATCCGAGAGTGGCTGTTGAGGAGGAATTGAACCGTCATCTCGTGGAAGTACCGCGCTTTCACCTGGTGGTAGCTGATCACGGGCAGGTTGTCGAAGTCCTCCGGCCCCAGCGGCCCCCGGATCGCCGCCAGCGGATGGTCGTCCGGCACGACGGCCCGCAGCGGCTCCCGTGCGACCACGCGGGCGGACAGCACGCTGGTGTCGAACGGCGGGCGGGCCAGCCCGAGGTCGATCTCGCCGCGCCGGATGCCGTCGACCTGCCCGCCGGTCACGCGCTCGTGAAGGATTACCTCCACGTCGGGGAGCTCGGTGCCGAGCAGCCTCATGAGCGGGCCGAGGATCCCGATGGCAGAGCCCGCTGTGAATCCGAGGTCGAGCGTGCCGGCAGATCCGTCCTCCACCCGACGCGCGTGGGCGACCGCGCCGTCCAGCATGTTGAGCATGCGGTAGCAGTCCTCCAGGAACGCCCCGCCGGCCTCGGTGAGCCGCACCCGGCGGTTGTCGCGCTCAAGCAACTGCGCTCCCACGACCCGCTCCAGTTTCTGGATCTGCCGCGACAGCGGCGGCTGCGTCATCGCCAGCCGTTCGGCCGCTCGACCGAAGTGCAGCTCCTCCCCCACGGCGATGAAGCACCGCATTTGGTCGAGCGTGACATCCATGCTCTGACGGTATCAAGCTATGCCTGATATCTCTTGGACAGGCATCGACGCACGCTCGTACGGTCAGTGACGCCAGCCACAGCGGCCCGGCACCAGGTCCCGCGCATAGGGTCGCGGGGCGAGCGACGTTCAGGAGTGATACCCATGGCGAAGTTCGGTGCATCAGCCCGCATCGGAGGAGTCGTCTCCGCGGCAGCCCTCGTCCTCGCCGGATGTGGCGGCGTGGAGACCAGCGCCGGGGGCAGTGATGGTGGGGACTACCCCTCTGGCAGCGTGGAGATGTACGTCGGTGCCTCTCCCGGCGGGTCGAGCGACCTCATTAGCCGCGCCGTCTCCAAGGGACTCAGCGACGAGCTGGGAGTTTCGTTCCCGGTCATTAACCGAGACGCGGCCAACGGGGCGCTCGCCGCGGCCGAGGTTGCGCAGGCGGCCCCGGACGGGTCCACCATCGCGATCCAGAACGCCTCCCTGTTCGCGATCACCCCGCTCGCCGTCAGCCAGGACGAGGTGACGAGCATCGACGACTTCGAGGTGGTGTACGGCGTCTCCCGAGACGACTACGTGCTGGTCGCGAACGCGGACGGTGAGTACACGTCCCTCGAGGACTTGAAGAACGCGACCGAGACCGTCAACTACGGCACCACCGGTATCGGCACCGGCTCCCAACTGGCCCAGGCCCTGCTCTTCAACGACTTCGGCGTGGATGCTACCGACGTACCGTTCGACGGTGGCGCCCCGGCTCTGACCGCACTGCTCGGCAACCAGGTCGACGTCGCCGCGCTGCAGATCGGCGAGGCCATCGAGAACATTCAGTCCGGCAAGCTGGTCCCTCTCACCGTCTTCGGACCAGAGCGGGTCGAGTACCTTCCAGACGTGCCGACCGCCAAGGAACAGGGCCTCGACATCGAGGTGACGCAGTATCGCTTCATGACGGTTCCGAAGGGCACCCCCGACGAGGTCACGGACACCCTCATCAGCGGCCTGAAGGCGACGTTCGAGACCGAGGCGTACCAAGAGTTCAACAAGCGCAACAGCCTCACGCCGATGGAGATCCCCGGGGACCAGGTGCTCGCCCAGCTCGAAGAGGACAGCCAGAGGTACGCCGACCTGGTCGAGCAGTACGGCATCGACCTCGGCGACGCCTGACCGAGGCTTCGCCGCCCCACGAGGAGCAGCATGACTACCGACCGACGCGACGGCCCGACCACGCCCACGCGCGAGTCGGACATCCGTGCGGAGCTCGAGGCCGAGATCGCCCACGACCTGGAGGAGGACCGCCCGCCCGCGGGCGGCCCCGCCTACCAGCTCGCTGGCGCGGCCGTTGCGCTCGCCATCGGCGTCGTCGGGGCGTTCCTCGCCTACGGCTACGGGCTGGGCTCGTTGCGCGAGCCCGGCCCCGGTCTCTGGCCCTTCGTCGTGAGCATCGCCATCGCAGCGCTCTCGGTCGCGCTGCTGCTCGTGTGTCGCCGCATGACCGACTCCGAGGCGTTCACCGGCTCTAGCCTGCAGCCGCTTGTCGGCGTCGTCACCCTCCTCGCGCTTGCGGTGCTGATGCCGGTCATCGGGTTCGAGCTACCTGCGCTGGCGCTGTGCGTCGTCTGGCTGCGGTTCCTCGGCGGTGAGACCTGGCGCAGCACGATCCTGACCAGCCTGCTGACTACCGCCAGCTTCTACGCGCTGTTCCTCTACGGGCTGCAGATCCCGCTGCCGCATCTGTTCTGAGGCAGACCGGAGGCCGCCATGGACGTCAACGCTTTCCTCGACGGGTTCACTCTCGTCGCACAGCCCGGCAACCTGCTCTACTGCCTCATTGGCGTGTTGGTCGGGATGTTCATCGGCGTCCTTCCCGGATTGGGGCCCGCCGCCACGATCGCGATCCTGCTCCCGATCACCTACAACATCGACCCTGTCTCGGCCATCATTATGCTCGCCGGTATTTACTACGGCGCGCAGTACGGCGGCACCATCACCTCCGTGCTGCTACGGCTGCCCGGCGAGGCATCGACGGTCGTCACCGTGTTCGACGGATTCGCGCTCGCCAAGCAGGGCAAGGCAGGAACCGCGCTCGGCATCGCAGCGATCGGATCCTTCGTCGGCGCGACCGTGTCGATCATCGGCCTGAGCCTGGTCGCTCCGGTGATCGCAAGCTTCGCGCTCGACTTCGGCCCACCGGAGTACGCGGCGCTCGCGTTGCTCGGCGTGCTGCTTGTCGCCACGATCGGCAGCGGCCACCTGCTCAAGGCTCTGGTCGCGGCCTGCATCGGCCTGCTCCTCGCGACCGTGGGTCGGGATGACTTCACCGGTGCCGAACGGTTCACCTTCGACAGCCTGCAGCTGGCCGACGGCATCGACTTCGTGATCGTGGCCATGGGTCTGTTCGGGGTCGCCGAGATCCTCTACAACCTCGAACAGCGGCACCGCAAGCCGCACGCCCCCGCGAACGTGGCCAACGTGTGGCCATCTCGCAGGGACCTGCGGCAGTCGTCCGGCGCCATCGGGCGCGGGTCGGTGATCGGCTTCGGGCTTGGCGTGCTTCCTGGCGGCGGGGCGGTCATGTCATCGCTCGTCGCGTACGCCGTCGAGAAGCGGCGCTCCAAGACCCCCGAGCGCTTCGGCCGCGGAGCCGTTGAGGGCGTCGCCGCGCCTGAGACTGCCAACAACGCGGCCGCGACCTCGTCGTTCATCCCGCTGCTCACGATCGGCATCCCGGCCAACGCGACGATGGCAATGCTGTTCGGCGCGCTTCTCATCCTCGGCATCACACCAGGGCCGCAGCTGGTGGAGGAACGGCCCGACGTGTTCTGGGGCGTCATAAACTCGATGTACATCGGCAACCTGATGCTGCTCATGCTCAGCATCCCGCTGGTCGGCATCTTCGTCCGGGTGTTGCGGGTACGACCGGCGATCCTGGCACCGATCACCGCGGTGATCACGATGCTCGGCGCCTACACCATCAACAACTCGGTCTTCGACATCGTGGTGATGACCATCTTCGGCGCACTCGGCTACCTCATGAAGAAGACCGGTTTCGAGCCAGGCCCGATGGTGCTCGCGTTCGTGCTCGGAATCCTGATCGAGTCCAACACCCGGCAGTCTCTACTGATCTTCGGCGGTGACCCGACCGGCTTCGTCACCCGGCCAATCTCTGGCACCATCCTGGCGATCTTCGTCCTGGTCGCACTGCTGCCGCTGCTCCGGCGGCTGGTGCGGCGTCGGCGTACCGGCGCTCTGGAGCCGAACCCGACGGACGGTCGCGGGGCCCCACAAGAAGAGAACGTGCGATGACCATCCTGATTGGATACGTACCCACGCCACACGGCGAGGCCGCATTCGAGTACGGCCTCGAGGAGGCCGCCGTCCGAGGAGACGACGTCGTGCTGCTCAACAGCCCACGCCGCGGGAGCACCGTCGACCCGCGCCTGGCAGACGACGAAACTGCCGACCGACTCGTCGAACGGGCCCGGGTCGCCGGCGTCACGGCGCGCATCGACCACACCGACCACGGCTCCGATCTCGTCGGTGCCTTCCAGTCGCTGCTTGCGAGCACTGGCGCCCGACTCGTGGTGATCGGGCTGCGCCGCCGCAGTCCCGTCGGCAAGTTCGTCATGGGCAGCAAGGCGCAACGACTGCTGCTCGAACTCGACGTCCCTGTCCTCGCAGTGAAGTCCCGTTGAGCGCACGTAGCCGGATCTCGCGGCTCGAGGTCACCCCGGTTGCCTTCGCCGATCCCCCGCTCCTCAACGTGGCGGGTGTCCATCAGCCGTGGGCGCTGCGGGCCATCGTCGAGATACACACCGATGACGGTTGCCTCGGACTCGGCGAGACGTACGCCGACGAGGCGCACCTGGCCCGCCTCGTGGCCGTCGCCGGCTCGCTGTCGGGCCACGACCCCTACGACCTCGCCGGGCTGCGCCGCCGAGTGGCCAGTGTTCTCGGCGCCGGGGGCGGAGCAGGTGCCAGCTTCAGCGGGATGCTGGACATCGACTCGCCACTCGACACCGTCTTCTCCCCCTTTGAGGTGGCCTGCCTCGACATTCAAGGGCAGCTCGCCGGGCGGCCGGTGAGCGATCTGCTGGGCGGTGCCGTGCGGGACCGCGTTTCCTTCTGCGGCTACCTGTTCTACAAGTGGGCCGCCCATCCCGGGCAAGAGTCAGACCGGTGGGGCGAGGCGCTCACACCCGACCAGCTCGTGGCACAGGCACGGCGGATGGTCGACCGTTGGGGCTTTGGCTCGCTGAAGCTGAAGGGCGGCGTGCTACCGCCCGGCCAGGAGTGCGCCGCGGTCGAGGCGCTTCGCGACGCGTTCCCCGACCTGCCGCTGCGCCTCGACCCGAACGGCGCGTGGACCCCCGATACCTCGGTACGAGTGGCCGAACGGCTGTCCGGCGTCGTGCAGTACCTCGAGGATCCGACGCCCGGGATCGAGGGCATGGCGCAGGTCGCGGCCGCGACCGACGTTCCATTGGCGACGAACATGTGCGTGATCGCCTTCGAGCACCTGCCACCCGCGATCGCGGCGGATGCCGTCCAGGTTGTGCTCTCGGACCACCATCTGTGGGGTGGTCTGCGCCGGTCGGCCCTGCTGGCCGGCATCACCGAGACGTTCGGCATGGGGCTGTCGATGCACAGCAGCACCCACCTCGGCGTGAGCCTGGCCGCGATGGTCCACCTAGCGGCCGCCAGCAAAAACCTCACCTACGCCTGCGACACCCACTACCCGTGGAAGACCCAGGATGTGGTGGTCCCCGGGACACTGGAGTTCCGCGACGGAGAGCTGTTAGTCCCGACCGAGCCCGGCCTGGGTGTCCAGCTCGACCGCGACCGGCTCGGCGAGCTGCACGAGCAGTACCTCGCATGCGACATACGAGGCCGCGAGGACACCGCATACATGCAGACCGTCGAGCCAGGCTTCGTACCCAACACCACACGCTGGTAGCGGTCGGTGCCGGGGGGATTGGGAAGACGCTCAGCCGCTTGCGAGCCGGCGTCGAGTATTGCCCAGATGCACGCGCATCGCCGCGCGTGCGGTTTCCGCCCTCGCCGGCCAACACGGCAGGAGCGACCTGCTCGTCGAGCTCCCGCGCCGCTTCCGGCGTGACCCGGCGGCGGCCTCGCGCTCGACGCCAACGTCGACGGCTAGCACGAAGGGTCCCGCAGCCAGTACTTGGCCCCGAGACGAAGGCGCCCATCGATGTGACCGCCGTCATGCCGCGAACGTATTGCGCCATTCCCAAACGGGCTTGGACGCGCTGGTGCGGGCGCTTCTATTGTCCGAGCACCGGCCTCCATCCAGGAAGCCCCGGTGCAGGAGCATTGAGATGGGCATGGAGTTCGATCGTCGTTCACTCTTGAGGGTCGGCGCCACCGTGGCAAGCACCGGCGCGCTGACGGCGGCAGGTTTGGGTCTCACCAGCCAGTCGGCTGCCTCGGCCGCGTCACCCGGCAGGAATCCCAACGCGCGGCCAAAGATGGTGCTGGGCACCCAGCGGCGCGCCTCCGATGCTGCGATGTTGCAGGAATTCAGACGCCACGGCGTCGAGAGGGTCTGGGGCTATCCGCCCGACCCGCCCCTCGAGTCCGGCCGCGGCTACTGGCTGGCGTCGGAGGTCGCGCAAACCAAGGAGTTCATCGAGAGCGAGCCTGGCCTCGAGATGCACGCGGCGACGCTGCCCCTCCTGGGATCCACCTTGATCGACGAAGAAGACCGTCCAGCGATCATGCTCGGGAAGAGTCCCGAGCGCGACCGCGACATCGATGACATCCACAAGTGCCTCGAGGCCTGCGCGGCGGCGGGAGTCGGCCTGGTCAAATACAACATGAGCCTCACCGGTGTGATCAGCACCGGAGAGGCCGAGCTACGGGCGGGTCGACGACGCGTCAGTTCCGTGCGGCGGACCTGGACCCGTCGCTGCCCGACTCCATTGCGGGGAAGGTCTCGGCCGACGAATTCTGGGAGCGGATCGACTACTTCCTCGAGCGGGTCGTGCCGGTCGCGGAGGAACTGAAGGTGCGCATCGCGTGCCACCCGCAGGACCCCGGGACGCCGCCCGGTGGTTATCGCGGCGTTGAGGAGAACGTCCTCAGCACGCCGGGCGGGGAGGGCTTGTTCAAGTTCCTGAGCCTGCATCCCAGCCCCTACCACGGCCTCAACCTCTGTGTCGGCACCCTGGCCGAGATGCTCTGGGATCCTCCCGCAGAGATCTACGACATCGTGCGTCGGCTCGCCCGTACGAAGCGAGTGTTCAACATTCACCTTCGCAACATCATCGGGAACCGCAACGACTTCATCGAGGTCTGGCCGGACGAGGGCGACATCGATCACCCGAGGATCATTGACGTTCTGTCCGAGGAGGGGTTCGGGGATGTCATCGATCCCGACCACGTGCCCGACCATGTCGATGATCCCGGCGGCAAGCAGGCGTACGCCCACGGCTATGGATTCATCCTCGGCATCATCCGCGCGGCCGAGCACCGCGCCGGCGGCCACAGCTGAGCAGGGAGGAGACCGATGACCGCGGAACTGGACCGTCGTTCCCTGCTGCGGGCCGGTGCGGTCGTGGCCGGCACCGGTGCGGTGGCGATCGCGACAGGAGCGGGCGCCGAAGCCGGTGTCCGTCGGCCGCGGCCCACGGTGGGCTTCGTGGTCGGGTCGCCGACGGTGACTCCGGTCGGGGGCGCCGCAACGGTGCGGGTGCCGGTGCTCACCGGCGGACGGCAGGTATTGCTCGAGACGCAGTCGGTCAGCGAGGTGCGAGCCGAGCAGGTCGCCGCATCGGTCGGGGCCGGCTCGCTGGTCGACTTCGTCGTGAGCGGGGGACAGGTCGTCGTACCGCCGGACCCGGGCGCTACCTTTCACACCGCGCTCCGCAAGGAGCCCCGGCGTGACCGCAGCGTTTTCGTCACCCAGAAGTACGGTCCCGAGCTGGCGCGCCGGGACGGGCGTCCGGGAGCGATGGTGGCCGCCGGCTGGATCTACGCCAAGGGAAGCGACAGCATCACGATCGGCGACGGGCGGGTCGTCACCGAGGACATCAGCGGTCGTCCGCTTCCCACGCCCAGCAAGCGGTACGAGGAGACCTACCAGGTCGCGGCGGACGTGGAGGTCTATCGCGTCGACATCCAGGACTGGGCGGCGTCGGCGCCGTCGACCTTCGGCGCCGTGCCGGTGACACGGGACTACGCATACAGCACCACCGACCGGGAAGCCGCGTTCGTCGTGTTCGACCGCAACTACCTCGAGGCGCCGGCAGCCAGAGTGAAGCAGATCTACTACTTCACGCCGCAGGACACCTCGGACGGCAAGCCAGTCTGGGACGTGCCGACCCAGAGCTCGTTGCTGGCCGACAAGGGCGTCGATCCCGTGTCGGGCCAGCGGTACGTCGACATCGTCGCGACCGGTGTCTCGGCGGCTCCGTACACCCGCAGCACCGAGCCGTTCGCGATCGTGCCCGGTGCCTTCTACTGCGTGGGCGACAACGAGGTGTCGCTCTACCTGTTCCGGTGCGACGGCGGCACCGGCTCCGCCCGCGACGACCGCCTGGTCCTCCTCGATACCGGATGGCCGAACAGCGGCTACCAGTACTGGAAGAACATCGAGGCCGTCGGCTTCGACCCGCGTGACATCGACTGCGTTCTGATGTCGCACGGCCACGGCGACCACTACGGGACCACTGTTGAGCTAGTGACGATGATCGAGAACGCCGGCGGCAGTGTACGGCTCCTGGCGCCACGCGAGGACGTCCTCGGCATCCAGAGCGACGCGGTCGACAACACCTGGTCGATCCCGGGTGACCTCCCCGCCGCCGAGACGCTGATTCGCGAGCGCTCGGAGTACTTCGACTACGACCAGTGGATGGACTTCGGGAACGTCCGGATCAAGCCGCTCCGCACCCCGGGTCACACGACGGGCACCGCCTCGTTCATCTTCGAGGTGGCCGACTCGGCAACGGGCGGCGAGCGCCTGACGTTCGGTTACATGGGCGGCTACGGCTGGAACAATCGCACGGTCACACCGACCAACGGCTGGCGGCGGCTCTCCTTTGCCTACAATCTCGCGTGGCTGCAGCAGACCGTCGGGGTGGACTTCGTGACCGGGCAGCACACGAACCAGTACCCGATCATCGAGGTTTACCAGGCGTTGAAGGCCTACAACAACGACCCGGCCAACCGGCGGCGGCAGCTCACCATGCGCGACGCCTTGGCGCCGGATGAGTGGGTGAACTTCCTGGAGAAGAGGTACGCCGTCGCGACGTACCCGATCGCCGAGACCGACCCGAGCAACCAGAGCATCGAGAACTACGGTCCGTTCAAGCCCGGTCGGGAACAGGGCGTCCAGGACGTCCAGGTGCGGGTGGCCGACGCCGGCCTGGTGCTGCACGGATTCCAGAAGGCGCAAAACGTCAACCCCCGGATCCCGCTCCTAGCCGACGGTGTCGTGATCGGCACGGACAGCTTCGTCCACGACCCCGACAGCTGGTACGTGCAACTGCAGGTCGACGTCCTGGACTCCTACGGCGGATACCTCTCCGGTGTCGGACCAGTGGAGTCGATCAGGACGGGCGAGACCGAGGTGCTGCGGACCCAGCGCTTCGCGACCAGGGCCGAGGCGGAATCGGTGCTCGGGACGATCCGGGCGGGCGGCACCTACCGGGTCAGCCTGACGCATGCGAGCGCCATCGTGGTCCCGACCGACGGGTCACCCGTGTTCCGTCCGGCATGATTGGTGCCTGACCTCATTTGGGCAGCACTGCCTGCGGGACGACCTTCCCGGAGTTCATCAGGCCGTCAGCGTCGAGTGCACGTGCCCGTACGTCACCAGCCGCACCCTGGGTACCACCCGCCCCAGCCGTGGCTCGACCGGAGCGACGGAGTCCGCGAGCTGCCCGATCGGCAGTGTCACGTCGTTCTTGAGCCCGGCGCCGGCGGTCTTCTGGGCCTCCGAGATCCCTTCCCGCAGTAGCCAGAGGGCCACCCGCTGTGCGGGTGATCCGGCGACGACGACGGCGTCGGTGGCGAGCTCGCGGGTGAGGGCCTCCTGCAGTGCGCGCCCCAAGGCGGCGGCGAGGCCACGCTTGCTCGCGGGCGCGGACACCTCGCATGCGACATACGAGGCCGTGAGGACACCGCATACATGCAGACCGTCGAGCCGGGCTTCGTACCCAACACCACACGCTGGTAGCGGTCGGTGCCGGGGCCGCTGGGAAGACGCTCAGCCGCTTGCGAGCCGGCGTCGAGTATTGCCCAGATGCACGCGCATCGCCGCGCGTGCGGTTTCCGCGTCGCCGGCCAACACGGCTGCAGCGACCTGCTCGTGCTCGCGACGGACCCGGTCGACATGAGAGACGTCGGTCATGGAGTACTCCTCGCCGAGCCGGGTCCGCGGCAGCATGATCATCATCGGGCCGAGCGCGTCGAGCAGATCGACGTAGAACCGGTTGCCCGTCGCGGCGGCAACGGCCCGGTGGAAGGCGAAGTCGGCCTCCACTGCTCCCTTCTGTTCCGCGGTGCCGAACTGCTCGAGCGCCGCGTCGAGTTCCCGCGCCG
>JBKOYM010000102.1:0-13135 GCA_046725375.1 Actinomycetota bacterium
CGGTGAGGATGGTCAAATTTGGACCAGACGACGCGCTCAGTCGAGCTCCTTCTGCATGCTCACATTGGTCACGAGATAGCCGAGCCTGTCGTAGAGCGATCGCGCGACCTCGTTCTGGGCGAAGACGTTCAGCGCGATGACTGAGGCGCCGTGGTCGCGGGCGTACTCCTCACCGGCCGTCATGATCGCGCGACCGTAGCCGCGTCCCCGTTGGACTCGTCGACCTCCACGTCGAAGACGAATGCTCGCCGCGATCCCGACTGGTCGTGGATGTGGAGCCAGAGCGTCCCGACGATGCGGCGGTCGTCGTAGGCGACGAGGAGGTGATGATCGGGCGTCGCGACCCCGTCGGGCAACAGCGCCTCGAACTCCTTGCTCGCCCTCTCACGGGCCGCGTCGAGTGTCCCCAGATCGGATTCGGACCGCTGCCGCGCGTAGCCTTCGACGGCGGCGGGCTGCCACGACTCGAACTGCTCCGGCGTCATGGGCTCCAGCTGAACGGCCATGGCGTATTACTACCAATGCGGCCGACGCGGTCGTGGCTGGCAACGAGGACACGTGAACGAGGAGCGATTCATGAAACGGTCACGTCGGATCGGAGTGCCGCAGCGCGAACACGGCTCGCCGACCCGGTCGTAGACCTGCAACTCTCGGGCGAAGTAGCCGCGCTGGCCGTCGACTCCGACGTACAGCGCGTCGAACGACGTACCGCCCGCCGTCATCGCGGCGGCCATCACCATGCGGGCGGCGGCGAGAACGCGGCGTGCTTCGGTCCGCCGTAGCGTCTCGGTTGGCCGGGCGTAGTGCAGTCGCGCCTCCCACAACGCCTCGTCGGCGTAGATGTTGCCGATCCCGGAGATCAGCGACTGGTCGAGCAGCGCCCGTTTGACGTTGGTCCGGCGGCGCCGCATTTCCTCGACGACGGCGTCTTGGTCGTACGCCTCTTCGAACGGATCGGGCGCGATGTGGGCGAGCTCCGGCGGTATCGTCGCGCCGCCATCGCTGATCGCCATGCCGCCGAAGGTCCGCTGGTCGACGAAGCGCAACTCGCGGCCGTCGGCGAGGCGAAACCGGATTCGCAGATGCGGCTCGTCAGGCGCCCCCGGCGGCGTGACCAAGACCTGGCCGGACATCCCGAGATGCGTCAGGATCGCGGCATCGTCGTCGAGCGCCAGCCAGAGGAACTTGCCGCGCCGCCGGGCCGCGACAAGGGTGCGATCGCGGACTCGGTCGACGAAGTCGCCGGCGCCCAGGAGGTGGCGCCGGACGGAGCGCGAGATGAAGACCTCAGCGTCGACGATCTGGGCGCCAACCACGTGCTGTTCGAGGCCGCGCCGGATCACCTCGACCTCGGGAAGCTCAGGCACCTCAGTCGGCCGCGATCGTTCCCGGACGGCCGTCGGTCTCGTCTCCGCTGAGCCCGTAGGCACTGCGGATCTCGCGCCAGGCAGTCTCGGCGGCCTGCTGCTCGGCCTCCTTCTTGGAGCGGCCGACGCCGTGACCGTAGACCTGTTCGCCCACCCGCACTTGGGCGGTGAACGTCTTGGCGTGGTCGGGGCCGCTCGCCCCCACGAGGTATTCGGGCACGCCGAGGGCGAGATCGGCGCTGAGCTCTTGGAGGCTGGTCTTCCAGTCCAATCCGGCACCGAGTTGGAACGCGGCGGCGATCAGCGGGTCGAACAGCGACCGGACGACCTCGGCCGCGCGGCTGAACCCGGCCTGGAGATAGATCGCCCCGATCACGGCTTCCACCGTGTCGGAGAGGATTGACGCCTTGTCGCGCCCGCCAGTGGTCTCCTCGCCGCGGCCGAGCCGTACATAGGGGCCGAGGCTCAGGGTACGAGCGACGTCGGCCAGCGCCCGGGCGTTGACGACTGCGGCCCGCAGCTTGGCCAGGCGTCCCTCGGACAGGTCGGGATAGGTGTTGAAGAGCCGGTCGGTGACGACCAGGCCGAGCACCGAGTCGCCCAAGAACTCCAGTCGTTCGTTGGTCGGCAGGCCGCCGTTTTCGTAGGCGTACGAACGGTGGGTCAGCGCGTGGATGAGCAGGCTGTCCTCGAGCTCGGGCGTGCCCAGGGCGGCACGAAGGTCATCGAAGTCAGCCGAGAGGGCACCATCGACACCCGCCTCGGCGACGGCATCGGAACTTGTTTGTGTGCCCGGCTCGCTCATCGGCGACTACAGGACCTGGCGCCGGTTACCTCGCGGACCGTACTGACCGCACTCAGGGCATGCACGGTGCTGGAGGTGTTTGGCGCCGCAGGCCGGGTTGGTGCAGGTCACCAGCGACGGCGCGCTGGCCTTCCACTGCGACCGACGGTGTCGGGTGTTGCTCCGCGACACCTTGCGCTTGGGTACCGCCACGTCTCACTCCTCGCTGGGACCGGAATCGTCCGGTCGGTCGTCCTCACCCGTCAGCCGGCGCAGGGCCGCCCAACGCGGATCAATGTCCGCCTCGTGCGCATGACCGGGCGCGTCGGCGAGGCGTACCCCGCACTCGGGGCACAATCCGGGACAGTCCGGTGTACACAGCGGCTTCAGCGGCAGCGCGAGCACCACTTCGTCCCGCAGTACTGGCTCCAGGTCGAGTAGGTCGTCCTCGAGCCGCCGGATGTCGTCGGACCCATCGCCGCCGGCGGCCGCGTCGCCCCCGTCGTCATAGGCGTACAGCTCCTGGATGTCGACCTCGAGATGCTCCTCGATCGACTCCAGGCACCGCACACACTCTCCGACGGCAACCACCCGTGCCGTACCGGTGGCCAGCACACCCTCGATGACGGCCTCGAGTCGGAGGTCCAACTCGACGTCGCTACCCTCAGGCACGCCGATCACGTCGATACCCAAATTCGCCGGAGCCGGCGCGGTGAACGACACCTTCCGCTCGGACCCAGGGCGGCGACCGAGCTCGCGCGTGTCGAGCACGAGCGGCGCTCTGGGATCAAGACTGGACAGGAGTCACTCTCGTTGTCGGGCACGACGAATTGTCAGGCCCTGGCGGGCCGAGGACAGGTTATCGCGCCCGACCCCCAAGATCCCAATCGGGTGGCTTGCGACGGGCAGTGGCCTGTGACAAGGGAGGCCGGAGTGACCCGTGGGACCGCCTCCCTCTCGTACGCGTGCTTTCCCGGGCGACATGTCGGGTATACACCACAGGAAGGGGAGGGAGGGCAGAGTACGGATGGGCAGCCGGGCACGTCGGAGGCCCAGCCTCTGGGTACGTGACGCGTGCACCGAATGACCTGGGCACGATTCGGTGCATCTCTCACGGAGCGCCGCAGCGGTCCGGGAGGCGGAGCGCCGCAGCCGTCCGGGACACGGAGCGCCGCTGCGGTCCAGGACACGGAGCGCCGCAGCGGTCCGGGAGGCGGAGCGCCGCAGCGGTCCTGGAGGCGCAGCGATGCCGCCTCGCGACCTGAGAGCGCGGGTCAGTCGGCGAAGGGGTCCGGCAGCGGCTGGGCCGAAGCCGGCTCGTTCCACGCGTCGTCGAGGTCGCTGCGGCCCCGGAGCCGGTCACGACCGCGGGCCACCGCCTCCATCGTCTTCTGCAGGGTCAACTCGAAATTGGCCAGCCGCTCGTCGACATAATGATCGGTCTCGCGACGCAGCGTCTCCGCCTCCTGCCGGGCGGCGTTGAGCACCTTGTCGGCCTCGCCCTGGGCCAGCCGGTAGACGTCGGTCTCGGAGGCCCAGGCCTGACGATCGCCCAGCGCCCTCGAGATGAGGACTGCCAACTCGTCGAGATGGGTCAGCATCTCGCCCCGGTTGACCACAGCGGACGCTGACATCGGCATCGAACGCGCATCGGCGACAATCTGCCGGATCTCGGCGACCTTGGCCTGTGCATCCACCTCGTTGCTACCTCTTCCGTCAATGGAACTCATGGCGCCAGTCGGTATTCGGCCAGCTTTGAAAAGATACCCGGACCGGTGCCGGAGTTCGATCGACCGGGGTCTAGACGTCGGTGTCTTCGGCCGGCCCGATGCGTTCGAGGAGTCGAGTGAGTACCGGCGGCGGCAGCAATCCCCGGACGTCGCCGCCGAGCGAGGCGACCTCCTTGACCAGGCTGGCGGCGACGAACGAGTGCTCCGGCGACGTCGGGACGAAGACGGTCTCGACACCCGCCAGCCGCCGGTTCATCTGGGCCATCTGCAGCTCGTAGTCGAAGTCCATGACCGCCCGCAAGCCGCGTACGACGGCCCGGATGCCGCGCTTGCGGCAGAAGTCGACCAGCAGGCCTTCGAAGCTGTCGAGCCGAACGTTGGGATATTCCGCGGTGACCTCGGCCAGCATCGCCAGCCGCTCGTCGACGGTGAACAGGCTCTGCTTCGCCGGATTGACGAGCACGGCGACGGTGACCTCGTCGAACAGACCCGATGCCGTGGCGACGATGTCGAGGTGACCGTTGGTGACCGGGTCGAAGGATCCCGGGCAGACGGCGGCATGCACCGAAGCGTCCTCCTAGCTCGCGACTCCCGCCCGGCGACCGTACCAAAGCACCGTCTCGCCGTAGCGCCGATCGCGCAGCGGCTCGATGCCGTCGGGCCAGTCCGGCGCCGGGTCGCGACGAGACCGCTCGGCCACCACGTACGCGTCGTCGACCAGCCAGTCGCGGCGCACGACGTCGGTCAGCACAGCCGCCAGCTCCTCGCTGTGTGTCGCGTACGGCGGGTCGAGGAACACCACGTCGAACGGCTGGGCGTCGCCGGACCGTACGTAGGCCCGCACCGGCTCGGCGACGACGGCCCATCCGGTCAGCCCGAGCGCCTCGGCGTTGCGCCGGATCAGCGCGGCGACCCGGCGCTGCCGCTCGACGAGCACGGCCTCCGAGGCTCCCCTCGACAGCGCCTCCAACCCGACCGCGCCGGAGCCGGCGTACAGGTCGAGCACCCGGCAGCCGTCGAGGGGCCCGAGCGCCGACTCGAGTGTCGAGAACAGCGCCTCACGAACCCGCTCGGTCGTCGGCCGGGTGTCGGAGCCCGTCGGCGTCAAGAGGCGACGGCCGCCGGCCGTACCCGCGACGATCCTAGTCATGGGACCGTCTCGTTCGCGCCCAGCGGCCCCGTGACCGGGGTGCTGCGTTGAACTGATCGCCCGCTGCGCGCTCTCACGCCTTCTCCAGGTAATCGGCGCGATCGGCTTCCTCGACCCGTTGAATGGCGGCGGCGAGCGCCGGCTGGCCGACGAGATCGGGGTCGGACCGCACGATCGCGTCGGCGTCTTGCCGCGCCGCTTCGATGACCTTCTCGTGCTTGAGCACCGAGAGGAGTTGGAGGCTCGACCGACGCCCCGATTGGCTCACGCCGAGCACGTCACCCTCGTGTCGAGTCTCGAGGTCGATCCGGGACAGCTCGAACCCGTCCGACGTCGCGGCCACGGCGTCGAGCCGTTCGCGGGCCGGTGAGCCGGCCTCGGCATCGGTCACCAGCAGGCAGAGCCCGGCGTGCTCACCGCGGCCGACTCGACCGCGCAGCTGATGCAATTGCGAAAGGCCGAACCGCTCGCCGTCCATCACGACCATCACGGTGGCGTTCGGTACGTCGACGCCGACCTCGATCACCGTCGTCGACACCAACACGTCGACCTCGCCGGCCGCGAAGCGGGTCATCACATCGTCCTTCGCGTCCGGGGGCATCCGGCCGTGCAGCAGCTCGACTCGTACGTCCGACAGCGGTCCGTTGGACAGCTCGTGGCACAGCTCGACCGCGCTGTGGGTGTCGCTGTCGGAGTCGCCGTCGCGGTCGCCGATGCGGGGGCACACGACGTAGGCCTGCCGCCCGTCGCGTACCTCCTCGACGATGCGCTGCCACGTACGGTCCAGCCACGCCGGTCGATCCTTGACCGGCACGACCGTGCTCTGGATCGGCTGCCGGCCCATGGGGAGCTCGGTCAGGGTCGACGTCTCGAGGTCGCCGAAGACGGTCATCGCGACGGTCCGAGGGATCGGCGTCGCCGTCATGACGAGGACGTGCGGCCGCGACTCCCCCGACTTGCCGGCCAGCGCTGCCCGCTGCTCTACCCCGAACCGATGCTGCTCGTCGACCACGACGAAACCCAGATCGGCGAACTGCACCCGTTCTTCGAGCAGGGCATGGGTTCCGACGACGATCCCGGCCGCCCCAGACGCCGCGTCGGCGAGCGCCTCGCGCCGGGCGGCCGCACCGAGCGAACCGGTGAGCACCCGTACTCTCGTGCCGTCGTCAGCGCCACCGAGCATGCCGCCCATCGCCAGGTCACCCAGCAGCGCCATGATCGAGCGGTGATGCTGCGCCGCCAGCACCTCGGTCGGCGCCAGCAGCGCCGCCTGCCCGCCGGCGTCGACGACCTGCAGCATGGCCCGCAACGCGACGACCGTCTTGCCGGAGCCGACGTCGCCCTGCAGCAGCCGGTGCATCGGATGCGACCGGGCCAGCTCGTCACTCAGCACCGCGCCGACCTCGCGCTGCCCCTCGGTGAGCTCGAACGGCAGCCGCCCCTCGAACCGCTCCCGGATGCCGCCGTCGATCGGCTCGCGCGGCGTCGCGGCGAGATGCTCGGTTGCGTACCGACGCTGCGCGAGGATCGTCTGGAGGACGTACGCCTCTTCGAAACGCAATCGCTTCAGGGCCGTGCTGACGTCGGACTGCTCGGACGGTCGATGGATCCGCTCGAATGCGTCGGCGAGGTCCATCAAGCCGTGCTCGGCTCGAACCTCGGCGGGCAGCGGGTCGTCGAGCCCGTCGAGCTGGTCGAGAAGGTGCTCGACGCAGCGCGCGATCTTCCACGACGGCAGCTTGGTCGCCGTGGGATAGACCGCGATCATCCGCCGGTTGAACCGCTGCATCCGGTCGGCGTCGTCGCCGAAGTCCTCCTCGTCGAGCAGATCGAAGTCGGGATGCAACAGCTGCCGCTGCCGCCGGAACCAACCCACCTTGCCGGCGAACAGACCGACCTTGCCGGGCTTCAAGAGGTACGCCAGGCGCGGCTGATTGAAGAAGGTCAACAGCAGCCGATCACCTTCGTCGTCGGCGACGATCACCTCGACCCTCACCCGCTTGCGGCGCCGGCTGCGATCGAACCAGTCCCTCGTGTTGACCGAAACCACCTTGGCCATCACGGTCACCGGCTCGTCCTCTTGCAGCTCCGCGATCGGAGTCAGCTCGCCCCGCCGGGCGTACCGTCGCGGATAGTGCCGCAGCAGATCCTCGACGGTACGGATGTCGAGATGCGTCGCGAGCGGCTTGGCCGAACGGCCGCCGAGCACCGACTCCAAACGCGAGTCCAGTCTGATGGCGGCCATCACTCCACCGCCACCAGCAGCGGGTAACGCGGCTGCCCGCCGTCGTAGACCATGACGTCAACCTCGGGTCGCTCCTCGACGATGCGCCGCTCGAGTCGGTCGGCCAGCCCGTCGGGTGCGGCGTCGCCCGTCACCAGGGTGATCAGCTCACCGCCACCGCCGAGGAGCCGATGGACCACCTGATCGGCCACATCGTGCAGGTCGTCGCCGACGACGGCGAAGTCGCCTTCGACGACCCCCAACACGTCGCCCGGCTCGCACGGCCCGGCCGACGTCATCGCCTGGCGAGCGGCGATCGTGACGCCGCCGTGCCGGGCGTGTCCGGCGGCGGTCGTCATCGCCACCACGTCGTCGTCGAAACGCCGCCCGGGTTCGTGCACCGCCAGTGCCGCGAGACCCTGGACCTGCACCCGGGTCGGGATCACCGAGACCCGAACGCCGTCGGCGCGAGCCTGCTGTGCGGCGGCCTCCGCGACAGCGATCGAGTCGCCGTCGTTGGGCAGCACGATCACCTCGGCCGCCCGGCAGCCTTGGATCGCGTCGAGGAACTCGCCGGTCGAGCAGCGTTGTCCGACCCTCCAGGCGACGACCTGGGCGCCGGCCTCGCCGAACAACCGCCGAAGGCCCGGGCCGGCAGCCATCGCCACGACACCCCGACCCTCTCGGAGCTGCTGCCGGCCGGCTCTTTCGGCCTGTTCGGCGAAGTGGGTCACCGCGATCCGATACGGCCGGCCGGCGGCGATGCCTGCCTCGATCGCGGCACCGACGTCGTCGACATGGACATGGACGTTCCACAACCCCTCGCCGCCGACGACGACGAGCGAGTCACCGAGGGGGCCGAGCCGCTCCCGGAGAGCGGGGACCCGATCGTCGTCGGCGTCGAGCAGGTACATGACCTCGTACGCGGGACCGTCGGCCGTGAGGTCACCCTCGACGACCGGCGTCGGGACGTGCTGCCGGCCGATCTCCGGCTCCGCTCCCGGCTGCCATCGACCCGTGAGCACCCGTACGGTCGCGTCGAGCACCACGCACAGGCCGCGCCCACCGGCGTCGACGACCCCGGCCCGGCGGAGCGTCTCGAGCTGCTCGGGCGTGCGCGCCAGGGCCACTCGAGCCGCGTCGGCGGCGGCCGTCAGGACTTGGGCGACGTCGGCCGTCTCGGCCTCGGCCGCGACGGCTTCGGCTTTGGTCGCCGCCTCGCGAGCGACGGTGAGGATCGTGCCCTCGACCGGCTCACCGACCGCCGCGTACGCCGCCGCCGACGCTTCCGTCAGGGCCTTGGCCACCGTCGGCCCGTCGAGTCCGGCGGGGTCGGTCGACACGGTCCGGACCGCGGCCCGAAGGAGCTGGGCCATGATCACGCCGGAGTTGCCCCGGGCCCCGCGCAGTGCGCCGTCGACGAAGGCACGGACGACCGCGTCGAGGCTCGAGTCGGCGCCTCGGCCCGCGGCAGTGGCGGCCTCGAACGTCAGGAACAGGTTGGTGCCGGTGTCGCCGTCGGGCACCGGGTAGACGTTGAGCGCGTCGATCTCCTCCCGGGCCGTGCCGAGCGCGGACACGCACGCGTCGCACCAACGCAGGAAGCCTGCGACATCGGGTGCCTCGCCCATCGCCGTCCTCTCTCCGACGGGTTGCGACGCCGGTCAGAGTAGTCCGGACACCCGACGAGATCGGGGCGATTGGCCTCGTTTCGAGCCATCGGATATCCTGCGTTGGTTGCTCGCGCGACGATGCGAGCACGTCCGGGTCCGTCCGGACTGAACGATTCTCACGACAAACCTGGGAGTGTGCGCCGTGGCTGCGGTCTGCGACATCTGCGGCAAGAAGCCTCGCTTCGGCAACAACGTGCCTTGGTCGCGCAAGCGCACCCGTCGCCGCTTCAACCCGAACATTCAGCGGGTACGCGCCGTCGTCGACTCGACGCCCAAGCGCCTCAACGTCTGTACTTCGTGCCTCAAGGCGGGCAAGGTCCCGACCCGCTGAGTACGCGCCCGGCCGTACGCCCCCATTGGGGTACTCCTAGCCGAAATGCGTGTGGCCGCTCGGCCCGTCGTACTCCGCGCCGTCGACGCTCACCCCACTCCCCTCGCTGACCCGACCGATCGGCCGCCAGCCCTCCGGCAAGGACGCATTCGCGTCGAACGTCGCCGCCAGGGCATGGTCCTCCCCGCCGGTGAGGCAGAATCCGACCGGCTCGACCCCGATCGCGGCGCCGACCGCTTCGAGCGGCTCCGCGATCTCGAGCGTGCTCGAGTCGACATCGATCGCGACTCCGCTGGCTTCGGCGACGTGACCCAGGTCGGCGAGCAGCCCGTCACTCACGTCGATCATCGCGGTCGCCCCGGCGGCGGCCGCCTGTGGGCCGGCGGCGTACGGCGGCTCCGGGCGGCGGTACGCCTCGACGACGGCCCTCGGCGACCGGAACCCTCGTCCCAGCACGGCGAGCCCGGCCGCCGCCCATCCCACCCGTCCGGCGACGGCGACGACCTGACCGGGACGGGCGCCGCCGCGGCGTACGGGCTCCCCTTCGGCATGTCCGAGGGCGGTGACGGAGATGACGATCTCGTCGGCCCCGCTCAGGTCGCCGCCGATGATCGTGGCCCCTACTAACGCGACCTCCTCGGCCATCCCGGCGGCCAGCTCGCGTACCCAGTCGACCGGGAGATCGGACGGCGCCGCGAGGCCGACGACGAGACCGGTGGCGGTCCCACCCATCGCGGCGATGTCGGCCAGGCTTGCCGCGACCGCGCGATGACCGACGTCGACGGCCTCGGACCAGTCTCGACGGAAATGGCGCCGCTCGACGAGCTGATCGGTCGTCACGAGCACCGGGCCTGGCACGGCGAGACAGGCCGCGTCGTCGCCGGTCCCGATGAGCACCGCCGGGGTCACGGCGAACGCCGGCGTCACGACGTCGATGACGCCGAATTCACCGAGGTCAGCAAGCGTTTGGGGATTCGCTGCCGTCATGCGCACCTTCCTCGTCGATGACCCCATACTCTCGTGGCCGTCGCGGCAGTACGGTAGGTGCCTCCTGTAGCGTGGCAAGGACCGAGTGGAGGATGCCCATGGTGGTGCAGGCGTACGTGCTCATCCAGACCGAGGTCGGCAAGGCGGCCGACGTCGCGCGTGAGGTCGCCGGGGTAAGCGGAGTCACGCTGGCCGAGGACGTGACCGGCCCCTACGACGTGATCGTCCGGGCCGAGGCGCAAAACGTCGACGAGCTCGGTCAGCTCGTCGTTGCGAAGGTCCAAAACATCCCGGGCATCACCCGCACCCTCACCTGTCCGGTGGTGCACATCTGAGTCACCTTCGCATCGTGGCGGCGTCGGCCGCCGTGTTCATCGCCCTGTCGGGTTGCGCTGAGGGCGAAAGCCCAAGTGTCGACGTCGACGCGCCCGCGCTGTCCGGCTCGGCGGCTCGGCAATGTGATGCGCTCCGACGCGACCTGCCCGACGAGGTGGCGAACCTGTGGTCGCGTGACGTGCGGACCGAGGGCGTCGCGGCCGCGTGGGGCGCGCCGCTCATCGTGCTGCGCTGTGGCGTTACCGACGCGACTGGGCTCGGGCCGGCGGTGCGCTGCGACATGATCGACGGCGTCGGCTGGTTCAGCGAGGATCTCGACGACGCCTACCGCTTCACGACGATCGGCCGGGCCGTGCCGGTCGAGCTCACCGTGCCGCACACCTACGCTCCGGAGGCCGACGCCCTCGTCGACGTGGCTACCGCTGTCAAGCGATCCATCCCGGTCGTGCAGCCCTGCGTCTAGCCGGCCCGCGCGGTGTCGGTTTCCCATGAGCTCATGGGAAACTGCACGCCTCATGGGATGCAACCCATGAGAGGTGACAAATTCCCATGAGCTCATGGGAACCGACAGCCCCCGACGCGTCCTCAGCGCAGGCCGGTGCCTCGGCGCAGGGCGAGCTGGAGCAGGTGGTCGACAAGGCTCGGGTAGTCGATGCCGGTCGCGGCCCACATCATCGGGAACCCGGACGTGGGAGTGAATCCCGGCATCGTGTTGATCTCGTTGATCGCCACCCGGTTGTCGGGGAAGACGAAGAAGTCGACGCGGGCCAGGCCCTCGCACCCGATGGCGTCGAAGGCCTTGGCCGCACTGGCTCGGATCAGGTCCGCGATGTCGTCGGGGATGTCCGCCGGTACGTCGGCCCGCCCGCCGCCGTCGATGTATTTGGCCTCGAAGTCGTACCAGGTGTGTCCCGAACTCGGGTCGAGCACGATCTCACCCGGCACACTCGTCAGCGGAGCCCCACCCTCGAGATCGGCCAAGACCCCGCATTCGATCTCGCGCGCACCGATCGCGGCGGCTTCGATGATCACCTTCGGGTCGTGCTGCTGCGCGGTCTTGATCGCGGCTTCGAGATCGCCGTGTTCGGTGACCCGGGTGATCCCGATGCTCGACCCGGCACGGGCCGGCTTGACGAACACCGGATAGCCCAGCGACGCGACCGACTCGCGGACCGCGGCTGGATCGACGTCCCACTCGCCTTGCCGCACCACGACATGCGGCAGCATCGGCAACCCGGCCGACGCGAACACGATCTTCATGTAGTGCTTGTCCATGCCGAGCGCACTGGCGAGTACACCCGCTCCGACGTACCTGACACCGGCCATCTCGAACAGGCCCTGGATCGTGCCGTCCTCGCCCCAGGGTCCGTGCAGCAGCGGCAGGACCACATCGACCTCGCCGAGCGTCCGAGGCACCTGATCGGGCTCCTGGACGACCAACTCGTTGGATCCCGACGACACCAGCGCAACCTCGGCTCGCACGTCGTCGACCATCGGCAGCGATCCCCCCGTGATGGCGTACCGGTCCGGCGACGCGGACTCGAGCACCCATCGACCCTCGGTGGAGATGCCGATCGGGACCACGTCGTACTTCTGCGGATCGATCGCCCGGATCACCTCCCCTGCGGTGACGCAGGAGACGCCGTGCTCACTGGACCGACCGCCGAAGACCACCGCGACTCGCGGGCGCGACGGAGTCGTCGATTCGTCGTGCTGGGCCATCCCGCGACGATACAGCCCACCCGGCAAGATGGGCGCATGACCGAACGTTTGGCGTCCGCCACCATCACCGTCGCCGCCGGCCGACCCCCACGAGAGCCGGATGCACCGCTCAATCCGCCCGTCACGCTCGCCAGTGTCTTCGTTGCTGGGGGCGAGCGCGAGTACGGGCGCTACGGCAACCCGACCTGGGAGGCGTTCGAGGCGATACTCGGCGAACTCGAGGGCGGTCGGGCGCTGGCGTACGCGTCCGGCATGGCAGCCGTCTCGGCCCTGCTCGACGTGGTCGCGCTCGGTGGAGTCGTCGTGGCGCCGCGGCACGCCTATCTCGGCACGCTGCATCTGCTCGGCACGAAGGAACGCCGCGGCGAGGTCGTGGTCCGCAAGGTCGACCTGACCGACACCGACGCCACCATCGCCGCCTGCGACGACGCCGCCCTGGTGTGGCTGGAGTCGCCGACCAACCCGATGCTGGAGGTCGCCGACCTGACCTCGATCATCGAGGGCGCCCATGCCGCGGGCGCTCGAGTCGTGGTCGACAACACCTTCGCCACGCCGATCCTGCAGCGCCCGCTCGACCAGGGCGCCGACGCGGTGGTGCACTCGGCGACCAAGCTGCTGGCGGGCCATGCCGACGTACTCCTCGGCGCGGTCGTGACCCGCGATCCCGAGATCCATCGGGCCGTCGACGAGCAGCGCCGGATGCGCGGCGCGATCGCCGGTCCGATGGAGGCGTGGCTCGCCGCCAGGGGCATGCGGACGTTGCACCTGCGCGTCGAGGCGGCGCAACGCAACGCGCGCCAGCTCGCCGAGCGGCTCGGCAAACACGAGCAG
>JBKOYM010000190.1:0-13961 GCA_046725375.1 Actinomycetota bacterium
TCCATGGTCGTCCCCTCCGATGGGCGAGGCGGCGGCGGGCGTGTCATGCGGACCGGCAGGACCCGGCGTACCGGGCTGCCCTCCTCCGAGGGCTCCTAACAGGGAGATAACCGATCTGCTCCGGCCCGCCACCGCCTCGTCAGGCCAAGGCTCGGGTGGGCATGTTGTTGATCGCCGGGTTTCGTGCTCTGCCAGTTGAGCTACGTCACCCGAAGGTGACGACGGGACTCGAACCCGCACCTCGCCATCCAGAGTGGTAACCGACGGTCTCCGGCCCACCCGAACCGTTCGCTGTTGTGTTGTCCGTTCAGGAGTGTAGGGGTCTACACAGCGCGACCGCCACCGATATTCGCGACCCCGTGGATAATCGCTTCTGTTCGGCGGCTGTGGACATCCGAAGCTGACCTCGCGCCGTACATCAAGTGATGTTGTCCGCCATCAACAGGAGCCATCCGATGTTCCGTACTGTTCTGATCGGAGTCCTCACCTCCTTCGGCCTGGCGACACTCGCGCCGGCCGCGGCCGCGCCGCCTCAGGCGCCAGCGGGGTCCGAACCCTTCCCGGACCGGATCGAGCTGCCCAACGGGTTCTTGCCCGAGGGCATCGCGATCGGTGACGCCCCGAGCGCGTGGTTCGGCTCCCGGGCCGACGGGGATATCTACCAGGCGAACCTCGCCACCGGCGATGGCCGCGTGATCAGTCAGGGACCAGGCACTCCGTCGGTCGGTCTGAAGGTCGATCGCCGCGGGCGGCTGTTCGTCGCTGGGGGCAATGCCGGTGACGGCCGGGTGGTGAGTGTACGCACCGGCGAGATCCTTGCCAGCTACCAGTTCACCGACGAGCCGAGCTTCGTCAACGACGTCGTCCTTACCGATGACGCGGCGTGGTTCACCGACTCCTCGCGGGCCGAGCTGTACCGTCTGCCACTCGGTAGCGACGGCGCACTGCCGACCAATGCAGAGGCCGTGCCGCTGACCGGCGAGTGGGAGCAGACCGCTGGCTTCAATGCCAACGGCATCGCGCAGACTCCGGACCGGAGCGCGCTGCTCGTCGTCCAGTCGAGCACCGGGCTGCTCTTCCGGGTCGATCCGGCCACCGGCGAGGCCACTCAGGTCGACCTCGGCGACACGCTGCTGACTGCCGGTGACGGGTTGCTCGTGGTCGGATCGACGTTGTACGCCGTACAGAATCAGCTCAACCAGGTTTCCGAGATTCAGCTCAATCCAGCCGGCACGGCGGGGACCCTGGTCGCGACGCACTCCAGCCCGGACTTCGACACCCCGACGACGGTCGCAGCGTTGGGTCCGTGGCTGTACCTGCCGAACGCGCGATTCAACACGCCGCCGACGCCGGACACGCCGTACTGGGTGACCCGCATCCGGCCCTGACCGTCGATCGGAGCCGAGGGAGTTCGGGGTGGCCCCGGTTCGTCATGCACGAAGGGCGTCAATCCAGGGATGGGCGTCCAGTGTCGTGAGCAGAGCGTCGCGGAGCCAGCGCCGTCGGCGTTCGTCGAGGTGTGGGAGCGTGACGCTGAAGTCAGCTTGGTCCTTGTCGCGTAGTCCGGAAGCCTTGTAGAGCAGCTGGATCTCGGGCTGGAGGTAGGGGATGCCTTCGTGGCGCCAAACCGCATCGACCATGGGCATCCGGATTGACGGGTCGCGCCGGTAGACCCACTCGTCGGGAGTGCCGGGAGAGAGGAGAACGTCGTACTCCCAAGGATCACGCGCGCTGCGTCTCGTCCACAACTGTCCGCAGCCCTCGGGCAGCACGTGCTCGGCCGAGCCGCTCGAGTTGTCGTCGGGAAGCAGTGGAGCGAGGGCACCCCGCGTCGCGGTCCAGAGGTGGACCCGATCGGCCAGATGCTCGCGTAGTAGCGGCAGCTCACAGCGGAGGACGCAGACGTCGATGTCGTCGTGTCGCCGGGCGCTACCGGTGAAGACTTCGAGCGCCCAGCCACCCGCGATCCACCAGACGCCCGGGTAATCGCGGAAGACGCTCGATACGTCGGCGGGCGTTCGGCTAGCCCAGGGACCGTAGAGAGCGGCGAAATCGTCCCGGTCGAGATCGTTGATGCCCATGCGCTCAGATGCCTCGCGAACCGGCCGCACTCTTACCCGCCGACATTGAGGCGGCTGAGCTTGTCGTCGTCGAGGATGAGGTCGATCTCGACGATTCGTTCGTCGACCACGGTCATCCCGACGACAGCCAGGACACCCCGAGGCGTACGAGTAACGATTCCCGCCGCTCCGTTGACGATGGCCGGCTCGCAGAACCGGGCAAACTTCGGACCGTGGACGGCAATCTGCTCCGCCACGTCGGTCGCCCCGGTGAGCAGCGCCGGTGTCAGCCGTCGGGTGCTCGCTCCGCTGTCGACGCGGAAGACGACGTCCGAGTCGAGCACCTCGATCAGGGCATCGAAGTCGCCCGCACGAGTGGCCGCGAGAAACGCCTCGACGACGCGGCGCTGGGTCGGAAGGTCAACATCCGGCGTGGTCGTCGTCCCGCGTACGCGTCGCCTGGCTCGGCTGGCGAGCTGCCGCGTCGCCGCCGTCGTACGCTCGACGATCGGCGCGATCTCGTCGAACGGCACGCCGAACATGTCATGCAGGACGAACGCGAGCCGCTCGGCCGGTTCGAGGCTTTCGAGTACGACGAGCAGGGCCAGACCGACCGAGTCGGCCAGCAGCGCCTCCTGCTCCGGATCGGGGCGCTCGTCGGAGCTGACGATCGGCTCCGGCAGCCACTCGCCGGTCAGGGTTTCCCGACGCGACTGGCGGCTGCGAAGCATGTCGACGCAGACCCGGCCCACGATCGTGGTGAGCCATCCGCCCACATTGTTGACGTCCGTACCGTCGGAGCGACTGACGCGGATCCACGCCTCCTGCAGGGCGTCGTCGGCCTCGGTGACCGAGCCCAGCATCCGATAAGCGACCGCCCGCAAGTGGGATCGGTGCTGCTCGAACTGCTCGGTGAACCACTGCGTATCGTCCACAGGCCCCATCCTCGACTCGGTTCGCTCGGCCATCACGTCAGGTATCCGGCGTTGCGGTACTTCGGCGCCCACACCCGGCGGTACAGCAGTCGGGCCGGTCCGGGGAGGATCCCGAGCACCTGGCGCGTGACGTCCTCACTCGCTCCGTCGAGCACCCACGGGAGGTACTCCGCGCCACCACGGAGACCACCATTGTGCTCCCGAACCTCACGAGAAAACGCGTCCCAGCCGGATCGGCCCAGGCGCCGCTCGAGCAGCGGGAGCGCGGCGTCCTCCTCGTGCCGCATGTGAGCGGCCAGTCCGACCGCTAACTGTCCGAGCTCCGACGCGAGATCATCGGCTCGTCGATCCATCAGCGCGGCCTCGATCCGCTCGAGCCGGGGATCGAGCTCAGCGTGCTCCATCTCCATCGCGTCGAGGATCTCGACCTCGTCCGGGTCGGTCACCGCGGCCCGAAGCCGGGGCCACAGGGCGCTGTCCTCGGCGGTGTGGTGATTGTGCAGCTGCTTGCTGAACAGCGTCCA
The DNA here is from genome assembly GCA_046725375.1 of Actinomycetota bacterium. Classification (GTDB taxonomy): domain Bacteria; phylum Actinomycetota; class Actinomycetes; order Propionibacteriales; family Nocardioidaceae; genus DATFRX01. The sequence continues at coordinate 3,520 of JBKOYM010000190.1, forward strand.
CGTGGCCATGGCTTCGGTGCTGAAGCCGCGGCCTTCAGAGTTTGCCTGGACCAGGCGGGACAGGTCGCGATTGAAGGCGTCGTGAGCGACGTACATCATCGTGAAGTCGACCTGGCCCTCGTTCGCCCGCCGCCGCTTCCAGGCGTCGGCGGGCGTCTCCGTGTGTTGGTGGGTCATCGTCTCTCCTCGCTTGGGTTCTCCTACCGCACTGTCGGATCGGCGACCGCGAATGTGACCGACTCCGGCAGTCGCGGCATGTGTCGTACGCCACTCGGACCTGCGGTCACATCGCGGTCGCCCGCTGCGACAGAGAGATGACAACCCGCCAGATCGCGGCGACCGCCGCGGCTCTGCATCAACCGGAGGTTTCCTTGTCATGACGACCGCGTCCGCGCAGCCTTCGTTCCTGGCCACGGGCCGGGGCAAGCTGACTCTCTTTCTGCTCACCGCCGTCGGATTCCTCGACTTCATCGATGCGTCGATCGTGAACGTCGCGCTGCCCGACATCCGCGACGATCTCGACTTCTCGGTTCAGAACCTGCAATGGGTCGTCAGCGGCTACCTGCTGACGTACGGCGGGTTCATGCTGCTCGGCGGTCGGATGGCCGATCTCCTCGGACGACGGCGCGTCCTGATCTGGGGCACGGTCGTCTTCGCGATCTCGTCGCTGGTCGGCGGGATGGCAACGGACCCCGGCGTACTCGTCGGCGCCCGCCTGACCCAGGGGCTGGGTGCCGCGATGATGATGCCGGCCGCCCTGTCACTGCTGACCACCTCGTTCGTCGGCTCGGAGCGCCACAAGGTGCTGGCCGTCTGGGGCGGCGTTGCCGGTCTCGCGTCCGCGATGGGCGTCTTGCTCGGCGGTCTGCTCACCGAGGGACCCGGCTGGCGCTGGGTCCTGTACGTCAATCCGCCGATCAGCGCGGTGATCCTCGTGGCCATCGTGCTGCTGTTTCCCAACGATCGGCGGCGTTCCCGGCTGGCCGACTTCGATCTGCTCGGCGCGGTGCTCGTCACCGGCGGGATGCTCTTGCTGGTCTACGCCCTCGTCAAGGCGCCCGACCAGGGTTGGGATTCGGCGAAGACGATCGTCGAACTGGCCGGCGCCGGACTGATCCTGGCCTCGGCGATCGCCGTCGAGAGCCTGATCCGACGGCCGCTGATCCCGCTGTCGATCTTCCGGATCCGCGGACTGGCGGCGGCCGACGTGACCCAGCTCATCGGGGTCGGCGGCTTCGTCACAATGTTCTTCTTCCTGACCCTCTACATGCAGGGCGTCCTGGCGTACTCACCGATAGAGACCGGGCTGGCGTACGTTCCACTGACCCTCGGCGTCGGCGTCTCGGCGGGCATCACCTCCGGCCTCATCGGCCGGATCGGCACCAAGCCGGTGATGGTCGTCGGCGCGCTGATCACGGCGGCCGGCCTCTACCTGCTGTCGCGCATCCCGGTCGACGGCACATACGTCGGCGACCTGCTGCCCGGTCTGCTCGTCGTGTCCCTCGGCATCGGCGGCGTGTTCATCGGCACAACCACCGCGGCGAACGCCGGCGTACCCCCGTCGCTGGCCGGGCTGGCCGCCGCGCTGGTGAACGCGTCGCAGCAGGTCGGCGGCGCTCTCGGATTGGCGATCTTCAGCGCCATCGCCACCTCGCGCACCAACGACCTGATCGCGAGCGGCGACTCGGTGCCGTCGGCGCTCACGGCCGGATTCCACCGGGCCCTGCTCGCAGCGGCGATCTTCCTGGTCGCGGCCGCGGTGATCGCGCTCCGGACGAGGAACGCTCGCGGCGAGACCGAACACCACGAGGACGCGACGACGCCGGTCGAACAAGCGGTCTAGGGAGGAGTGGTACGAGGGGCGTCGTCGGCCAGCCGGTCGGCGACGCTGCGGTCGCGGTCTATGACTCGACGCAGACGTGGGAGGTCCCGACCGTGGCATCCAGCTGGTGGGTACGGCTCGCGAGCTGAGCGGCCTAGCAGCACGTGAGGCGGAGCGGCTGAATGCCCAGCGGTTCCCCGCGTACACGCTCACCGATCTGGCGATCCCCGGCCGGTGAAGGTGTTCAATGAGCGGGCGCTCGGCGGCGGGCTGTTTGTCACCGCGCTCGTCCGCGGTGGCGGCGTACTCGATGGGCGCGGACGGATCTCTATCGCGGGTCGTAGAGCATCGGCATGACTATAGGTTTCGATCTGGTCGAGGAATCTCCTTGTGCGTAAGGGGATTCGGGCGGGATTGTCGGTGGCGGGTGTTAGTTTCGTACGCATGATCGAGGATCGGATCCGCGAGGTTGTCGCCACTGTTAAGGCGGTGAGTGAGTCGTGGACGCCCGATGAGCGGATCGGTGCGATCGAGGAGTTGGAGGCCGCGATTGGCATGTTGCAGGCGATCGCTAACGTCGAGGCGGCCGCCTATGTCGACCAGCGCACGGCGGCCGACCGGGCCGCCGGCACCCCTCCGGCGTCGGCTGGCCGGGGTGCGTCGACGGAGATCGCGATGGCCCGGGGGGGTGTCCCGGGCGACCGTGGACTACCAACTCGCCTTCGCCCGTCAGCTGATCGCCGACCATCCGCGGTTGCTGGAGGCCTGCCTGGACGGGCAGGTGTCGCAGTCGGCGGCCAAGCATGTCGTCGCGGCCTGCGACGTGCTGGACCCGGAGCAGCGGCGGGCGATCGACCCGGAGCTGGCCGAGCTGGCCGGTGAGCTGACCCCAGGCGATGCCCGGGCCCGCCACGGCGACGGCGATGATCGTTCGATCGACCAGATCATGTGCGACACGCTGGTCGAACGGGTCACCGGGCAGGCCAAGGCCGATCAACTCCCTCTCGAGGTCGCCGTGGTGATCTCGGCGTCGTCGCTGCTCGGCGTCGACGATCAGCCGGCCAAGCTGGTCGGCCACAACGGCGGCGACTACGGGGTGCTGCCGGCCGGGCTGGCCCGCCGGTTGGCGGCCAACGGCGACGCCTGGTCCCGCCGGCTGGTCTGCGACCCGATCGACGGCCGGCTGGTCACGATGGACACCGGCCGGCGCCGGTTCACCGGTGCGCTGCGCCGGTTCATCATCTACCGCGACGGAGTCTCGCGGCGGCCGTACTCCAGCACGCCGATCTATGACATCAACCACCTCATCCGCCACGCCGACGGCGGCCCCACCGCGGCGGTCAACGCCGAAGGCCTCGGCAAATACGACCACGTGATCCTAGACCTGCCCGGCTGGGCGTCCAAGCCGATCGACGCCGACGCCGCCAACGGGATCCGCTGGACCACACCCACCGGACGGACGTATGAGTCCCGTCCCCCACCCATCCTCGGCCACGGCAACACCAAACCGCCGACCCGACGAGGTCGCCCCTGGTGGCCCGTCGTCGAACTCCACAAAGATCCGGTCGCGATGGAGTACGCAGCCAGGCCGCATCGTCGATCCGACAACTGACCAGACGCGACTCTCGCCTACCCTCGCTGACTCGGCCGAAGCCGATGGTTGGCTGCTTGGAACAGACGCAGCGATGCGCCGTCGTAGTAGCGGTCGGTCATGCCGAGGTCCGACATGCCCAGGCGGCGGCAGACGCCCTGTGATGGCAGGTTCTCGGCGAGAGTGAGCGCTACGACGGACCTGGTACTCGGTCTGCGTTACGAGGACGATCCCGCGGTCGGCACGCGCTTCGATACGCTGCGCCGCGAGCGCAGGAGGATGTCGAACGGGTGCTGGCGTTCTTCGTGGAGAAGCTCAAGGAGTAATGGCCCCGAAGCCCTGCTCTACGCCTGCTGCATGTCGACGAAGCGCGAGTAGTGACCCTGGAACGCGACGACGACCGTATCGGTGGGGCCGGCGCGGTGTTTGGCGACGATCAGGTCGGCCTCGCCGGGTCGAGTGGAGTCGCGGTCGTACGCGTCGTCGCGGTGCAACAGGATCACGACGTCGGCGTCCTGTTCTAGCGAGCCCGACTCGCGTAGATCGCTCAGCATCGGACGCTTGTCGGTGCGCTGCTCGGCACCCCGGTTGAGCTGCGCGATCGCCACGATCGGCACGTCGAGCTCCTTGGCGAGCAGCTTCATCTGCCGGGAAAACTCCGACACCTCAACCTGGCGCGACTCGACCCGCTTGCCGGACGTCAGCAGCTGCAGGTAGTCGACGACGATCAGCCGTAGGTCGTGGCGCTGCTTGAGCCGACGCGCCTTGGCCCGGATCTCCATCATCGTGAGGTTGGGGCTGTCGTCGATGTACAGCGGCGCGGACGACACCTCACCCATCTTGCGGGCCAGCCGCGACCAGTCGTCGTCGGTCATGTGGCCGTTGCGCATATGGTTCATCGCGATCCGCGCCTCGGCCGACAGCAGCCGCATCGTGATCTCCGTCCGGCTCATCTCGAGCGAGAAGATCACGCTGCTAAGACCGTGCTTGATCGACGCTGCCCGGCACACATCGAGTCCCAGCGTCGAGTTGTGGGTCGGCACCATTGACCGACCGGCGAGGTAGAGCCGATCGTGACTGTCGACCTGGACGCATCTGACCGGCACCGACAGAATTGGCCGTACTTCCTGTATCAGGCGGTGTCGAACCTTGATGCCCGGGATCACCTGGCGGGCAGCCTTACGCGGAAGGTAGAAGACCTTCTCACCGGGCGTGAAGTTGACCATGTAGCAGGTCGATGACGACTCGCGACGTCCCTTCACCTGCTTCGTGCGCATTGTCGCCCGATAACCCAGCGTCCGAACGAGTTCGAGCGTGCCCTCAGCGAGTCGACGACTGGTGACGGCGAACTGAACGTTTCCCTGTTCGGCGACGTAGCCGTCGGTGTCAAGCAGCCCGGCCAGCAGATCTCGGCGCTGCTGCTCAGAGGCACGGAGGTACTCGGCCGGAATGTGCTTGTCACCAAGCACTCCAAGGCTTCGTAACCGGCCCTGGAACGAGGTGCTGTCGCGGCAGCTGCGACACCGCGCTCCAGCGCCCCGTGCGCGGCCGCCACATCCAGTACAGCGCGGTTTGGCGCGCGGAACCCACCCGCCATGGCGACGTCCGCACAGCACCTGTTCGTGGTAGGCGGGCTGAAAGACCGCGCCACAGACCTGGCACTCGCGCTCGGCCGGCGGATCTGTCGGGAGCGAAAGACCGTAGAGGTAGTTGCCGTGCGGCTTCGCCACAACGCCATCTGCCTCGATCCGCGCGATGATCTCGGGATCGGTCGACGTGATTCGGCCACCGTCGGAGTGACCATCGCCGAGCCACGCTCCGAGGGTGTACGCCGGGATCGGTAGGTCGGCATCGGGCAGCACGAACGGCGCGCCCACCATGACCGAGTGATTCAGGCGGGCATCAGCGGTGTTGCAGCGCAGCGTGCGCGCGATCTCCTCTGTGGTCCGCACGGCCGGCAGCACCGGCTCCTTGGCGTACTTAGGTTCGCTCGCCGATCGGCGCGCCCGCCGATCCCAGGTCATCCACTGGTGCTGACCATCAGCGACGATAGTCTCCCCGTCGCGGAAGACCACCTCGTAGACCGGCCGGTCCGTCATGACCTCGGTCGCGGCGACCACTCGTGTGGGCCGGCCATCGGCATTGACAAGGTAGTCGCCGACCTCGACTTCGCCCATCGTCGTCCATCCGGTCGGCGTCGGCAGCGGAGTGTCGAGTGCAAGCGCCTTGCCCATGGCCGGCCTGGCCGCCACGATCACCATCTGACCCGGATGCAGGCCGTTCGTCAGCTCGTCGAGGTCGGCGAAGCCGGTGGGCACACCGGCCAGGCCGCCGTCATGGGCGTTGATGGCCTCGATCTCGTCGAGCGTCTCGGCCATCAGCTCGCTCAACGGCTGGTAGTCCTCGCTCGTACGCCGCTCGGTGACGCTGTAGACCTCGGCCTGGGCGCGGTCGACCACGTCGTCGACCTGGCCCTCGCCGACGTAGCCGAGCTGGGCGATCTTGGTGCCCGCATCGACGAGCCGGCGCAGGATCGCCTTTTCGCGAACGATCTCGGCGTAGTAGCCAGCGTTGGCCGCGATCGGCACGCCGGCCACGAGATCGTGCAGGTACGGAGCGCCGCCAACCCGATCGAGGTCGCCGCGACGCTGCAGTTCGGCCGCGACGGTGACCGCGTCGGCCGGCTCGCCGCGACCGTACAGGTCGATGATCGCGTCGAATACGACCTCGTGGGCCGGACGATAGAAGTCGGTGCCGCGGATCGACTCGATGACGTCGGCGATGGCGTCCTTCGACAGCAGCATCGCGCCGAGCACCGATTGCTCCGCGGCGTAGTCGGCCGGCGGGGTCCGGTCCCTTCTGCCGCCGCCGGCTGGTCCTCCGAAGATCGCGTCGTAGTCCTCGGGCGGCTCGTCTGGGCCCGATCCCCCACGGAACTCGGCGACGCTCACGGACCGCATCCCCTCTGACACAAGGTCACCCGAGACGTTGGTCCCGATAGGGCCCCGTCTGTCTGGCTACTGACGACGCTAGGCGACACCTCCGACAATCCGACCCGACCCGCGTCGCGTGCCGGACTGCGTCTCCATGCCGCCGATGGCGTATCCGGGTACGTTAGAGGCCGCCGTACCATCAGGCGTAGAGCGCTATCCACAGGGTCCTGTGCATAACCCACGAAAGCTGTGTGGACAACAGGTCGAAAGACTGTGCACAGGTTGTTCACATTGCTGTGGACAAGCCGATAGGCGTCCTCGACCACATGCGGCTGACCTGGGACAACGTCTCTCCACCTGATGTGGACCCGATAAAGATCCGGGCGGGTCGCAGGTTGGGACTCCTCCACATCTCCATGTCGACATCGCAGTGACCAATGGCGTTCGATGTTATGGACACTAATGACCACTGCCTATTACAGTGAGGGCAATGCCTAGGGGTTGGCCGCGTCTGCGCAACGACGATCGAGAGATCCTGCGGCTGGCCGTACCCGCATTCTTCGCGCTCGTCGCCGAGCCACTCTTCCTGCTCGCCGACACTGCCATCGTCGGCCACCTCGGCACCACGCCGCTCGCCGGCCTTGCCATCGCCGGCACCATCGTTCAGACGCTCGTCTACCTCGCCGTCTTCCTCGCGTACGGCACGACCGCCGCCGTCGGACGGCACCTTGGCGCCGGTGACCTTAGGGGCGCCCTCGCCACCGGCATCAGCGGCATCTGGCTCGCCCTGCTAATCGGGGCGGCGCTCGCTGTCATCGTGGGCGCCGGCGCCGAACTGATCGTGCGCGGCTTCGACGCCGACCCGGCAGTCAACGAGGCGGCAACCGACTACCTTCGGATCGCCGCCCTCGGGATGCCGCCGATGCTCGTCGTCCTCGCCGGCACCGGCATCCTGCGCGGACTCCAAGACACCCGTACGCCGCTGGTCGTCGCGGTCGCCGCAAACCTCGCCAACATCGGGCTCAACGTCTGGCTCGTCTACGGCCTCGACCTCGGCATCTCCGGCTCGGCCCTGGGAACCACGCTGGCTCAACTCGGCGCCGGCCTGGCGCTCGTGGCCGTTGTCGTCCCAGCCGCCCGTCGGCACGGCGCATCGTTGCGGCCGGACCGGCGGGGCATCGGCGAAGCGGCCCGATCCAACGTCCCCCTGTTCGTCCGGACCGTCACGCTGCGGGCCGCTCTCCTGCTGGCCACGCTGGTCGCCAGCACGATGGCGTCGGCATCGATCGCGGCGCACCAGATCGTCTGGACCGTCACCATCACACTCGCGCTGGCCCTCGACGCCATCGCCATCGCCGGCCAAGCGATGACCGGCCGCTACCTCGGTGCCAGGGACATCACCAGCACCCGACGGACCACCCGCCGCATGATGCAGTGGGGCCTGTGGTTCGGCGTGGTCGTCGGTGTCGGACTGCTCGTGACCAGCCCATGGCTGCCGAGGGCGTTTTCGGGCGACCCCGACGTCTGGCACGCGGCCCTCGGGGCGCTGATCATTCTGGCGCTGACCCAACCGGTGAGTGGCGTGGTCTTCGTACTCGACGGCGTCCTGATCGGCGCGGGCGACGGTGCGTACCTCGCCTGGGCCGGCCTCATCACGCTAGCGATCTACGCACCGCTTGCGGGTCTGGTATGGATCGCCGACCTCGGCCTGACCTGGCTCTGGGGCGCGTACGCCGTCCTGCTCGTCGCCAGGGCGGTCACGCTGGTGCATCGCGAACGCACCGACGACTGGCTGGTCACCGGCGTCCCGGTGCGCTCGTCGACTTGAGTCCTACCGGCGCAAATCGGGAGCCGGGCGTTACGGTTGGCACGTGAGCGAGCATGCGAGCGAGGAGCGCGCGTGAGTAGCAGCGACGCAGAGGGTACGGGCGAGCGCCCGACCGAGGAGGAAGTCCGCGAGTACGTCGACAAGCTGCGCGAGGCGCCGGCGCAGCAGATCCTGGCGGAGATGCTGTACACGGCGCTCAACGCGGCCCAGGTCAAGCTGGGTCGCAAGGACGCCCGGCTGTTCATCGACTTCACCGCGCTCGTGCACCAACGGCTCGGCCCCTACCTCCCGGACGACATCGTCACGCCGGTCGAGAAGGCCATCGGCCAACTGCGGATGGCTCAGGTACAGGCCGAACGCGAGGTGGCCGCAGGCGAGCCCGAGGCCAACGACCTCGACCGCGTGCCGACCGGGATCGTCGCCCGTGATGACGACGCGCCGCCACCCGCCTCGCAGCAGCCGCCGCCGGGCGGGTCCAAGCTCTGGGTCCCAGGACAGGACACGTAGTCGGCTGCCTCGCGGCGCTGCCCGCCCTCACCATTGGCGAGTTCGGACCGAAATTGGCGATCGCGGCGCAAACTCGCCAATAGTCGAGCGGCAACGCTACGGCGTACGGGCTCCTCGGCGACGACTGGAGCGTCGGGGAGCGCCGAGAGGACATCGGACTCCCGCGCCCATCGTTGGATGATGACCAGTGGCAGCAGCATCGTGGGCCTCCTGTCTTCGTGCCGACGCTTTCGACAGTAAACGCGATCGGACTGGGCGTACGATCCAATGACATGTCGACTCCCCAGACCAATCTCGCCTGGGACGTCCTGCTCGACCTGTCCGGCGGCGGCTCATTGCACCGGCGACTCACCCGAGCACTGCGGTCGGCCATCACCTCGGGCCGGCTTGCCGACGGGGTCGCGCTGCCGCCCAGTCGTACGCTCGCGACGACGCTCGGCTGCTCACGCTGGTCAGTGACCGAGGCGTACTCGCAACTCGTCGCCGAGGGCTACCTGGAGGCCCGCGTCGGATCGGCTACCCGGGTCCGCTGGTCGGGTCGGCCCGCGGACCAGCCCGAACGGCCGGCCCGACCGCCGGAGCGACCGGCCCGATGGGACCTGGCGCCGGGGCTACCGGACCTGCGGGCGTTCCCTCGACGGCGCTGGGCCGACGCCGTACGCCGGGCGGCGACCGACGCGACCAACCTCGACATCGGCTTCCCCGATCCGCGCGGGCACCCCACGGCGAGGACGGTGCTCGCCGACTACCTCCGCCGGGTCCGTGGCGCCGAACCGTCCGGCGCCGAACTGCTCGTGACGACGAGCGCGACCGCCGGTGTCGGCCTGGCCTGCCGGGCGCTCGTCGCCGACGGAATCACCTCGATCGGCGTCGAAGACCCCGGATGGACCCGGCTGCATGCCGCGATCGAGGCGGCGGGGATGTCGATCGTGCCGCTCGGCGTCGATGACGACGGCGTACGGGTCGGCGAACTCGATCGCCATTCCGGCGTACGCGCGGTCATCGTGACGCCGGCGCACCAGTTCCCGCGCGGCGTCGCGCTCGCACCCGACCGTCGCGCGGCCCTGCTCGACTGGGCCCGCCGCGTCTCCGGAGTCGTGATCGAGGACGACTACGACGCGGAGTTTCGCTACGACGCGCGGTCCATCGGCGCGCTTCAGGGCATGGATCCGGGACGCGTGTTTCTGGTCGGCTCCGTGAGCAAAACCCTGTCACCGGCGGTCGGCATCGGATGGCTGCTCGCTCCGGGCCGATGGGCCAACGTCCTCGGCAGCCTCGTACCTCGGACGACTCCCCCGACACTGGATCAGCTGGCGTTCACCGACCTCATCACGGGTGGCGGATACGACCGCCATCTGCGCAGTCGCCGCCGAGCATTCCGGCACCGCCGCGCCCGACTGATCGACGCCCTCGCCCAGCACCTGCCAACCTGCCGCGTCAGCGGCATGGCCGCCGGCCTCCACCTCCCGCTCGCACTCCCCGACGACGCGGATCCGGCAGCAGTCGTCAGCGATGCCAGTCGGCGCGGCGTACACGTGGTCGACGAAGCGAGCTATCGGATCGCCGACAACCCGGACCCGCCCGCCCTCGTCCTCGGCTTCGGCAACCTGCCCGACACAGCCGTCGACCCCGCAGTGGCAGCCCTGGCGTTAGCCGTGGGCGACACCTGAGCCGGAGCGGAGCCGTGGTTGCGGGTTGTTCGCGCGTGTCCGTGGATGGGCCTGGCCGCCGAAGCGAGGAACGAGCGAGGCTGGTTGGACG
>JBKOYM010000064.1:0-9073 GCA_046725375.1 Actinomycetota bacterium
CGCCCGGTGCCCTGTCGTATCTCGAGGCTGCCCGGGAGATGGCGAATCGCCTCGCCACGACGAGCCCTCCGGCTCCCAGACACTCAGTGCCTCGCGACGACACCGCGGAGGACGCGTGATCGCACCACACCAACGGGCGCGAGATCGTGCCACCGGTGTCGACGGGGAACTGTTGATGGCACGACGCCGAACCGCGTTGCTGATACCCGAGAGCGAGGAGCACGTGTGACGACGACACGTCGAGGATTGGGCCGCGGCCTCGGTGCTCTGATTCCGACGAGCACCGCACCGGCGTCGGCAATACCCGAGGCAACCCTGCACGAGACCAACCACGCCGACGCCAGCGGCCTCACTCCGGTCGAGGGCGCCAGCTACGTCGAGATCCCCACCGACCGGATCACACCCAACCCTCGACAACCGCGCCAGGTCTTCGACGAAGAGGAAATGGCCGAACTGGTCGCGTCCATCCGCGAGGTCGGACTGCTCCAACCCGTCGTCGTCCGATCGATGGGGGAGGACAAGTACGAGCTCGTCATGGGGGAGCGCCGGTGGCGCGCCGTCCAGGAGGCCGGTCAGCCGACGATCCCCGCGATCCTGCGGGAGACCAGCGAACACTATCTCCTCCGGGATGCTCTTCTCGAAAATCTTCATCGATCGCAGCTCAACCCGCTGGAGGAAGCGGCGGCGTACGAGCAGTTGCTCGATGACTTCTCCTGTACGCAGGAGGAGCTGTCCAAGCGGCTTGGAAGATCACGCCCGCAGATCTCGAACACGCTCCGGCTGTTGCGCCTCCCGGCCGCCGTTCAGCGTCGGGTCGCCGCCGGTCTGCTGAGCGCTGGCCACGCCCGGGCACTGCTGGCAATGTCCGACTCTACGGAGCAGGAAGTGCTCTCGCGCCGGATCGTCGCCGAAGGCCTCTCGGTGCGAGCCGTCGAGGAAATCGTCGCAGTCGGCGCGGGCGAGCAGCAGAAGGCGCGTGGGCCTCGGCGCCAGAGCGGCACGGTCGTCGCGCCTCGCCTCACCGACCTGGCCAACCGCCTGTCCGAGCGCCTCGACACTCGCGTCCGGGTCAACCTCGGCAAGCGCAAGGGCCGAATCGTCATCGAGTATGCCTCGATCGAAGACCTCGAGCGCATCGTCGCGATCATGGACCCGAAGGCCGCGAACGACCAGGACGACTAAGCCCTACAAAACGATAAGTCGACAAATTGATTTTTCCGCCGTACGAGCATCTCGAGCCGCGGCCGTCGACCCGCCTACCCGCGAGCAATGGCCCGGCGGACAAGGGCACCGCAGAGGTCGCCGAGGCTCATGCCGTCGGCCTCGACCGCAAGCGGCACCAGCGACGTCTCGGTCATCCCTGGGGACACGTTGACCTCGAGAAACCACACCGTGCCACCCGGATCGACGATCAGATCCGATCGGGACAGGTCCCGCAGCCCGAGCGCCCGATGCGCCGCGATCGCCGCGTCTGCACACGCCGTCGAGAGGGTCGGCGACAATCGCGCCGGCACGACGAACTCGGTCGCCCCGGCCGTATAGCGCGCGCTGTAGTCGTAGACGCCACCGTCGGGCCGGATCTCCACCGCAGGCAGCGCACGCGGACCAGCGTCGTCATCGATGATTGCGACGGCGACCTCGGTGCCCTCGACGCATCGCTCGACAAGTGCCACCGGACCGTACGAGAAGCAGCCCACCATGGCGCTCGGAAGATCTTCGCGGCGATGCACGACCTGGACGCCGAGGGCAGAGCCACCACGGGTCGGCTTGACCACGATCGGCAACCCGAGCCGCTCGACCACCGCGTCCATCACCGAGGCGGCGCCGAGCTCGCGAAAGGTCTCGGCCGGCAACGCCATGGCGTCCGGCGTCGACACCTTGGCCGCGGCGACCACGGACTTGGCGACGGCCTTGTCGAAGGCCAGCCGACACGACGCCGCTGGCGAGCCCACGTGCGGCACATCCAGCAAGGTCAGGACCTCTTGCAGCGCACCGTCCTCGCCGTCCTCGCCGTGCAGTAACGGCACGACGCATGCAGGCGGATCGGCTTGCAGGCTTGGCACCATGTGCATGTCGGCGTCGCGCTGCTCCACCTCGAAGCCGGCCTCCCGCAACGCCTCGGAGACGCGGCGCCCCGACCGCAGCGAGACGTCGCGCTCGTGGGCCAACCCTCCGGCGAGGACGACCACGCGCTCGTCAAGCTCGCTCACCTGCTCACCTCGCTGGCGTTCGTCGGGCCCGCGAGCGGGTTCGCTGCTGTGTTGGATTGTTCGCTCGCATGCTCGCTCACGGTGCACTCCTCGACGGCTCAGGACAGGTCGGTGTTGGGGCCCTCGTAACCGCGTGGCTCACGCGGCAGCGCCGCGCCGAAGGTCTCGCGCAGCTCCAACTCCGCCCGCATGACCTCCGCGAGTCGGCGAACACCCTCCCGGATCCGCTCCGGACTCGGATAGCAGTACGACAGCCGTATGCATCGGCTGCCGAACCCGTCGGCGTAGAACGCGGTGCCGGGCACATACGCGACCCGCGCGGTCACCGCCCGGGGCAGCATGGCCTTGGCGTCCAGACCCTCCGGCAGCGTCAGCCAGACGTAGAAGCCGCCCGCGGGCCGAGTCCACGTCGCACTCGACGGCATCTGATCGGCCAGCGCGTCGAGCATGGCATCGCGGCGCACCCGATAAGTCTCCTGGAACTGCTTGATCTGGCCCTGCCAGTCATGGGTCGCGAGATAGCTCGACACGGCCAGTTGCGAAAACGTCGGCGGGCACAGCGTCGCCGACTCCTGGGCTAGGACGAGCTTCTCCCGAACTGCATACGGCGCCAGCGCCCAGCCCACCCGGAAGCCGGGGGCGAAGGTCTTCGAAAACGAGCCGATGTAGACGACTCGATCGGGCTCGTCGGCGCGCAACGCGCGGTCGGGCTCGCGGCCGAAGCCGAGCAGCCCGTACGGGTTGTCCTCGAGAATCAACAGGTCGGCCTCGGCGCAGATGTCGAGGATTTCCGGCCGACGCGAGCCCGACAGCGTGACGCCGGCGGGATTGTGATAGTTCGGAATCGTGTAGACGAACTTGATCGACTTGCCAGCCGCGTGCACGGCGGCGATCGCCTGCCGCAGCGCCTCGGGTACGAGTCCGTCATCGTCCATCTCGACGTGCACGACCTCGCACTCGTACGCGCGAAAGACGCCGAGGGCGCCGACGTAGCTTGGTGCCTCGCACAGCACCACATCGCCCGGGTCGCAAAAGACCCGGGTCACGAGGTCGACGGCCTGTTGGCTCCCGACGGTGACGACGACGTCGTCCGGATGGGCGTGGATGCCCTCGGGCCGCATGACCTGGCAGATCTGCTCGCGCAGCGTTGGGTCGCCCTGGCCGCCGCCGTACTGCATCGCGACGTTGCCGCGGTCGAGAACGAGGTCGTGCAGGGTCGATCCGACGATGTCGAGGGGCAGTCCCGAGATGTTGGGCATGCCGCCGGCTAGTGACACGACCTCGGGACGGCTCGCGACCGAAAACAGCGCGCGAATCTCGGAGGCCGACATGCCCTTCGTCCGGGCGGCGTAGCGGTCGACGTACGCATCGAGCCGGGTCTGCCGGCCGATGGGCACCGGCTTGCTCCCGGGGGAGTCGCCGGGCTTCGAGGGTCGGTCGCCGGAAGGCATCGGGTCCTACGATGCCGCATCGAGCCGGTGTCGCGCCGTCCGACACCGCCCGGCGAGACGCGACGCTCAAACGCCACGCGGTGCCGGCCCGTCCGGTGCTGCCGGAGTCGCCCGGATCTTGCGCTGTTTGTCAAACTCATTAGTCTCATTTCGTCTCAAGTCCTTGCCAACCCCCGATGTCGACCGGCAAGGTTCCTCCGGGAACCGCTCGGGGTAGGTGGCTTGTGCCCGGTGACCGTGACGTGTCCGCCCTACCCGTGAGGACAGCATGAAGAAACTGGCATCGGGCCTGCTCGCCGGCACGGCCGCGATTGCGCTGAGCACCACCATGCTCTCGAACGCGCAAGCGTCGCCTACCCGTGGCGACGATCAACCCAGTCGTACCACCGCGTCGAACCATCGACCCGACAACCTGACCAGCCCACAGCAGAAGCAGCGCGCCAAGCTGCGGGCGAAGGCACTGGCCATGCTGCAAAACGATGCAGCCGAACTGCGGCCGCGCGCCGACGGCGGCTCGACTGTCAAGTTGGCCGACGGATCGTTCGTCGAGTTCCCCGTCGAGAAGGAGGACAAGATCTTCACGATCCTCGGTGAGTTCGGCACCGAGGGATCCGGCAAGTACGGCACCGATCCGGGGCCGTTGCACAACCAGATCCCCGAACCCGACCGGACCCAGGACAACTCGACGTACTGGGTGCCGGACTTCAACCGGGCGCACTACGAGGAGATGTTCAACGGCGACGGTGAGTCGTTCAAGAACTTCTATTCGCAGCTGTCGTCGGGTCGATACTCGGTGACCAACACAGTGACCGACTGGGTCCAGGTGCCGGGCAACGCCTCCTCGTACGGCGACAACGCGATCGAGGACAACGGCGGTACGTGGGCCTTCCTCCGCGACAGCGCCGACGCGTGGTACCAGTCGCAGCTCGACGCCGGGAAGACTCCCGCCGAGGTCGACGCGTACCTCTCGCAGTTCGACGTGTGGGACCGCGACGACTACGACCACGACGGCGACTTCAACGAGCCGGACGGCTACATCGACCACTTCCAGGCGGTCCACGCCGGAGGCGGCGAGGAGGCCGGCGCCGGTGAGGACGCGATCTGGTCGCACCGCTGGTTCGCGTTCTTCAACCTGGCCGGCTCGGTCGGACCGACGGTCAACGGCTCACAGAACCTGGCCGGTGGCTTCCAGATCGGCGGGTCGAAGTACTTCATCGGCGACTACACGGTCGAGCCGGAGAACGGCGGACTCGGCGTGTTCGCGCACGAGTTCGGCCACGACCTCGAGCTGCCGGACTTCTACGACACGAACGCCGGCGAGAACGGCACGGCGTTCTGGACTCTGATGTCCTCGGGCTCGTGGCTCAACCACGGTGGCGACGACATCGGCACCACGCCCGGTCTGATGGGCCCGGAGGAGAAGCTATTCCTCGGCTGGCTCGACTACGCCGAGGTCAATGCCGGCGAGAGCGGCACATACAAGCTCGGCCCGTCGCAGCACACGTACGCGGACGCCGACCAGGCGATCAAGGTCAACCTGCCCGACGCGGAGCGAACCGAGTCGTATACGACGCCGCCCGAAGGCACGCACGCGTGGTACTCGGGCCGCGGCGACGACCTCGACAACTCACTGACCCGATCGGTGCCGGCTGCCGACTCGGTGACCGTGACCGCCGACGCGTGGTACGACATCGAGGCGGACTTCGACTTCCTGTACGGCGAGTACTCCGTGGACGGCGGCGCTACCTGGACCAAGGTCGGCAAGGCGCTGACCGGACAGCAAGCCCGGTGGGGCGGCATTCGCTACTCGTACAAGCCGGGGGGTCGGGAGTCGCTGTTCCGGTTCCACTACGTCACCGACGGTGGCGTCAACGAGGCCGGCGCGTTCCTCGACAACATCGCGGTCAAGAGCGGCCAGCAGACGTTCACCGACGGCGCCGAGAACGGCGACAACGGCTGGACCGCCGGCGGTTGGAAGATCTCGACCGGTACGGAGACCACGGTGAGTCAGCGCTACTACCTGCTCGAGAGCCGCCAGTACGTCGGCTATGACGCGACGCTGCAGCAGGGTCCGTACCAGTTCTCGGAGGGGATTACCCGACCCGACTGGGTCGAGCGCTTCCCGTACCAGAACGGTATGCTCGTGTGGCTGGTCGACCAGGGCTACACCGACAACAACAACAGCGAGCACCCCGGTGTCGGGTACGCCCTGCCGGTGGACGCCCGGCCCGACTCGCTGACCTACCCGGACGGGACGAGCCCAAGCAACCGGCGCGAGCCGTTCGACGCGACGTTCGGGCTCGAGGCGACCGACCCGGTCTGCCTGCACAAGCAGGTACTGGTCGGCAATGGTCCCAACCAGCACGTCGAGACGCAGGCGGCGTGCGCCGACTCGAGCGCGGCGATGCCGACGTTCGACGACTCGGACCCGAACGCCTACTGGGATGCCGCCAACCCGCAAAACTCGGTCAAGGTCGCCGGTGTCGGTGTCACCGCGACCGTGACGGCCGACGCGGACGGGTTCCTCACCGTGGAGGTGACCAACCCGGCGAGCTGAGCCAAGGGTGGGTGGTGCGGCACACACGTCCCACCACCTTGACGTGGTACGCCGCTCCCGCCAGGCACGAATGCTGGCGGGAGCGGCCCAAACAGCCGACGGCACCGAGGCGGGAGCCGCGTCGGTGCCGTCAGTACGTGTGTTTTGGTCAGGCGATGATCTCTTCGAGGTCGCTGAGCAGTGCCGCCTTCGGCTTCGCGCCGACGATCGACTTGACGACCTCGCCGCCCTTGTAGACGTTCATCGTGGGGATGCCGGTCACTCGGTACTGCGCCGGGATCTGCGGGTTTTCGTCGACGTTCATCTTCACGAGCGTGAACTTGTCCGGGTGCTCGCTGGCGATCTCTTCGAGAATCGGGGAGACCTGTCGACACGGTCCACACCACTCGGCCCAGAAGTCCACCAGGACGGGCTTGTCAGAGCTCAAGACGGTCTGAGCGAAGTTGTCATCGGTGACGGCCTGGATGTCTGCCACGGGTGCTCCTTGAGTCGTGAGGTACGGCGCCCATTCCCGTCGCCGCATCAGGGTCAACAATGCCGCACCCGCCCGACATTCCACGGTCGGGTGTGACCGGTGTCGCGTCAGGCCAGGGCCGCGGCGGCGGCCGCGTGCTCCCGGTCGGCCAGGAACCGCTCGGCATCGAGGGCGGCCGCACAGCCGGTGCCAGCGGCGGTCACGGCCTGGCGGTACGTGTGGTCGACGAGGTCACCGGCCGCGAACACGCCGCGTAGGTTGGTCCGCGTCGACGAGCCGTCGACCAGCGCGTACCCCTCCTCGTCGAGCTCCACCTGACCCTTGATCAGCTCCGATCGCGGGTCGTGCCCGATCGCGATGAAGAGTCCGGACACCGGCAGGTCCCGGGTCTTGCCGGACTCGGTGTCGACCAGCGTGATGCTTTCGAGGAGGTCGTCGCCTTTGATCGCGGTGACCTTGCTGTTCCACGCGAACTGGATCTTGTCATTGGCGAACGCCCGGTCCTGCATGATCTTGCTGGCCCGCAGCTCGTCGCGCCGGTGGACAACGGTGACCGACTTGGCGAACCGGGTGAGGAACATGGCCTCTTCCATCGCCGAGTCGCCGCCGCCGACGACCGCGATGTCCTGGTCGCGGAAGAAGAAGCCGTCACACGTCGCGCACCAGCTCACGCCGTGGCCGGATAGCCGGTCCTCGTCGGGGAGGTCGAGCTTTCGGTAGCCCGACCCCATCGCGAGGATGACGGCGTACGCCCGGTGCTCGGTGCCATCGGCGGTCCGCACGACCTTGATCTCGTCGGTCAGGTCGACCGACGTAACGTCATCGGTGACGAGCTCGGCGCCGAATCGCTCGGCCTGGGTGCGGAAGTGGTCCATGAGCGTCGGGCCCATGATCCCCTCGGGGAAGCCGGGGTAGTTTTCGACGTCGGTCGTGGTCATGAGGGCGCCACCAGCGGTGACCGAGCCCTCGAAGACGAGCGGCGACAAGTTGGCTCGCGCGGAATAGAGCGCGGCGGTATAACCGGCCGGCCCGGATCCGATGATGATGACGTTGCGTACGTCCTGCGACACCGTGACGTGTCCCCTTCCGCTGTCTGGGAGCCAGCCGGTCAAAGTGGGCGGCTCCGCTACCGCTTCAACGCATGGTACGGGCCGCGGATTCCCCGCGCCGGATTGCTCCACCAGGCGGATGAGCCCTTACCATTCGCCCCTTTTGCGTAACTGATTGGACTTAGGTTCGTTTTGAACTACATCGGTGCGCGGATCATGCCGACTCGGGGGCACCGCGCCCGTCGCATCATTCCCGGGTTGAGGTGTCCTACGTGACGCCTGTTACATCACATCATGATGAGATGAGAGGGAAAGGTACGAATGAGTATTCCCACAGGGATGCGGAAGGCGATCGTCACCGCTGCCGCCGTCGCTGGTGTTGCGCTCGGAGTCCAGGACGCGCCCACCCAGGCGGCGACCGTGGAGCAGGGGCCGAACGTCAAAGGCAACTGCCACCCGGTGAGCGAGGGCGCCTCCGAACTGTCGCACACGTCCCGAGCGGCTTGGGCCAGCTTCATCTGCGGTGGTGCCCACGTCACCGGTGGCTCCGCTCGTGTGATCAGCGGCGCGTGGATCGGATGGCCGACCATCATCGCCTCGGCGACCGGCCAGCCCATCACCGCCGACCAGGCCAAGGCCTGGAAGAACTGGGACCACGGCGCATACAACGCCGGTCGTGGCGCGGCCATGGTCGTCAGCGGTGCGTACGTTGGTGCTCCCAGTGTGGTCCTGGACCTGATCAAGAACGGTGCGACTCCGGCCGACCTGACGCCGGCCCAGATGCGCCAGGTGTCGTTCGCGATCGACCCGAACTCGGAGTTCGGTCAGAGCGTCCCTGGTCTGTCGGGGCTGCCGGGCCTCGACGCCCTGCCCATCGACCCGATGGACCTGCTCGAGATGCTCCAGGGCTTCTGAGCACCGGAGGAACGACGGTCACATACCGTCGTTCGCAGCAAACCCCGTGAACGTGGCCCCGTCCGCCGATCAGGCAGTCGGGGCCACGTTCCGTTGGCGTCAGCGCCGGCGCAGCGTCACCGCGTCGAGGAGACGCGGACCCAAGCTGTCGCAGGCGAAGGCGATGACGTCGACGGCGTCTCCCCTGTCGCGTCGCAGCAACCGCGCCGGTTCGCCGTCGAACGTGATGGCGTCGACCTCGCCACCCGGGACCGCCGACCCACTGGGGAGGGAGCACAGGCCCGGCAACCCCGACAGACCAGGGACGCTCTGACCGAACTCCGAGTTCGGGTCGATCGCGAACGCAACCTGGCGCATCTGGGCCGGCGTCAGGTCGGCCGGAGTCGCACCGTTCTTGATCAGGTCCAGGACCACAC
>JBKOYM010000118.1:0-36594 GCA_046725375.1 Actinomycetota bacterium
GGGTCCACTTCATGCGCAACGTGCTCGCCGTGGTGCCCAAAGGCAACCAGGAGATGGTCGCCGCCGCGATCCGCACCATCTTCGCCCAACCCGACGCCGAACACGTCCACGAGCAGTTCGAGGTCATCGCCACCATGCTCGGCAAACAGCTACCGAAGGTCGAACAGATGCTGCGCGAAGCCACCGACGACCTACTCGCCTTCACCGCCTTCCCAGCCAGCCACTGGAAGAAGATCTGGTCGACCAACCCACTGGAGCGGCTCAACAAGGAAGTCAAACGCCGCACCGACGTCGTCGGAGTCTTCCCCAACCCCGCCGCCCTCCTTCGGCTGGCCGGCGCCGTCCTGGTCGAGGCCCACGACGAATGGCAAGTCACCGACCGCCGCTACCTCTCCGAACGCTCCATGGCACTGCTCACCGAGAAGAAGACCCAGGAGGTGGCCAAACCCGAACTCATGACGGCATGATCAGACCACTGACCCCGCACGGTGTCGAGAACTCCACCACTCAGCGGGACGTCACCTCGGACGTTAGCGGAAGCAGTCGGTGGCGGACGCAGCGTGCCGCGTCCCCAACGAGATGCCGACAATCAAGGCAAACTCGCAGCTTGGCGCTGACCGCCATCGGCATGCGCAGGGCCCTATTTCGGCAAGGGTCGCGGGGGCCGCAGGTTGCGGCCCCCGCGTGGGGGTATCAGTCCAGTGGCCGGAACCAGTGCAGATGGGTGTAGCGGGCGACCCGCTTGCCTAGGGTCGCTGCCTGCAGGTCTGCGTTGCGGAAGTGCACGCCGGCCCAGATGCGAGCTTCAATCAGCTCGTTGATCACATCGGAGAACCGCTCGAAGTGGCGCTGCTCGCCGGGGAACTGGCTACTTGTCGCGTAGAACGTGATCTGATCGGTGGCGAAGAACGCCTTCAGCGCATTGAGGCTCGAGCTGGTGTAGCACAGCGCACCCGACGGGTGCTCGGGGTAGGGCGGGGTGAACAGCGGCGTCCAGGTGGGGTCCGGATCGGTCGCTGGGTTGCCGTCGGTGTCGGCCTCCCGGATGGCTGCCATCGGCCGCCAAAAGCCCCAGTAGTACTTGTCGTTCCAGCAGTTGATCTGAGCGTCCCCGGCGGTCAGGTCGAGCATCGCGAACAGCAGCGCGCTCTCGCTGACGTCGAGTTGCCGCTCCTCTGCCAGGCGCCGAGCCAGGCTGTTCCAGGTTGCGGCCGGGTTGCTCTGCCAGAAGACCGCGACATGGGTCTGCTCGGGCGTCCGGGTGGTGCTGTCCACGTCCCCGAGTGCCTTCACTTCGTTGAAGTCCTTTGTGTAGGCCGCGCTGGTCAGTGGGTACGGACCGTCGGTGCGGAACTGCGAGGAGCTCTTGACCAGAAACGGCCGCGCGAGACCTACCCAGGGGCTCGGATCCAGGATCGGCACGCCGTCCGATGTCAACAGCGGCTCCCAATAGCCCGGGCCATCGGGGGGCAGCGGCGGTGTCGGACCCAGACGTCCATCGTGCCCCTCCGCGAGCATGGCCTCGGCCGCAGCGCTGCCGACCTCGATCCCGGCCTCCTTCCGCGGCCCGTCCGGGATCGCCGCAAGCGAGCTGTCGTACTCCGCCCGCAGCGTCGCGTGCTGCGCGGGGAACAGCGCGTCGAGGACACCGAAGGCTGCGGTCGCCACCGCGGCCTGTTTCGAGGCGCTCGGGTCGGCTCTCTGCGTGACGAGGTAGGGACGGTGATCTCGGTCGATCGCGTTGACCGCACCGTAGACCGAGCCCTGCACCATCGCCATGAAGACCGCGGCGGCGGGCGGCGCGGACGCATTCGGCGGCTGCGCCAGCACCGTGTTCTGCGCGATCGCGTTCCACTTCGTCACCTCGTTCGGCTGTGCGGCATCCGCCGATGCAGCGCGCACACCGCCTGCCGTCCCGGCGGTGACACCCGCCGCGGCGACGGCGAAGACCAAAGCTGTGGCGGCGAGGGCGCTCACTAGCCAGCCCGAATGTCGCATTCTCATCTCAATCCACTTCTTTCCTGTCACGCACCCATCAGTGGGCTCGTCACAATCGCTGGAGAGAGCAGGCCCTCCCGGCAGCTCCCGACCCCGCGGGCCGACCGACTCCCACGAGTCCGGCGGCAAGAGTCGCGGCGAACCGGCTGGGATGTGACGTGTTGGACATGTCGATCTCCCTTCGAGTTCCGCGTTGATGGCAAGCATCGGGGTGGGGTCTTGAGGGAGACTGGAGTTCTCCTTCAAGCGGTTCTCAAGTGCGTTGAGGGAGGGTTCCAGCCTGTGAGCGAGACGGACGACGGAGCAGGTCCCCGGCGCAACGCGACGCGCGCGACCGGGCTTCGTGGCACGTGGGAGACGGCGAGGGCCCCGCGAGTTCCCGAGCCGCCCCGGCTCTCGGCTGGACGATTCGCAGACCGGCCGGTGTACGGGGCGAGGCTGCAGTTTCGTGTCCTGGGTCCGCTGGAGGTCGACGCCGGCGGCGGGCCTATTCCGCTGGGTGGACCGAAGCAGCGCACCGTCTTGGCGCATCTGCTGATTCGGCCGAACGAGGTCGTGTCGGCCGAGACCCTGATGGACGACTTGTGGGGCGACGAGCCACCCGAGAAGGCCAAGAACGTCATCCAGACCTACGTCTCGCACCTGCGAAAGGCCCTCGGCCCAGACCGGATCCAAAGTCGTCCCCCGGGCTACCGCCTTCGGGTCGAACCGTCGGAGCTCGACGCTGCACGATTCGACGCCCTCGTGAGGGATGCCAGGAAGTCCCTTCCGGTCGATCCGAACATCGCGGTCGGCACACTGGAGGACGGGCTGTCGTTGTGGCGTGGGCCCGCGTTCGCGGATCTGGCCGACCAGCCGGCACTGTACGGCGAGGCCGCACGGCTCGATGACCTTCGGCTCGAAGCGCAAGAAGACCGGCTCGAGGGGTTGCTGGCCTGCGGCAATCAAGCCAGGGCGATCGGCGAGCTGGAGAGGCTGGTGTCTGGCCACCCACTCCGGGAGAGGCTGTGGACGCTGCTCATGCTCGCGTGCTATCGAGATGGGCGCCAGGCCGACGCGCTCCAGGCGTACCAGCGGGCCCGACAGATTCTGGCCGATGAGCTCGGGATAGATCCGTCCCCCGAGCTTGCCCGGCTCCATGAGCGGGTTCTGAAGCAGGATCCCGGACTCGAGCTGCGGGGGGAGCCCCTGCGCGGGTATCGGCTGCTGGAGAAGATCGGCGAAGGGCGCGCCGGTGTGGTGTTTCGGGCGATCCAACCTCACGTGGGCCGCGACGTGGCCGCCAAGATCATTCACGAACGGCTGGCCTCAGACCCGATGTTCGTGCGCCGGTTCGAACCGGAGGCCCAGGCCGCCGCAGCGTTGGAGCACCCTCACATCGCCCCGATCCACGACTACTGGCGAGAGCCCGGCCGCGCTTATGTGATTTCGCGCTATCTGCGAGGCGGAACCCTGCGAGGGCTTGAAGAGCGAGGGGGTGCGCTGCCGGGCGACCGAGCGCTTCACATGATCGAACAGATCGCCTCGGCACTCGCGTTCGCACACCGGCAGGGCGTAGCGCACGGTAACGTCGGCCCCTCCAACGTGCTCTTCGACGCCGAACAGAACGCGTATCTGGCGGACTTCGGCATCGGCGTCGGACCGATCGCCGACCGCGATGACGACGTACGCGCCCTGGCGGGCCTCGTCAGGCGCTGGGCACCGAAAGCCGCGGACGTGATCGAGGTCGCCGAGCAGGTCGAGATCGGGAGGGATGGACTCGACGCCCAAGCACTCGCCGACGCCGCCCGCGCCGCCCTGGAGCCGGGAGCGCTCGCCGGCCGCCGCCGGGTCGACGCGCGCAACCCCTACAAGGGTCTCCGTGCCTTCACCGAGGCCGACGCCGGCGACTTCTTCGGACGAGGCGAACTCATCCATCGACTGGTCGCTCGCCTGAACGAGGCTGGGCCGGGTTCGAGGTTCCTCGCAGTCGTCGGCCCGAGCGGTGGCGGGAAGTCGTCGGTGGTGCGTGCCGGCGTGATCCCGGCGATTCGCCGCGGAGCGCTCGGACACCCAGAGTCGACCTTCGTCGCCGAGATGTTCCCCGGACCCCACCCCATGGAAGAGCTCGATGCCGCCCTCCTGCGGATCGCGGTGCATCCCACCTCGCGACTGCACGACGTCCTCGCCACGACCTCGAGAGGTCTCCTGGAGGCCGTGGACCTCAT
This sequence comes from Actinomycetota bacterium, assembly GCA_046725375.1. Classification (GTDB taxonomy): domain Bacteria; phylum Actinomycetota; class Actinomycetes; order Propionibacteriales; family Nocardioidaceae; genus DATFRX01. Next base: position 4,206 of record JBKOYM010000118.1, read on the forward strand.
CACGCCGGCAGACGCCGAAGTGGTGCTCTTCGTCGACCAATTCGAGGAGGCGTTTACGCTCACCACCGACGAAGCGGAGCGGGAGCAGTTCCTCGAATCGCTGCGTGTAGCGACCGCCGACCCCGACAGCCGACTCCGGGTAATCGTGACCCTCCGCGCCGACTTCTACGACCGCCCCCTCCTCTATCCACGCTTCGGGGAGCTGCTGGCGGCTCGGACCGAGGCCGTACCGCCGCTCACGCCCGACGAGCTGGAACAAGCCATCCGCGGTCCGGCCGAACGGGTCGGGACCCGTACCGAACGGGGCCTGGAGGCCGAGATGATCGCCGACCTGGCCCATCAGCCCGGCGCGCTGCCCCTTCTGCAATTCGCACTCACCGAGCTGTTCGAACGGCGAGACGATGGCAAGCTGACCCTGTCGGCCTACCAGGCGTTGGGCGGTGTGGCGGGCGCTCTGTCCACGCGGGCCGACCGGATCTACGGCGCGGCCGACTCGGCCGGCCGGAGGGCGATCAAACAGGTGTTCCTCCGGTTGGTCATGCTGGGAGAGGGAAGGGAGGACACCCGGCGGCGGGTCGCCAGGAGCGAGCTCGACGCCCTCGAGGTCAAGCAGGACGCGATCGACGGCGTGCTCGATGCGTTGGGCCGACACCGCCTGTTGACCTTCGATCGGGAACCATCTACCCGAGAGCCCACCGTCGAGATCGCCCACGAGGCCCTGCTCACCGCCTGGGTGCGGCTGCGCACGTGGATCGACGACGCCCGAGAAGACCTCCGCCAGGAGCATCTATTAGCCCAGGCCGCCGCCGAATGGCGAGGCTCGCACGAAGATCCGAGTTTCCTCCTGCGTGGCACCCGACTCGAGCAGCTGGAGCAATGGGCCGCCGCCACCGACCTCGCGATCGGCCGACCGGATAGAGCCTATCTGAAGGCCAGCCTCGACCAGCACGATAAGGAACGCGCCGACGAGCAGGCCCGCCGCGACCGCGAAACGCGAATCGAGCGGCGGTCCCGGGCCCGACTCCGAGCCTTGGTCGCGGTACTGGCCGTGGCCACCCTGGTGGCCGCAGCGCTCACGATCCTCGCAACCAACCAGACCAAACGCGCCGAACGCGAGGCCAGGATCGCCAGCGCTCGCGAACTGGCAGCGGCGGCGGTCAGCAACCTCGAGGTCGATCCCGAACGCAGCATCCTGCTCGCGATCGCCGCCATCGACCAGACCCGCTCCGTCGACGGGACCGTGGTCCCCGAGGCCGTGGAGGCGCTCCACCGGGCCGTCACATCCTCCCCCAGGGTCGTCCTGTCGAGATCGGGGTCGGGATGGGGAGGACGCCTGGCTTGGAGCCCGGCCGGAGTGTTCGTGACCGAAGGACCCGAGGGGACGGGAATCGTCGACATCCGGGATGCCGAGACCGCAGACAGCGTCCGATCCTTCAAAGCCCACGACGGCGACGTGACCGACGTGGACCTCAGCCCGGACGGCTCGAAACTCGCCACCACCGGAACTGACGGGAAGCTCAAGGTCTGGCAGCCGTCTACCGGCCAGCTCCTCGCCTCCGTCGCCGGGGTGGGAAAGGCATGGGGGCCGTCGTTCAGCGCCGACGGCACGATCGTCGCGGCCGCGTGGAGCGGGAACGAGCCCGCTGTACGGGTCCTGGATCTTGCCACGAACCGCGTGGTGTGGAGCCACCGTGTCGCCGAGGCGGCCGACACCGCGCTCAGCCCCGACGGAACCCGCATCGCCGTAGCGACCGCCGGAGTTACGGACCTCGGTGCCGTCTTCGATCTCGGCACGGGCAAACGAGAGTTCCAACTAGCGGCCGGTGGAAATCCCAGCCTCCCCGGTCAGGTGGCGTGGAGCCCGGACGGCCGATACCTCGCCACGACCAGTCTTTGGGATCCGCCGCGGATCCATTCGAAGTCGGGAAGTCTCCTGTCGGTCCTCTCCGGCCACACCGGATACCCCAAGAGCCTCGCCTGGAGCCCACGGCCCCGTTCCCCGGGCACCGACCGCCTGGCCACCGGCGGATCAGAGGGCACCGTCAAGGTATGGGACGTGAGCCCACACGGCGCGGTCGAGGCGCAGTCTCTGACATCACCGGACATGCACGCCGGAATCAACGGCCTGGCCTTCTCCCCCGACGGAACCCGGCTGATGGCAGGCGACACCGAAAGCTCAGCACTGAAGATCTGGGACATCGGCCCGAACGGCAACGCCGAATGGGCCAACTTCCCGGCCGCCCGAGAAGAGCTGCCCCCCGTGGCGTTCACGCCGGACAGCCACCGGGTACTGACAACCAGCCCAAACGGCAACGTGCTCGCCCTGTGGGATCTGCAGTCGCGACGCCCCGTCGTGACGATCGATCCAGCGACGATCGGGTACATCAACGCCGTCGACGTGAGCCCAGACGGCAGCATGATCGCAGCCGGTGGCTGGTCGTTGTCGGGTGACCGAACCTACGCCGGCGAGAACGCCGCGGTCTGGGACATTGCCACCAGACACGAGCTATTCACGGTCTGGCACCGATACGACGCCACCGGCGTCGCCTTCAGCCCCGACGGGAACCACCTGGCCACCGTAGACTACCTAGGGACGGTCAAGATCACCGATCTGAACGGCCGCGTCACCCGAACCGTACGCGACAAGGGCAGGTATGGCGGGACTAGCGTGCAGTTCAGCTTCGACGGCCGCCTCATCGCCACCGCCGGCCATACGAAAACCGGCGTGCCTCGCACGAGGCTGTGGGACTGGGAGAGCGGCACCGTCGTCAAAACCATCCAGGCGGCAGCGGTGGACTTCGATCCCACCGGCCCGAAGATGGTGACGTCCCTGGAGCGACGCGCGGAGATCTGGGATCTGGACGGCTTCAAGCCCGTTGCTCAGCTCACCGGACCCGCCCAAGACATCAGGCAGATCGCCTACAGCCCCGACGGGTCACTGGTCGCGACCGGGCGCGACGACGGCACCATTCAGCTGTTCCACACCGACACCGGCAGCGAGTATCTCGTCCTGCCCGGCCACGCCTGCGCAATCTCCGGCCTGGCCTTCAGCCCCGACGGGACCAAGCTCGCCTCCACCAGCGAATGCGGCGACCTCCGAGTCTGGGCCCTCGACATCGACGACCTCTTACAGATCGCCCGACACCACGTGACAAGGTCGCTCACCGACCAGGAATGCCGCCAATACCTCCACGAGGACCAATGCCCATCAGCCCAGAGCTGAGCACACGTTGACTCAGCAGCCACAACGGGCAGGGCGTCCACCACCGGGCCGAAGCACACACCGCTGGTCGACGACAAGTCCGTGGTCCCCCCGGTAGCGGCGGTGTTGGATCGAACCAACGTCGCGGATGCCGACGGTGTTACAGACCGCCACGACATGCCGCCCGACCTGAGGAACCTTGGCATCCTTCACCGACTTCGACACGCATTCGGCGCAGACGAACACTGGTGCCCGACATCGACGAGCGGACGTCGGCCTCTCGGCCATCCTCGCGGATAGTTCCGGTATGAAGGAAAGCGGTACGAAATCGCGGCCGTGCGATAACTGCGGCGCCTGGGTGATGAAAGCGGTACTAAATCGAGGGCTCAGTCACGCCGGCGTGGCCGGCGCGAGGACCCGGAAGTCGGGCGGGTAGTGACCGGGATCGGTGACGTGCACCGCACACGTGGGTGTCGGTCCAGCGCGACGCGCGGCGGCCGATATCCACTCCTCGACGGGATCGCTGCTGGCGCACTGCCAGGGGACGCCCCGGGCCATGCAAGGTCCGGGCTGTCATCAGGACGGCTCGGGTCGGCCTGGGCCGAGACGACCAGAACCTTGCCGAGGCGCGAAGTTCTGTACCCGGACTGCGATGACCGGACAGACGTCTTCGCCGGCGCCGAGGTTGAGAGCGGTGAGACGCTCGGGGTCGGAGCGGCGAGTGATTCGGACAGCGATTGGTCGGCCACAGAGTCGAACCAGCCAGAGTTAATCGTCCCGTGCCGTCGCCATTCCTAATGCGCAGCGTCGTAGTCCGTCAAGGTCGGTCACCACGATCTGGCGACGGCGGGTTGCGATCAGCCCTCTGGTCCGCAACGTGCTGAGTCCACGGACGGCAGAGTCGCGCGAAGTGGACATCAGGCTGGCCAACTCCTCCTGAGTCAGATGGACGCCGATGTCGATCGCTGATCCGTCGGAGGTGCCGTAGCGGTCCACCAGTTCGACTAGGAAACTGGCCAGGCTGCGCGAGACTCCCATCGAAGCCGAGGCCTCGCGACGGCGATCGGCCGCCCGCAACCGGCTCATGATGACGCGCACCATCACCAGCAACATCTGCGGATGCGTCTCGAGGGCAGCCATGAACTCGTTGCCCGGAATCACGCGGCACTCGACGGGCAGCATGGCGACATTGCCCGCCGACCGCTGCGGACTTCCTTCGATCACCTCGAACTCGCCCAGAAGGTCGCCCGCCCCCAGGACGGACAGCACGATCTCGCGACCGTCCGGCGTGTCCAGGGTGACCTTGACCAGTCCCGAAAGAGTCAGGAACACGTTGTCACTGTGGTCACCCTGGACGATGATCCTCGCTCCTTTGCGGAAGCGTTTCGGATGGCCGAGCCGAAGCAGGAACGCTCGATCGGCCGGTTCGAGCCTGCCGAGAAACGAGCGGTGGTCCACCACATCCCCGCCTGCCATCCACCCAGCCTAGTGCCGCAGATGCCCCGTTCGCTGTGACTCATTTGCGGCGGACGCAGCCGGTCGCCGGGAGCACCGTGGATGGGTAGTTCTGGCCTGAGCCTTGCACAGAAGGTAAGAATCATGAATCGGAAACCACCCTCCATCTGGCGAACGACCACCGTCGCAGTGTTGGCAGTTCTCCTCGGTGCAGTCCTGCCGACCGGGCCCATCGCCGCAGACGCCCAACCCGCCGACCGCGGACAGGGACCCCGGTCTGCCGCCCATGGACCCGGCCCCGCCGTGTACGTCCTCGACGGCCGGGTCGTCGCCATCAGACGGGATCCGTTGCCTGCGGGGGCGTATGGCGGCCAAGGCGTCGACTATTCACCTGACATGACGGCGTGGATTCTCGATCCGTCCTGCAGCCAATGAGCGACGAAGCGGGCGCAACAGCAGACGCGACATGACAACCCAACACATTGAAGTCCTGAGGCACGCCCCTCGTCTAGGTGGCGGAAAGCGTGTACGCGGTCGACCAGGTGCCGCCGTTGTGTGTCTGGAGAAACGCGGCTCTCCGCTGTCGTCGCGTACGGTCACCGGATTCGGCCAGGCGACCATCTGGAAGATCGAGCAGGGCAAGCGGCCCCGTGCGGATCGGCGAGTCGGTCGGCCTGGCCGAGGCGCTCAACCCGCGGCGTCGGCGGTCGAATGACCCTTTGACGGCCGCCGGCTCGACGAGTATCGCATCGTGAACGGCGCACCCGAGCCGGCCGCGTTCGGATTCCCGGCCGGGTCGCCGCGCCAGACCTACGTCGCGCCGCAGATCGACGACCTCGTGGGAGGAGCCTGATGCGCGTAGCCGTCTTGGCCGATGTCCACGGCAACCTGCCAGCGCTCGAAGCGGTGCTCGGTGACGTCGATGCCGAGGGTGTCGACGCGATCGTGCTCAACGGCGATCTCGCGACCGGGCCGATGCCGGCGGAAACGCTGGACCTCCTTGCCTCGCTGGGCGAACAGGTCGTCTGGGTTCGCGGCAATGCCGACCGCGAGCTGGTGACCGCGTACGACGGATCGCTCAGCTCGGACCTGCCCGAGGCCGGTCGGCTGCCCACCGAGTACGCCGCCGCACAGCTCACCGCTCGGCATCGTGACCTTCTCGGCGACCTACCGCTATCGGTCACGCTGGAGGTCGATGGGCTCGGTGCGGTGCGGTTCTGCCATGCGACGGCACGCAGCGACACCGAGATCGTGGTGGTCGACTCGCCCGTCGCCGACTTCCGTGAGGCGTTCGCTGCCGCCGACGAGCCGACCGTCGTGGTCGGCCACACGCACATGCCGTTCGACCGGCTCGCCGATCGCCGCCGCTTCGTCAACAGCGGAAGCGTCCTTCGGTGCATCAGGCGCGTGCTGGGCACTGCTCGGCCCGGACGCGGTCCGGATCGGGTACGCCCGATGCTCCACCGACAAGCAAGCCGCGCTGCTCAAACTCGGCGTTGATGAGGACCGGGTCTACCTCGATTACGCCGACGTCCTATCTGGCGTACGTCGTCTCAATGGAGTGTTTGTGCAGGTCGAACGGTTGCAGACGCGCCCGTAAGAGAACCCTGGGGGTCCCGACGTGGGTGGCGCCGAGACCGCGCGCTCGGCGTGGACTTCGTGCCAGCGCTCCGGGTCGGCGGCCCAGCTAGCTGTAGTGGACGAGCCGTTCCCGGAGATGCGCGATGGCTTCGTCAAGCGTGACGAGGGCGAGGTCGAGGAAGTGGACGCCGCCGCGGTGACGTTCGGGATAGGTCGGTCGATTCGTTCTCGTCGCACGCCTGCCAACTTCCACCGCAGAGGTGTTCGACGCCAGTCGGCAGCTTGCCGTCACTGCGTATCCGGCCCCAACGAAATGCTTGAAGGGTGAGATCTTGACGATGACTGCTCGGCACACCGCACGACGACACCGATCGCGGACTGCACAGTCCGTAGCCTCATACACGATCCTCCCCGAGCCCAAACGTCGCCGAGGGGCTGCCCGCCCACCTAACCCCTTCCCCACCAGAGGTCCAGACAAGACGGTCTCATGCACCCCAGATCGGACACAAGCACGCTCAAGGTACCGAGGCTTCCTCGACCCGTCAGCACACGGTGTTCACTGAATTGAGGACAGGGTTCACCTAGGTCCGTGTGAAGGGACCGTAAAGTACGTCTCCTGCATTGCAAGCATCTGGAAGGAGCCCCAGTGGCCACGCTCGAACGTACGCTCGTATTGCTCAAACCGGATGCTGTCGCACGCGGGCTCATCGGACGGCTGATCCAGCGATTCGAGGACGCCGGTCTCAAGGTTGTCGGCATGAAGCTGCGACAGATCGACGCCGAGTTCACCCAGAAGCACTATCACGACATCGCCGAACGGCACGGCCAATCGGTCTACGACGCCCTCGCCGCATTCATCCAGCAAGGCCCGGTCCTCGCGATGGTGCTCGAGGGAGCCGAAGCCGTTGCGAACGTCCGGCGGATCGTGGGCCCGACGTATCCCGACCAGGCAGCACCGGGCACCATCCGCGGTGACTTCGCCCACCACTCCAAGGCCTTCACCGAGGCGCAGCACAAGGCCGTCGCGAACCTCGTACACGCCTCCGGAAATCCCGAGGAAGCGAAGTACGAGGTCGACCTCTGGTTCGACGAGTCCGAGCTCTACGCGTACGAGACTCTCGCCGAGAGGTTCACCTTCTGATGACCGCGCCCGAGTGCCTCGGGTGTTCCCGGACGAGCCACAGCCACCGCTCAACGAACTGATCGACGACTTCGAGGAGGCGCTCTCAGGCGGCGGCGGCGACCGGCTTCGGCTCCGCCGGCGGTGCGAGCCGGTCGAGGTCACGGCCGTACGTCTCGGGCAGCAGGGCCGCGCTGACCAGGCTGATCGCCGCCACCACAGCGCTGTATCCGGCCACCCACCACAGCGTGCCGTCGCCGAGTTGGACGAGCCACGCCGCGGCAAGTGGAGTGAGCCCGGACGCGACGATCCCGGACAGCTGATAGAGCGAGCTCAGTGCCGTGTAGCGGTAGCGGGTGTCGAACAGCTCGGAGCAAAACGCGGCGAGCGGGCCGTACACGGTGCCGTAGATCGCGCTGGCGCTGAGCTTCACCGAAGGCAGCATCGGCGGCGACATCGAGCGTGTGTCGCTCACCCAGCTCAGGGCGTTCTACGACGACAGCGCTGTGGCGATGACCGATGCGCAGGAAGGCGGCAACAGCGGGCATGCCGAGTCGCCGCATTTCAAAGACCAAGCCGAGCGCTACGCCAGCGGCAATCTCCGGCCCGTCTACTTCTATCCCAACGACCTCATTGGCCATATCGGGCGGAGTTACAAGCCAGGCGTGTGATCAGCCGCCAACGCGCACGCAGGCGGGATAGTCGTCCACCGCGCGGGATCAGCCGGCGGGTTTGCGCGTGATCCGGTAGTGCAGCGTCAGGAACGGGAAACCGAATACCCAGAACGCGTGCTCCGCGCGCAGCGCGCCGTCCTCGACGAAGACGTCGAGCTGCTCCTCGAAGCCGTGCACGGCCAGGACGGTGAGCTCGTCGGCCGCCGGCTCGACGTGGGTGAGGTAGTGCCCGGCCTGGCCGTCGTGGACGCGGCTGGTCAGTGTCAGACCCCGGTCGGGCCGTGATCGTGGGAGCAGCGTGGCGGTGAAGCTGCCCTCCGGGACCGGGAACCCGACGCTGACGTAGCCGCAGCCACTGTGGGTGTAGGTGGTGTAGATGCCGATCATGATCGGCTCATCGTCGTCGGCGAACGATCGGATCCAACCGCGCACCGACACCGTCCCGTCGACCCCGGTGACCGTGTCGATGCGGCTGCGGATCCCGCGCTGGGCCTCGCGCTGGTTCATGGGGACGCTGGCCTGCCCCAGGGGACGCGCGACCAGCGTTCGGTACAGCAGGTAGCCGGGCCGCACCCACAGCCGCCACCGCGGAAGGATGTCGAGAGCGAACCGGGTGGTGTGCTCGTAGAACTCCCGTACGAGCGGATCGACCTGCGCCGGGTCGAGCTCGGGCCCGGCCAGCGCGTCGAGGGATGACACGATCCCGGTCTCCTGGGCGTCCGCGGTGTAATGGGCTCCGAGCTCCTCGGCGAGGTCTCGGACATAGCCGGTGCCGACGTGCGTCGTCCGCGCCGGCCTCGGCACGACGAACGGCAGGTCGGCGGCGCTGACCCGTTCCGCAAGGAGACTGACCTGTGCGTCGCGGAACAACAGCGCGGACAGGCTGCGGTAGGCCAGGACGGTGCTGCTCGCCACCACGGCCGCCGGGGCCGGCCCTGGAGACAACGCCTGCCCGACGGCGGCGCCCACGATCGGTCCCAGCGCCACTTTCTGCGGGCGCAACCCCATCACACCGACCATGGAGCCTGTGGCCGTACCGACCGCGAACGGACCCGCGCCGGTCAGCTTCTCCAAGGCCCATCCGAGTGGCGCCGCCAGTGCGGTGCTCACCGCGATGCGCTGCCACAGCGCCGGGATCTCGCCCTCCTTCTGGCGGGCCCGCGCCACCGCCTCCGACGCACCCAGGCCGACCGCACCGGCCAAGGCAGCGCCAGCCGCCGATCGGCCCCCGCGGTGCGCGGCCAGTGATGCTCCCGCGAGGCCGCCAATCGCAGCCGCGAAGCCGATGGAGGAGCTGGTGGCCACGCTCGTGACCCTAGCTGGTACCAGCCCAGCGGCACCGGTTGGTTCGCGCTGTCGACCTCTCAGGAACGCCGCACGCGCAGCACGCCCGTGAGCATCGGCAGGTCGAACTCGCCGGCGGTCTCCGGTCTGGCTGCGAGAAAGGCGCGGATACGGCTGAGAGTGGCCTCCCGCTCCTGCTCTGACATGACCAGCACCCCCGCACGCGTCGCGAGTGCATCGACCAGAGAATCGACCGTGCGGCGCTGCCCGTGCGGGAACTCGGCCTGTTCCGAGGCGACGAACCGGGCCCCCACACCAGATCTCGGCAGGTACGCCCGCGCCGTCGCCGAGCGCCACCCGCTGAACGTGTCACGCGGACCGACGGCCGCGCTCCCGCCGACCCGTTCGAGTCCGGCCACCCAGTCGACGCGGTTGTCGAGCACGTTCCAGAGTCCGGCACGGATGCCACCTGGCACGAGGACTCTGGCGATCTCGGGTCCCGCCAGTTCCATGTCGAACCAGTGAAGGGAATGGCCCGCCAGCACGGCGTCGACTGACGCGTCCGGCAACGGAATCTCCTCGGCACTGCCCCTCATCGCCCGGACGGCCGGCAGCCCACGGCGCAACTCCGCCAGCATCGCAGGGTCCGGCTCGACCGCGGTGACGTCGGCCCCGAGCGAGACGAGCGCCTCGGTGAGCTTGCCAGTCCCAGCGCCGAGGTCAAGCACCCGCGACCCCGGCGCGGTCTCGAGCGCCCAGCGTACGGCGGCCTGTGCGTAGCCAGGGCGGTGCTCGGCGTACGCGGCCGCCGCGGCGCCGAACGACGAGCTGTGACGCACACGTTCGTCCTTGTCCACGCCCGTTACGCTATCCGCCTCCGTCGGTCCCGGTCCGTACGGATTTACCGATGAACGGCTGCGAATCTCGTTGCGACTTGCGCGTTCAGGGGAGGACCGGGCGGGTTAGGCTCCGGATATGGAAACCATCAACCTGGGTAAGGCAGATGGACTGCCGCCGGTGGATTGGGCCGCGGTGGCCGAGAAGCTCGATGCGGGGTCGGCGCCGCAGCCGGACGCGGCGAACGCCCGCACGACGTGGCTGTCCACCGTCAACGAGGACGGCAGCCCGCATGTGACCGCGGTCGGTGCCCTCTGGATGGACGGCGCCTTCTGGTTCCAAACCGGCGCGCGCACGCGCAAGGGACGTAACGTCGCGCGCGATCCTCGATGTTCGGTCGCGGTGTCGATCCGCGACGCGGACGTCGTGATCGAGGGTGAGGCGGCGCGGGTAACCGAGCCGGCCGCGGTGGAGCGCATCGCGAACGCGTGGGCGGACAGTGGTTGGCCGGCGGAGCCCGACGAAAGCGGGTCCGGCATCACGGCCCCGTTTAACGCACCGTCGCTAGGTCCCCCGCCGTGGAACGTCTATCGGATCGAGCCACGCTCGGCGATTGTGGTGTCGGCGACCGAACCGGGCGGCCTGACCCGCTTCCGCTTCTGACACGCCAAATTTCACGCCTCGAGGCGGAACGGTGGATAGCGGTCGGTCACCAGGGTGAAGGCGTAGCCGACCACCCGGTTGTGCCATCGGATGACACCCTCGACGAAGCCAAACAGCCCGAGCGGGTACCGGCCTGTGAACAAGATCGCAAACCAGGCGACGATCACCACCAGCAGCGCCGCGACGTCGAGGATTGCCAGGACGACATAGTGCGGAATTGCCAGGAACCACTTCACCAAGGGCAGCCACCGGTTCAGCTCGGTCCTGACGTCCGGGTACGCGAAGTCGAGGTGCACCGATTGCTGGTCGTCCGTCGCCGGGTATTTGTCATCCAACAGGGCGGCGTACGCGCCTAGCCGGTTCGCGAACCGCTGCAGCTCCAGGTTGAAGTCGAACCACCACCGGGGGTACTTCTCCCGGAACACAATCATGAGCAACGGCCCGAAGAACAACAGCCCGGGCAAGGTCGCGGCCACGATCAAGATCGGGATAGCGACGAAGATGCGCAATCCCGTGGTGAGCCGGTTGAGTGGGCGATCGGGATAGTCAACCGAGAATCTAATCGGGTACGTGGTCTGCTGCATCTGCTCGCCTCTCGGATCGAAGCACTGCCATCACCAGTCGCGATTGTGCCACCGCGCGGCGACCCGCGACGGGCACCGCGCCGATGGGTCATCCGATCACTTGCGCCCGAAGGCAAGATGGGACCCGTGCGGACGAAGCCCGGCGGTGAGGTGACGCGAGCCAGTGTCGGGCTGAGGTCGGAGCGGGGGCCGATCCTGGCCGCCATCATGATCACGATCGCCCTGATCGCGCTCGAGGCGACCGTGCTCGCCACCGCGGTGCCGACCATCGTCGAAGATCTCGGTGGCTACACCCAGTTCCCCTGGCTGTTCTCCGCCTACCTGCTGACGCAAGCAGCCACCGTCCCGATCTACGGCAAGCTCTCGGACATGCACGGCCGACGGCCGGTCATCTTCGCCGGCGTCGGCCTGTTCCTGGTCGGCTCGATCGTGTGTGGTCTCGCGTGGAGCATGCCGGCCCTGATCGCGGCGCGAGCCGTACAGGGGTTGGGAGCGGGCGCGATCCAGCCGGCCGCGATGACGATCGTCGGAGACATCTACTCGATAGCGGAGCGGGCCAAAGTCCAGGGCTATCTCGCCGGCGTCTGGGGGATGTCGTCGGTCGTCGGGCCACTGCTCGGTGGCCTGGTCACCGAGTACGTCTCGTGGCGCTGGATCTTCTTCGTCAACCTGCCGATCGGCGTACTCGCGGTGTTGATGCTGCGCCGGCACTTCCGCGAGGACGTGGCGCGACAGCGGCACCGAGTCGACTACCTGGGATCGACGCTGCTGAGCATCGGATCGGCGGTGGTGGTCCTGGGGTTGCTCGAAGGAGGCGTCTCGTGGGACTGGGTATCGGTGTGGGGCGTCGGCGTCCCGGCCGTGGGCCTGCTCTTGATCGGCGTTTTCGTCCTCACGGAGCGGCGCGCGCCCGAGCCGGTGCTGCCGTTGTGGGTGCTCACGAGACGGCTGCTGACGTGGGGCAATGTGGTCCAGCTCGGTGTCGGGGCGTTGCTGATCGGCCTCTCGTCGTACGTGCCCACCTTCGTGCAGGGCGTGCTCCATCACGGTCCCTTGGTCGCCGGACTCGCCCTGGGTGCGATGAGCGTCGGCTGGCCGTTGGCCGCCAGCAACTCGGGCTGGCTCTACCTGCGGATCGGGTTTCGCAACACGTCACTGATCGGGTTGGCCGCACTCGTGCCCGGCACGCTGCCGCTCGTACTGTTGGGCGCCGGCTCGCACGTCTGGCAGGTCGCACTGTGGTGCTTCCTCATCGGCATCGGTCTCGGACTCATATCCAGCCCCACCGTGGTCGCGATGCAGTCGTCGGTCGGATGGGCCGAGCGCGGCGTTGTCACGGGCTCGAGCATGTTCAGTCGGACGCTTGGGAGTGCGATCGGGGTCGCCGTATGTGGCGCCCTGGCCAATGCGAGCCTCGTAGCGGGTGCGTCGTCGGCGACCATCGCGAGTGGAACGCATGACGTGTTCGTCGCCGTCGCCGTGGTGGCCGTGCTGATGATCGGGGCCGTGGCGGCGATGCCGTCCCGATCCATCGAGACGTGACGGATGCACCACGCACGTCTCGTACGTGGTGCATCCGTCACGCTCGGGTGTGGCGCTATCCCACCGGGTCGAGCGCTGGCTCCGGCTCGGCTGCGGGGACGTACTCCAGCTCGTCCCGACGAATAAGGGTCAGCGCGGCGATGATGCCCAGCGCCGCGATCCCGACGCCGACCGTGAACGCCGCCGAGAAGCCGTCGACGAGCGCGTTGGGCAGCGCTGTGCCCGACTCGAGTGCGCTGGTCGTCTGCGAGCTCGCGACGGTCGAGAGGGCGGCGATGCCGAGCGCTCCACCGATCTGCAGAGTCGTGTTGAACAGACCCGAGGCGAGCCCGGCCTCGGCCGGCCGGATGCCGGCCAGGGCAGCGATCGAGATGGGCACGAACGAGAAGCCGATGCCGAGTCCGGTGAGCAGGAAGCCGGGCAGCAGGTCCGCGGCGTACGTGCCGTCGGCCGAGACCTGGGTGAAGCAGATGAGCCCGGCCGTCAGGGCGGTCATGCCGACCACGAGGACGGGCTTGACGCCGATCCGCGTGACGAGCTGGGCCGCCACCCCCGACCAGACGATCGCCGTACCAGCCACCGCGAGGTAGCCGATGCCGGTCCGCATCGCCGAGAAGCCCAGCACCTGCTGCATGTACAGCGTCAGCATCAAGAACATCGAGAACATCGCGGTGCCGAGGATGAACGCGGCGACGTTGGCTCCGGCGACCGTGCGGATCCGCAGGATGCCGAACCGCATCAGGGGCTCGGCCTGTCGCTGCTCCCAGTACCCGAAACCGGCGAGCAGAACCAGCGCGAGGGCGAAGGAGCCGACCGTCTGACCGGCCAGCCAGCCGTCCTGGCCGGCCTTCGTGATGGCGTACACCAGCGAGGACAAGCCCACCGTGACGAGGACCGCGCCGGTGGCGTCGAACGACCGGACGTGAGCGTCCCGACTCTCGGCGAGCAGGAACGGCGCCAGGACGAAGGCGGTCGCCCCCACGGGGACGTTGACGAAGAAGATCCACTCCCAGCTCAGCCCGTCGGTCAGGATGCCACCGAGCAGGACACCAGCCGCGGCACCGAAGCCGCCGACTGCTCCCCACGCGCCGAGGGCGATGTTGCGCTCGCGTCCCTCGCTGAATGTCGTCGAGAGGATCGACAGCGCCGCGGGCGTGATGATCGCCGCGCCCAGGCCTTGCAGGGCCCGCGCCCCGATCAGCGACGAGTCCGACCAGGCCAGCCCAGCGGCCAGCGAGGCAAGTGTGAAGACGATCACGCCGGCTAGGAAGATCCGCCGTCGACCCAGCAGGTCGGCGGATCGCCCGCCCAGAAGCAGCAGACCGCCGAACACCAGCGCGTATGCGCTCACGACCCATTGCAGGTTTTCCTGGGAGAACCCCAGGTCGGTCTTGATCGACGGCAGTGCGACGTTCACGATCGCGATATCCAAGACGACCATGAACTGCACCGCGAGCAGCAGCGCGAGCCCGAACCATTTGCGTCGTTGCGACGTCCCCATGTCCCTCGTTTTCCCTTCTCCGTGACGTAGCTTGCAATCTAGCAGTACTCACTTCTATCTTGCAAGTATGAGCTTTTCAAATCGAAGTTCATGGCTAGAATGGGAGACATGTCCAGGGGCTACGACCAGTACTGTCCGATCGCACATGCGCTCAATCTTGTAGGAGAGCGGTGGGCGCTACTGGTGATACGTGAGCTGATGCGCGGTCCCAAGCGGTACACCGACCTGGCCGACAATCTCGGCATCGGGACGAACATCCTGGCCGCTCGACTCCGCGACCTCGAAGCCCACGGAATCGTGGCTAAGCGGACCCTGCCACCCCCATCGGCCGCCCGGGTCTACGAGCTGACCGACTACGGACGCGAGCTCAAGCCGGCGCTCCGCGAGCTCGCGCTCTGGGGTGCCAGGTCCCTCGGTCCGCCGACCGACGACGACGAGATGTTCGCGGGCTGGCTCATGAACCCCATCGACACACTGCTGGCGCCGGTTGCACCGAAGGGCCGGTTCGAGTTTCGATCCGGTGACGAGGTCGCATCGCTTGTCGACGGCGAGGCCCTGCCCGGCCCGATCGACGACCCGGACGTCCGCGTCGAGGGGGACCCTGAGGGCTTGTACTGGATGTTCGTCGACCGGCGGCTCGATCTCGTCTCAATCGAAGGCGACCGCGACCTGCTCGAGCGCCTCATCGACGTGGCACCGACGCCGATCGACGCCTGAGGGCCGGCTACCTCCTGGTCCCAGATCGGAGCCGCTCTCGGCACCAGCAAGCAAGCCGCCTGGGAGTCGCATACCCGTTGGATCGATGGCCAGGCCGCACATCCGCGACACGACGGACATATCGGCTGGAACGACGAGGATCTGGCGGCTGCTCGTGCCCTCGCCGGCGAACCTCAGACCGACGACGCCGACTGAATCGACCCTGCCGGTTGGCTCAGCCGCACCGGACGAGTAGAAACGGCGCATGGTCGAGGATCGCGAATCGCTCGTACTCGGACCCCTGCTCCGCTACATCGACGCGGAGTCGGCGTCGATCTGGGTCGAGGTCGCCGATCGCGGCACCGTGACGGTCCGCGCGGCCGGGCGAGAACACGACGCACACACGTTCACCGTCCACGGCCACCACTACGCGCTCGTCGACGTGACCGACCTCGAACCGGGCGGCTCATACCCGTACTCGGTCGCCCTCGACGGAGTCGACGTCTGGCCGCTGCCCAGCTCGGCCCGTCCACCGAGCCGGATCCGAACCGTCACCTACGACGGCCCGCTGCGAGTGGCGTTCGGGTCGTGCCGGACCGCCGCGCCGCACGACGTCAGCAACAACCGCACGCACGGGCCCGACGTGCTCCGGGCGCTTGGACACGGGCTCAGCGGTGCCAACGACGACGCGTGGCCGACGCTGCTGTTGCTGCTCGGTGACCAGGTGTACGCCGACGAGACCTCCGACGCGATGCGCGAGTTCATCGCCGCCCGACGTGACATCGACGAGCCGCCGGGGACCGAGTTGCGCGACTACGAGGAGTACGCGTACCTCTACCGACTCGCCTGGTCCGACCCCGACTGCCGATGGCTCCTGTCGACCCTGCCCACGGCGATGATCTTCGACGACCACGACATCCGCGACGACTGGAACACGTCGGATAACTGGCGCCGCCAGATGCGGCGGACGTCGTGGTGGCACCACCGGATCGTGTCGGGCCTGGCGTCGTACTGGATCTATCAGCACGTCGGCAACCTGTCGCCAGCGGAGCGCGCGGCCGACCCGACCTGGGTCGAGGTGGTCAAGACGGGCCGCGACGGCGACGCGGCGGCGGTCCTCGACGACCTCGCGACCCGGGCGGACGCCGACCCCGGCGCGTACCGATGGAGCTATCACCGCGATTTCGGCGCGACCCGAGTCCTCATGGTCGATACGCGGGCGGCTCGCGTACTCGACCAGTCCGACCGGCAGATGCTCGAGCCGGCCGAGCGGGAGTGGCTCGACGGCCTGCTTACCGGCGATGTCGACCATCTTCTGATCGGCACGTCGCTGCCGTACCTGCTGCCGCGCGGACTCCACGACGTCGAGGCGTGGAGCGAGGCGGTCGCGGCCGGCGCGTGGGGTCGCCGAGCGGCCGCCGGCGCCGAGCGGGTCCGGCAGGCGGCTGACCTCGAGCACTGGGCGGCGTTTCAGACGTCGTTCCGCGAGCTGGGCCAGCGCGTCGTCGACGTCGCGACCGGGCGTCGCGGCCGGGCGCCGGCCTCAGTGGTGTTCCTGTCCGGCGACGTGCATCACTCGTACCTCGCCGAAGTCGAACTCGGCGCGGACGGAGCGGCTCGCCTGCTGCAGGCGGTGTGCTCGCCGATCCGCAACGCACTGCCGCGATGGACCCGATACGCCAGCGTCGCGGCGGCACACCGCCTGGCGTGGCCGCTGGGCCTGCTGGCCTCGCGGGCCGCCCAGGTGCCGGAGCCCCCGTTTCGGTGGAGGATCACCGACGGCCCGTGGTTCGACAACGCGATCGCCACGATCGACATCGACGGCCGACGCGCGGACCTGCGCTGGCAGACCGCCGACATCGACGACTGGGGCGACACCAGCCTCCGGCGACTGCACGCGGGCCGGTTGACCTAACCGCGGATCGGGGCGGCTTTAGAGCGTACTGGGGAAGCTTGCGCCAATCGCGGTTTGGCGCAGGGGTCCCCAGTGCCAATAGGTTCGGCGTTGGGGACCCCCGCGCCAACGCAGCGAGGCGCCCGCGAGGGATCCCGCAGCATGCTGCGCGATAGGGCGGCACACCCTAGTCGTCGACGACGCCGAAGCAGTCGGCGCAGTGGCCCAGGATCGCGAAGTGGGTCGAGTCGGGCATGAACCCGTACTTGTCACGGACCGACGCGAACGCCGGCCCGAGATCCTCCTGCGGGATGTTGATCGCCGTGCCGCAACGCTCGCAGACCAGGTGATGGTGGGCGTTGTCGGCACTCAGGTGATAGAAGCCGGCACCGTGTCCGATGTGGACGTGCTGCACGTAGCCGAGG
The DNA here is from genome assembly GCA_046725375.1 of Actinomycetota bacterium. GTDB lineage: Bacteria > Actinomycetota > Actinomycetes > Propionibacteriales > Nocardioidaceae > DATFRX01. Next base: position 21,664 of record JBKOYM010000118.1, read on the forward strand.
TCGGCAAGGGCGTCCAGCGTGCGATAGACCGTGGACTGGTCGATCCCGTCGGCTACCCGGTTGGTGCGCTCGAGGATCTCGGCCGCCGTCAGATGCTCCTCCTCCGCGCCGGCCAGGACGCGGACGATCACCCGCCGGGCCAGCGTGAGTCGGAGACCGGACGCCCGCAGGGCCTCGTGCATGTCCTCGGCACTGGTCTGCATGGTCACGCCTTACGTTTGGTCTCGACAGTTGCGTCGGTTCGATAATAGGCATCCTGCCGTTATGACGAGCGACTTGCGATAAGCGGGCCGGCCCCGACCCATCCGGACCCCCGCCGGCCCCGAATCCCGGGCATGAGCTTCCAGGTGGAAAAGTACGCGCGCCAAGCGGCGCCGGTGCGATACGACGATCTCGACCTCACGACGGCATTCCGCGACCGTCCGCTGTCATCGGACACGCTGCGTGTCCTGCGCTACATGTGTGACATCGAGTCCCACACCATCTGTTACCTGCGCGACGTGCTGGTGACGCCGAGCCATACCGATCCCGAGGTCACGACGTTCCTCACGATGTGGAACTACGAGGAGTACTGGCACGGCGAGGTGCTGGCCGACGTCCTCGCCGCCCACGGGATCGCGACCGGCGCCGACCACATCCGCCAGGTTCGGCTCCGCCAGGGATGGCGCGACCGGGTGTCCCCGATCCGGCAGGCCCTGCTGGCCAATCTGATCGGGGACGATTTCGTCGCGACCCACATGAGCTGGGGTGCGGTCAACGAGTGGCTCACGTTCGCCGGCTACCAACGCCTCACTCAGATCGAGAACCACCCCGTCCTCAGCGAGGTGCTGTCCCGGATCGCGGCCCAGGAGACCCGGCACATCGCGTTCTACGCCACCCAGGCGCGGACTCGACTCGCGGCCAGCGGCCGGGCTCGGCAGCTGACCCGAGTGGCGCTGTCGATGGCGTGGCAGCCGGTCGGCGCCAACGTGATGCCGCCGGACGAGGTACGCCACCTCGTCCGCCATCTGCTCGGCGGCGCCGACGGACTCGCGGAGGCTCGCCGGATCGACGCGAGGATCAACACGCTGCCGGGACTCGAAGGGCTCAACCTGGTCCAGCGCCGCCTGGCCAAGCTGCTGTGACGCCGCCGGGAAACCACTGAGAGCCTGGCCACGCGCCCTGCGGAGGTGCTTCGAGCCGTGCGATCGGGATCCGAATACACTGCGACGGGTGATCTTCAAGCGAGTCGGCCACGGTCGCCCGTACCCGGCGCACGGGCTGACGCAGGGCGACTGGGCGGCGCTCCCGCCACAACAAGTCCGGCTCGATGATCTTGTGACGACGAAGGACCAACTGGACTTGGCCACACTGCTCGACGAAGATTCGACGTTCTTCGGGGACCTGTTCGCCCATGTTGTTTCCTGGCGGGGGGACCTGTACCTGGAGGACGGCTTGCATCGTGCGCTGCGCGCCGCCCTGCATCAGCGGCTCGTCCTGCACGCGCGGGTTTATGACCTGGCCGCGGGCGGGCACCGATGATTCATATCCGAACTCCATTGACGCTCGTCGCCCTCATCGGGGTCCTGGTCGTGGGGCTGGCCGTCGGCTGGCGACTGGCGACCGAGGACGTGCCGAGCCTCCGCGAAAGCACGGCGAGCAGCGAACCGAGCTGCCACATGGAAGAGCTCCGCGCCGGCTCGACCCTGAAGGTCACCCAGATCACGGTCAACGTCCTCAACTCCGGGTCGACGCCCAACCTGGCAGGCGACACCATGCGTGCCCTCACCAAGAAAGGATTCGAGGGCGGCGTGACCGGCAACGCGCCGCAGGGAGTACGCGCCGACGGCGTGCTGATCCTCGATCCCGATCCGAACTCGTCGCAGGTACGGCTGATCGCCAAGCAGTTCACGAGGCATCCCGTGGTCAAGAAGTCGTCCGAAGGTGATCCGGCGGCCGTCGACATCATCGTCGGCAACGACTTCAACGTCAGGAGCGGCATCGACAAGACCGCGGTGACGTCGATGAAGGTCAAGGGCGGCACAACCGACGTGTGTGTGCCCGAGCCGCCAGACACTGACGACTGACCAGGCCGTGCCTACGGCGACACCGCCAGTGCCGACGGCCGACGGCCGACGGAACCACTGCCGCCGGAACCACTGCCGCCGGATCACTGCCGACGGATCTCGATCCAGCCCGCCAGCCGACCGCCGAGCGACACGGCCCGCAATCGCTCCTCGGTGAGTGGGCGGGCGCCGCGCGGCGTGACGACGAGGAGGGCGTCGCCGCGTTCGATGCGCGTCGTGCGCTCGGGTACGAAGGGCTCGCCCGCCCGAACGATCAACGAGACCGATGCGCCCATCGGCAGTCGGAGCTCGCCGATCTCGACGCCGTGCAGCCGCGATCGCGGCGGCACCCGGATCTCGAGCAGATCGGCCGACACCCGCTCCAGCGGCGCCGCCTCGATGTCGACGTCGCGGGGCGACACGTCCTGGGTCACGCCCAGTCGCCGCGCGACCCACGGCAATGTCGGGCCCTGAACCAGCGTGTACACGACGACAAGGACGAAGACGATGTCGAAGAGGTCCTCCGACCCCGATACCTCTTCGGCCAGGGGGATCGTGGTCAAGACGATCGGCACCGCGCCGCGTAGCCCGGCCCACCCCATGAACGCCTGTTCTCGCCACGGCACCCGAAACCAGCTGGCGCACAGGCTGATCGTCAACGGTCGCGCCACGAAGGTCAGGATCGCGCCCGCGACCAGGGCGACGTAGACGTGCCACCACTCGAATCGGGCCGGCGACGCCAGCAGGCCCAGCATGACGAACAAGCCGATCTGGGCCAGCCAGCCGACGCCTTCGGCGAACGACCGGGTCGCCGTCCGGTGCGGGAGGTCGGCGTTGCCGAGTACGAGGGCCGCGACGTAAACGGCGACGAATCCCGACGCGTGCACCACTTGGGCTCCGGCGTACGCGAGCACGGTGAAGGTCAAGACCGCGAGCGGGTAGAGACCGGCCGACGGCAAGGCGGCACGGGCCATGATCCAGACGCCGGCGCGACCGACGACGTACCCGATCCCGCCGCCCAGGGCGAGCTCGCCGAGGATGATCGCGACCAACACCAGCGGCGCATGATCGTCGAGCGCGTCGGTGCTGACCAGCGTCACGAGGAGGACGATCGGCGCGTCGTTGAGTCCCGACTCCGACTCGAGAGCGCCGCGAACCGATGGGCGCAGCGGCAACCCGCGGAGTAGGGAGAACACGGCCGCTGCATCGGTCGGCGACGTCGCGGCACCGAGCAGAATGGCGAGCTCCCACTCGAGACCGAGCAGGTAGTGCACCGGAACCGCGACGAGCACGACGCTGGCGGCGACGCCGACCGTGGCGAGCAGGAGCGCGACCCCCATCGCGGGCTCGATATCGGACCATTTCGTCGTCAAGCCGCCCTCGGACAGGATCAGCATCAGGGCGGCCAGACCGAGTACGTGGGCGAGCTCCGCGTCGCTGAACTCGATGCCGATGACCGAGTCGCCGAGCAGGATGCCGATACCGAGATAGACCAGCAGACTCGGGAAGCCGGCCCGTACCGAGAGCCGGACCGCGAGAATCGCCGCGAGCAAGACGGCAGCGCCCGCCAGGAGTACGCCGTCGAACTGGTCGATCGACACGATCTTCCCCTCTGCCGCGAGACCCGATCCTATCGGCGCTGGTCAGCGAGGTTGTCGACCCGCCCGCTTCGTGGTCGGGCTCGCGAACTGTTGGCGTGAAACCGCAAGTTCGGCGCGAAATTGGCGCATTTTCGCGCCAATACTCGAGGGTCGGGTTCCGGTCGCGATTGGCTAACCTGAAACCGCAGACTTACCGGTGTGTGCCTTATGATCGTCGTATGAACCTCCGCAAGTCGGCTCCGACTGTGACGGCGTTCGTCGGTGTCGCCGTTCTCTCGTACGCATTGGCGGGATGCGGCGGCGACGCGCCCGACGACACCTCCGACGACACTTCCGGCATCTCGCTGGACACCGCGCACATCTACGGTCCCGGACTCGGGCTCAGCGAGTGGTCCGACGACGGGCCCGGCGACCGTCGTGTGCTGCTGGTCGCTGACAGCGAGGCAGCGAGCGACGCGCCGGCCGATCGGTCGGTGACCGCGCTCGTCCAGATGTGTGCGCCAAGCGATCAGGTCCAGACTCCGGCCGCGGCCGAATGGGAGCTCGTCCTGGACCACGGCGGCCCGGCCCCGGCCACCGGCGGGCCACGTCCGACCGACGACGGTTCGCCCTCGCTGTCGCCGTCGGGTCGGATCGCGGCCGGCGAGTGCACCTTCGCCGACGTCGACTTCGACGTGCCGGCCGGGTCACTGACGGTCGGGATGCTCTATCACCCGGCGTCCGGCGGCGCGGTCCGTTGGTCGTGGGATCCGGCCAACACGGTCACCTAGCCGGGCCGGGCCGTGCTCGGAGCCGGACCGGGGCCGTCGCCGGGGCCGGGCCGGGGCCGTCCCCGGACGCCGTCAGACGAGGAGACGCCAGATCGCGATCGCGCCGATGACGACGATGATGACGCGAAAGACCACCGACGGCAGCCGGCGGCCGACCGAGGCTCCGACCGTTCCGCCCACCGCGCTGCCGACGGCGATCAGCACCGCGACCGCCCAGGAGACGTCGGCCGCGATGACGAAGAAGACCGCGGCGACCGTGTTGACGAGCATCGCCAGCACGTTTTTGACCGCGTTGATCCGCTGCAGGTCGTCGGTCAGGCCGATCCCCATGATCCCGATCAGCAGCACGCCCTGGCCGGCACCGAAGTAGCCGCCGTACACCCCGGCCAGCAGCACGAGCAGCCAGGTCAGCGCGGATCCGTGCGGCCGCTCCGGTCGCTTCCGCTCCTTGAGCCGGCGAGCGACCCATGGCTGGATCGCCACGAGTACGCAGCCGATCGCGATCAACACGGGCACGATCGCGTCGAACGCCTCGGACGGCAGCGTCACCAGCAGGACCGCGCCGGCCACCCCGCCGAGCACGGACGCCGACGCCAGCCGAATCAGCCGATCGCGCTGCCCCGCGAGCTCGCGCCGGTAGCCGATCACGCCGGTGATGCCGCCGGGAGCCAGCCCGACCGTGTTGGAGACGTTGGCGACCACCGGCGAGTAGCCGAGCGCCAACAGGGTCGGGAACGTCACCAGCGTGCCGGACCCGACGATCGTGTTGATCCCTCCAGCGGCGATGCCGGCGAGGACGATCAGGATCGCGTCGACCAGACTCACGACGACGCACCGCCCGAGCGGGTCATCGCGTCGCCCCGCGCCCTAGCGCCCGACGGCATAGCCTTGCATGCCACGCGGATTGGCGCCGGCGCGCAGCGTACCGTCGGCGTCGCGGCTGACCGCGCAGAGTCGACCGAGCGACCAGGGCTCGGCTACCCGCACTCGATGCCCGCGCTCCTGCAAAGCGACCAGCGTGTCCTCGCCGACGCGGCTCTCGATGTGCAGCGCGCCCGGATCGGACCGTCGCGGGTAGAACGACGAGGGAAAATGCGTCGTGTGCCAGGCCGGTGCGTCGATCGCCTCCTGCAGATTGCGGCCGTGATGGACATGCCGCAGGAAGAACAGCACGGACCATTGATCCTGCTGGTCTCCGCCGGGCGTGCCGAAGGCCATGTACGGCGCGCCGCCGCGGAGCGCCAGCGAGGGTGTGAGTGTCGTGCGTGGCCGCTTGCCCGGCGCGAGTGCGTTCGGATGGTCTCGCTCGAGCCAGAACATCTGTCCACGCGTGCCGAGCGGGAACCCGAGCCCCGGCACGACCGGCGAGCTCTGCAGCCAACCACCACTCGGTGTCGCGGCGACGAGATTGCCGAACCGGTCCGCGACATCGAGATGACACGTGTCGCCCGCGACCCGACCGCTTCGGTCAAGGGTCGGCTCGCCGACCGCTGAGCTCTCGGACTCGGCGTCGCCGACGACAGGGGCGGTCGGCAGTCGCGGCGTTCGCCCCTCGGGTCGCCCCGGACGGAGTACGCCGACGTCGGCGTACTCGGTGACCAGCGCTCGACGGCCGACGGCGTACTCGGCGCTGAGCAGCGTGTCGATCGGCACGGCGCCCCAGGTCGGGTCGCCGTAGTAGGCCTCTCGATCGGCGAAGGCCAGCTTCGCGCACTCGGTGACGACGTGGATGAGCTCCGGCGACGCGACATCCATGCGGTCGAGGTCGAACCCGTCGAGCAGCGCCAACTGCTGCAGGAACACGGGGCCCTGCGACCATGGACCCGGTTTGAGCACGGTGAAGCCCCGATAGTCCAGCGCCACCGGCTCCTCCACGGTCGCGCGCCACATCCGCAGGTCGTCCTCGCGCAGCAGGCCCCGATGCGGTCGGCCCGAGACGTCCATGACCGGCGTCGCGGCGTACTCCACGATGGCTTCGGCGATGAACCCCTCGTAGAAGACGCGCCGGGCCGCCTCGATCTGCTCGTCGCGGTCCGATGATGCCTGCTCGGCCTCGGTCAGCAGCCGGTCGTAGGTCCGAGCCAGAGCTGGGTTGCGAAACGTCGCGAGCGGAGTCGGCACGTCGCCACCGGGGAGCCAGGTGTCGCGCGATGTGGGCCAGTGCTCGACGAAGAGATCGCATACGGCCGCGATCGTGTTCGCCGCCGGGCCGACCAGTGGGAAGCCGCCGCCCGCATACTCGATCGCATAGCGCGTGACGTCGCGCAGTCTCAGCGTGCCGTGGTCGCGTAGCAGCAGCATCCACGCGCCGAACGCACCCGGCACGCAAGCAGGCAGCAGTCCGGTCCCCGGCACGAGATCGAGTCCCTCATCGACGAACGCGTCGATCGTCGCGGCGCCTGGCGAGACGCCCTGCCCGCACACGACGAACCGCCGCTGATCACGCTCGCTCCACGCGACGATCGGGACCTCGCCGCCCGGCCCGTTCATGTGTGGCTCGACGACCTGCAACACGAGCCCGGTGGCCACTGCCGCGTCGAACGCGTTGCCTCCTGCCTCGAGTACGGCCATCCCCGACTGCGAGGCGAGCCAATGCGTGGACGACACCATGCCATGCGAGCCGACGAGCTCGGGACGGGTCGTGAACATTTGAGCCGATCCTAGAGCCCACTCGTCCGGTCGACATGACCGAGCGCCGGCTCCGCATGCTGACAGCGGAAACGGCGCTCGGAAGCGTTGCCGGGCTGGGCGCGTCAGTGGTCGACCCTACGCACCACGTTGGCGAGGCGGGACACGAACGTCGTGCGTGGGCCAGTGTCGTCGACCGGGACTACTGGCGCGTGGGGTCGTGCGGAGTGTGCGTCCTCGCGGGTCAAACGGGTGGCGATCTCTGCGGCGATGGGGAGCATCTGTCTCTCCTTCTAGAGCTTCGTTCCGCGTACGACACCATTTAAACGTGTAGTCGGTGTTGATGTCAACACCTGCTAGTCTGTTTATTGGCGTCGCACGTGAAGGAGGAGCCAATGAGTGTCGAGCCGTCCGCGGACGCGGAGCTGATCCGGGACTTCGCGAACACTCGGGACCGACGGTCGTTCGTACCGCGCGGCCATCCCGATCGCGACGGCACACGGGACGACCTGGCCAGCCCGCTGGCGCTGCGCGACTGGCTGGCCGAGCATGACCTGATCACCAAAGGCACGGCGATCTCCGACCGCGATCACAATCGTGTACTGCAGCTTCGGGCCGCCCTTCGTACGGCTCTCGACGGCAATCGGCAGGCCGGCCACGACGACACTCGAGCCGATCCGTTCGCGGTGTCGATGCGAGTCGAGCTCGACCCGGACCAGGGTCCCCGCATCGCCACCCCCGAAGCCGGCGTCGACTACGCCATTGGTCAGTTGTCCGCCGCCGCCCTCCGGATCGCGCTCACCGGCGAATGGCAGCGACTGCACGCCTGCGCGGCCGACGACTGCCAGTGGATCTTCTACGACCAGTCACGGCCCGGCCGCGGTCGCTACTGCTCGCCGTACTCCTGCGGCAACCGGGTCAAGACCCGCGCCTACCGGCAGCGCAAGACGCAGAGCCACTCGGCCTGACTGCCGGGTGCTTAGAGCCGAGCGCCGTATGTTTCGACGGCGTTGTCGACCTGGACCCGCTGCCTGATCTCCTACCCAAACCGAGGGAGATCGGCCGCCGGGTCTTGCCGAGCACCAGCCGTGGCCGTACCTTCATGGCAATCGATTTGCGCGGGCCGGGCGCTGCTCGGGGCCACAGCCGCGACGGAGGAGCAGCCTGAGGGAGTCGGCATGGATCAGATCATCCGCGTTGACCGACGTTCAGTACTCAAGGGCGCTGCCGCAGCAACTCCTCGACGCTGAACCGCTCGATGGGCTCCGTCGCAGAATCACTCCGTACTGTCAAATCGTTTTGGCGATAGAGTACTGCCATGCCGCATGGTGACTCGTCCGACGAGCAAGTGCGCCCATCCCGGGTCACGATTGCTCACGTCGCGAAGCGGGCCGGCGTCAGTCCGACGACGGTCTCCCACGTCCTGTCCGGCAAACGAGTCGTCGGCGCCGCGACTCGTGGGTCGGTGATGAACGCGATCAGGGAGCTCGGCTACCGCCCCAATCACGTCGCGCGCAACCTGCGTACTCGCCGATCGCACATGATCGCGGTGGTGGTGCCCGACATCACCAACCCGTTCTATGCCGTCCTGACTCGCGGGCTGGCCGACGCCGTGGACGCCGCGGGATACGGGACGTACGTCTGCAACACCGACGGACAGCACGATCGCGAACGCAAGTTCTTCGAGGACGTGATGGACCGGGGCGCCGACGGCATCGCGTTCGCCTCCGGGGAGACGGCCGCCGAGATCACCTTCGGCCCGGCCGACTACACCACGCCCATCATCTGCATCGGCGACAGCCTGGACCACCCGCTGTGCGACGCGGTCATCCCCGACGACGAGGCCGGATCGCGGGCGGCGGGGACGTTCCTCGCGAAGCGCGGCTATCGGCGGATCGGCATGATCCAGGGCCCGCTCAAGTACGGCACGGCGCGCACGGCCGGGTTCCGTGCCGCGATGCACACCGCCAAGCACCAGGTCCCCAAGCAGTTCCTCGTCCGCGGCGACTGGACCCGCAAGGGCGGCTACCAGGCCATGAAGACCCTCATGGAGCTGCCGAAGCCGCCGGACGCGGTGTTTTGCGCCAACGACCTGATGGCCATCGGTGCGCTCGACGTCGCCCACGAGCTCGGCCTCGAGGTCCCGGCGGATCTTGCCATCGTCGGATTCGACGACGTCGACGCCGCGACCATCGTGTCGCCCACGCTGACGACGGTTCGCAACCCGGCGTACGAGGCAGGCAGTACGGCGGGCGATCTCCTGATGAGCCGGACGTCCGGACGCTACACCGGCGACGGCCGCACCGTCGTCCTCCCCTGCCCCCTCGTCACCCGCGCCACCGCCTGAGTCACATCGCGCCGACCTTGCGCGTACGCCGTCGTCGCGTCATTCCAGGGATGGCAGGCCTATACATCCGCGAAGAGCGTTCTCCACGATGTCGGATCGCTCGTGCGTGCCGACAGTGCCCGTGACGAACCCATCTGCATAATCGCCCGCCCGGCTCGCCCACCCGAGGTTGCCGCCGGTGCCACCCATGCCGAACCCGTCCGCGTCGATGCCCACGCCAAGGCCCCATGCCGTGTCGGCGCCCATGACCGCGTCCACGCCGGAGCAGTGGGGCGTTGCCATCTCGTCCCGCAGCGACCGGGAAAGCAAGGTCGAGTCCAGGAGAGCGACGAACAGCCCGCAGACCGCGGCGGCGGTGCCGTGTCCGTTGATCGCGGGGATCTCGGCGGCGCGCCAGGCGCTCGAGTTCACCACCGCTAGGTCCCACGCACCCGGAGGGTTGTTGGCTGCGCGCTCGTACAGCGGCGGTCGTGTCCCGAGGACCACGCTCCGGAAGCTCTCGTCGGCCAGTCCGGTCAGTTCGACCGCACGGGCCTGGTCACTGGCCGTCAGGCCGACTGCGAAGTCGATCCCTCGGGGTCCACAGACCTCCGCGCGCAGGAAGCTCCCCAGCGACCGGCCGTCGACCCGGCGGACTACCTCCCCGACCAGATGTCCGTAGAAGAGTGCGCTTTCACCGTGCCGTTCGCCCGGAGGCCACGCAGGTTCCTGTGCCGCGAGTGCAGCGCACATCCGGCCCCAGTCGTAAAAGGCCTCGGTGGGGAGCGGATCGTCGAGCGCTACGAGACCGGCCTGATGGGACAGCACCTGGCGCACCGTGGCCGGCGCCTTCAGCTCCGGCCAGTACGTCTGCATCGGCTCGTCGAGGTCCACGAGCCCGCGGTCGACAAGCATGAGCAGACACACCGCGGCAAAGGGCTTCGTGACCGAGTACGGCATCACCATGCTGTCGGGCTGCCACGGCCGGGTACGGGCAGCGTCGGCGAAGCCGCCGTGGAGGCGCGCGACCCAACGCCCGTCGTGCCAGGCAGCCATCGCTGCGCCGGTGCCGCGCTGCTCCGACACGATCTGGCCGAACGCCTCTCGCACCGGCTCGAATCCTGCGGCCGTCTCGCCCTCGACCCGCGTCATCGGGGTCGTTCGGCCGGGTCACCCATGAGGCGAGCGTAAACGAACCGATCCAGGAGATCGCCTGCTCCGCAAGGCCGCCGCGCGATCCGCCAGCCAATGCGGCGGATCGGCGCGACAGCCCTCGAGTGGACTAGCAGGCCTTCGCCCAGGAGCACTCGATATCGGCGGGCAGTGGGTGCGCGGGCCGCAGCGCGCGCACGCTTGGCGCCGTCGACTCCGAGTCCTCGCTGTACGAGGCGAGCAGTACGCCGAGCTGGTCCTCGACGATGCGAGGGCTGCTCAGATAATTGTTGGCGACGATCGAGAACGCGAGTGGCTCTCCGTCGGCGTCGGTGACGTAGCCCGACAGTGCCGTAACGCCCGTGAGCGACCCGGTCTTGCCGTGTAGGTTGTTCGCGGCCGGGGTCCCGACCATCCGCGATCGCAGTGTGCCACCGACGAATCGGTCCGGGTTCCCTGCGATCGGCAACGCGTCGTACCACTCGTCGAACCATGGCTTGTCGCGTGCGGCGACGAGCAGGTTGGTGATCTGGTCGGCTGGGATGAAGTCCGCCCGGGCGAGGCCGGACCCGTCGACCATCCGCATCACGTTCGGGTTGACGCCCAGACTCGGCAGATCATCTTCGATCGCGTCCAAGCCGGCGCTCCAGCTTCCCTCGCCCTCGGTCTCGGCGCCGATCGTCTTCACCACGTGCTCCGCGTGCATGTTGTTCGACAGCTTGAGCCAGGGGATCAGCATGTCGCCCAGGCGCATCGAGTCGTGGGTGGCGAGCGTCGTCGCGTCGTCCGGAGTGAGGCCGGTACGGACCTTTCCGCCCAGCTCGATGCCGTTGGCCTGCAGCGCTCGCTGGAACACATCGGCGGCGTAGCCCGTCGGCTCCCACACCGTTGACCACTCCTGGTCCACAGTGCCGTTGCTCGGAAAACTGCCGGTCACATGGATGACGTTGCTGCCGTGCTCACGCTCAACGGAGATCGTGTTGCTCGAGCCAGCCGGGCCCGTGACCGCATCGTTCACGACTCGGACGTAGGAGGTCTTGGGATCCAGCGTGATCCCCACGGGTTTGCCGACCTGGGATCCGGCGCGGGTTTCGACGATGACCGTGCCGGAGTCGTAGTCGGTGTTCGGGGCCACGGTGAGTCCGGAGATCTGCGCCGAGTAGTAGAACGGTTCGTCGTCCCACGACCAGAACGCGCCGAGCCGCTGGTGATCGAAGAAGCTGTCGTCGGCGACAAGGTCCCCGCGAATCGTGCGTACCCCGCTGTCGCGCAACTGGGCGGCCAGATCAGCGTAGTCGCTGGCCAAGGTTGTGGGGTCGCCCCCGCCGGTGAGGTAGAGATCGCCCGCTACGACCGAGCCTTGCGGCTGACCGCTCGCAGACACCGTCGTACGGAATCGGTAGTCCGGCCCGAGCTCGTCGAGCGAGGCGGCAGATGTGAACAGCTTGGTGTTCGAGGCCGGGAGCAGCCGCTCGTCGCCGTTGTGGTCATACAGGGTGCGCCCGTGTCTGCGTCGCGCACCACGACCGCGACCTGCGAGCCTACGTACCGCGGGTCGGCAAGCAGCGCATCGATCTGGCTGGCGAGCGAGGCCGCCACGGGAGCCTCGTTGGCTGCGACGGCCGGACCCGCTGACGTCGACGAAGTGGTGAGGGCGAGAACCGCCACGACCGATGCCCCGAGGCTGGTCACGGCCGAAATCGGGCCGCGTTTGTTGTACCTTCCTGACATCTGCTCATACCCCTTCTTGCTGGACGCCCCGGACCGATCGGACCAGATGGTCCGGGAGGCGCAGATGCGCCAACCGAATCCAAACCCATCCGAACGCCACATCGGAAGACCTGCGACGCGAAGTTCGCCTACCGGCACCAGACCGGGCACAGTTATCGGCCGTGCTCAGGCTCCTCGGTACTAAGCCCGCCGACGACGGCCCGTGCCCGGACCGCAGACGCGAAGCGGTTTGTTCGGCGAATGGTTCCTGAGGTGCATCAGGGGTTCTGGGAGGCGATGGCCGAGCTCAGCGCATCACAGGAACTGGTCGGCAGATCTGTCACACCGCCTGTCACACGGGGCCGCGGTGCCATGGATGCCATGGCACACCGAACAGGAGCAACATCGTGAACTCCATAAATCAGGATCTGGCTCGCGCCGTGATAGAGGCGCGTCTTGCATCGGCGCGCGAACGGCAGCTTGCGGACCAGGTGACGAAGGCAACCAGTGTCGCTCGCCGAGCCGAACGAGGACGCATCTCGGGCGGGTGGTTGGGCCCGCGACTGCGTCGGAGGGCCGGCCAGTCGGATCTTCGACGCGCAGGGGCCAATCGAGTGTCGCGTCTTCGGTCGAGGCGGATGGGTCTCGCCCGCCCGCTCCGGCGGCGTCGCCTCACCGCGAACGTCCGAACGCTGGGTCACGGACGCGAAAGACAAATGGCGACGGAGCTGGAGAGCATTCTCGGCGGCATCGCCGAGCGGATCGCCGTGTACGGCACTGTGACGGAGTCACGGGTACTTCGCGCGATGTCTGATGTCTCAGGGGACGCGTGCCCGGGTGCAGCCGCGGCCTTGGTCGACTGGACCGGTTCAGAGATAGCGCGCCTACGCGCATTCGGCATCGTGCACGGAGTCGTCCTCCACGTCCTTGGTCCCTGCGATCACGCCCGGCTCCTCGACGAGGTCTTCGGCAGCGCCGATCGTGCCGCCGGGTGAGGCCGCGTACCACGGGCGCCCGGCCACCTCCTTGAGGTGATCCGCATGCCGATGATCGGGTTGTGTGCGACTCTGGCCGCGGTGGCTACTTTGCGTACGGCGCTGGGCGGTGAGTGGACCGGGCGTACTGGACAGGACGCGCGGCCGCAGTACTGGACGCATCCATGCGAACACGGAGCGGATTTGCACAGCGAGCGAGCGCAACACGACGGGTTGTGGGGCGTTGGCGCCGAGGTTCGAGACTTGCGGGTCGCGACCCGATCGAGCCGGTCGTAGTGAACGGACACCAGGTCGAGGCGCGAACTCCCCTGTCGACCGGTCTGTTCATCCAGCTGCTGGGGCGCCCGCGACTCGAGATCGACGGTGTGCAGGGCTACCGGATCCGAAGCCGGAAGAGCTGGGCGGTCCTCGCGTGGCTGCTGATGGCTGAACGTCCACCGACCCGCAGCCAGCTGGCCTCACTGCTCTTCTCGGAGGCGGACGACCCGCTGGGCGCCCTGCGATGGTGCCTGGCAGCGGTCCAGTTGGCCATGCGGGAGCGACGGCAACCCGCGCCGGTGGTTGACGCGGCCTCCATCCACGCCATCACCGAAGCAGGTGCGGCCGCCGTCTCGGCCGGTGCGGTCAGCGCCGGTGTGGCGTCGTTCGAGACCGCTGTTCGGTTGGCCGACCAGGCGGCCGCCGAGAGCCTTCGGGTCGAAACGCGACTGGTGCTTGCAGAAGCGCTGATCCACAGCGTGGGAGGCCTCGACGAGGAGGGAGTGGCGAGACTCACCGAGGCCGAACAAATTGCCCTCGCCAATGGCGATGCAGAGCCAGCGGCCCGGGCCCGCGCCGAACTGGGATACGTCGACTTCCTCAGAGCGCGCTACGACCGAGCCGAGCGCTGGCTCGGCCAGGTGCCGGAACAGGCATCGGTCTCGCCGTCGACGCTCGCCAAGGCGATGACCTACCTTGGCTCGGTCGCCAGCGACCGAGCCGAATACCCGCGGGCAACCTCCCTGCTGGACAACGCCACGCAGCTCTCCCGCACCGCGCTCGAGCCCCGCCGCGAGGCATTCGGCCTGTCGATGCTGGGACGCGTCAACCTCCTGCGCGGCCAGCACACCGTTGCCGCCAGACAGCTCCGCGCTGCCGTGGACCTAGCCGAGCGTGATCACTGGCTATCCTTCCTGCCCTGGCCACAGGCGTTGCTTGGCCAGGTCCTGCTATCCCAAGGTGACCTCGCCAGTGCCGAGGAAAGCCTGGCGCAGTCGTTCGCGCGCGCTTGCCAGATCGGAGACCCGTGCTGGGAGGGGATCTCGGCCCGTGGACTCGGCCTGGTCACCGAGGCCTCGGGAGACATCGACCACGCATTCAAACTTCTTCTCGACGCCCGATCACGGTGCAACCGGCTGGCTGATCCGTACGTCTGGCTGGACGTTCACATCCTCGACGCCCTGTGCGAGATGGGTCGCCGCCACGGACATCCCCAGACAGGCGATTGGGTCGACCTGATGCATGACCGAGCGTCGCGGACCGGGATGCGCGAACTGACCGTGCGGGCCATGATCCACGGGGCCGCACTCGGGAATCGCGGAGACGCCGCTGTGGCCGCGATGCTGGCCGTCGACATCGACAACCCCCAACTGGCTCCGCTGCTCGCGGCGATCAAGTAGCTCCGGACAAATCCTCAAACGGGCGCGGACGAGCGCACGGCGGCGA
>JBKOYM010000002.1:0-66631 GCA_046725375.1 Actinomycetota bacterium
AGCTTGCCCGTTCCGAACGCGATCAACCCGACCAGCGATCCGACGGACAGATCAACGTTGCGGGTGACGATCACCAGGGTCTGCCCGACCGCCAGGATCACGAGGATCGCGGCGCCGAGCATGATGTCGCGGACGCTCTGCTCCGACAGAAACCGCGAGTTGGTCGCGAAGGTCGCGAGGACCAGCAGGATCAGCACCACGAGTACGCCGAGTTCCCGCGCCACTGTCAGCTGCCGGGCGACCCGGGCCTTGCTCCAACCCTCTGGCTGCTCGACCTTGGACTCGTGGGGGTCGACCCGGGTGGCGCTCATGACCGTCCTCGCTTCGCTGCGGGCGGCCACGAGCGCGAGGCGGCAGTGCTCATTGTCCGCTCGCTACGCCCGCTCATGCTGTCTCCCGGGCCTGTCCGGTCGCGGCCGACATCACCGATTCCTCGTCGGCGGACGCGCGGTCCAGCTCGCCGGTAAGTCGTCCCTCGTGCATGACGAGCACCCGGTCGGCCATGCCCAGTACCTCAGGGAGCTCGCTGGACACCATCAACACGGCCACCCCGTTGCCGGCGAGCTCGGAGAGCAGGCGATGGACCTCCGCCTTGGTCCCGACATCGATGCCGCGGGTGGGCTCGTCGACGATCAGGACCTGCGGTCCGGTGGCCAGCCACTTCGCCAGTACGACCTTCTGCTGGTTGCCGCCTGAGAGCGTGGACACCGGCGCCGTGACGGTCGCGGTCTTCACTCGCAAGATGTCGGTCCAGCGGTGCGCGTTGGCCCGTTCGGTTCGTCGATTGAGCAAGCCCAGCCGGCTCAGTGCCCATCGCCGGGTGAGGTTCGCGTTGCGCTCGACCGACAGCTCCATGACAAGTCCCTGCTGCCGGCGGTCCTCCGGGACCAGCGCCATCCCAGCACGCATCGCGGCAGCCGGTCGGCCGGGAGGCAGCCGCTTTCCGTTCACGAGGACCGCGCCGCGGTCGTAGCGGTCCACACCGAAGATCGCCCGGGCGACCTCGCTTCGGCCCGCGCCGACCAACCCCGCGAGTGCGACGATTTCCCCGTGGCGTACGGAGAACGAGATGCCGTCGAAGGCGCCCGTCCGACCAAGGTCGCGTACTTCGAGAACCGGAGCCCCGATCCTCGTGTCCTGCTTCGGAAACATCGCGGAGATCTCGCGACCCACCATCCGGCGTATAACCTGATCGGGCGTGAGGTCGGAGGTCAGGTCGGTCGACACCCAGGCGCCATCGCGGAGCACGGTGATCCGCCGGCAAAGCGTGAAGACCTCGTCGAGCCGGTGGGAGACGAACAGTACCGCCGACCCCGCCTCGCAAAGACTCCGCACGACGGCGAACAACCGATCCACCTCGACACCCGAGAGCGCCGCGGTCGGCTCGTCCATGACGAGAACCCGCGCGTCGAATGACAGCGCCTTGGCGATCTCGACGAGCTGCTGATCCGCGATCGACAGGCCGCGGGCCGGGCGCTGCGGATCGAGACGTACGCCCAGCCGATCGAAGAGTGCCCAACACTGGCGGTGCATCTCGCGGGCGTCGATTCGTCTGAGGCTCCGAAGTGGTTGACGTCCGATGAAGATGTTCTCGGCGACGGTCAGGTCGGGGAACAGCGTCGGCTCCTGGTAGATCACCGCGATGCCGGCGTCGGCGGCTGCCGCCGGACTCGAGAGGTCGACGGGGTCGCCGTTCAGACGGGTTCTGCCGCTGTCGGGGTGGTAGGCGCCGGCCAGGATCTTGACGAGAGTGGACTTACCGGCGCCGTTCTCCCCGACGAGAGCGTGCGCCTCACCTGCGGAGAGGGCGAGATCGACACCACTCAGCGCCTTGACTGCTCCGAATGCCTTGTGGACGCCATTCAGCGCGAGAAGCGGTGTGGTGCCCGAGTCGCCAGGCGACGGCGCCGTCATCGCTCCTCCTCTATGAAACGTTTCACAGTTTGTTGTTGAGAGACGTTAGGATTGCTTGCCTCTCACGTCAAGGGTTTCATCGAGATTTCCTCGAGGTTGATCCAGCGTTTCGGCCGTTCACAGCCGACTTGTCCTTTGTTCGTTTCAACCTGAGTTACGCTGTGCTCCGGTAGGCCGTCCACGATCGAGTCGGGGAGACCCCATGGCCGCGAGCATCAGCGAGGTTGCCCGGCATGCTGGTGTGTCGGTCGGCACGGTGAGCAACGTGCTCAACCGTCCCGAGCTGGTCGCTCCGGAGACCAGAGAGCGCGTGCTTCGAAGCATCAAGACTCTCGACTTCGTCCGCAACGAATCGGCGCGGGCACTGCGCGCCGGCAATTCGCGGACGATCGGCTTGGTTGTGCTGGACGTGGCCAACCCGTACTTCACCGACGTCGCCCGCGGCGTCGAGCAGGTCGCTGACGAGAACGACATGGTCGTGACGTTGTGCAACAGCGCCGAAGACACCAGGCGCGAGGATCGGCACCTGCAGCATCTGGAGGAGCAGCGTGTACGCGGCGTGCTGATCACCCCGGTCATGGAGCAGTGCCCGCGCCTCGAACCCATGATTGCGCGCGGCATTCCTGGTGTCCTCGTCGACCGCGGCTCGGGGCAGCCGAACCGCTGCTCGGTTGCCGTCGACGACAAGCTCGGCGGCCGGCTGGCTGCGGTACATCTGGTCGAGCAGGGCCACCAGCGGCTGGGATTCGTCGGCGGACCCATGACGATCCGCCAGGTGAGCGATCGCCACGAAGGGATGGCGATGGCGATTGAGGCGGCCACAGGGCATCCGCGGTTGCAGGTGTTCGAGCAGTCGTCGCTATCGATCCAATGCGGCCGAGAAGCTGGCGAGCGGCTCGCGTCGCTGTCGGAGCGGAAGCGGCCGACTGCGGTCTTCTGTGCCAACGACCTGCTCGCTCTCGGGTTCCTGCAGGAGACGATCCGGCGCGGACTGCGCGTTCCCGACGACGTCGCGATCGTCGGCTACGACGACATCGTGTATGCCGGCGCCGCCGCGATTCCGTTGTCCAGCGTTCGCCAGCCGAGGGAGCAGTTGGGACGGGCGGCGGCCGAGTTGGTGATCGAGGAGATCAACGACGAGGGAAAGCATCGTCACCGGCAGGTCGTGTTCGAGCCGGAGCTCATCGTCCGCGACTCGAGTCTCACGAAATAGGCAGAGGATGACCCAAGGCGACCCTCGTGTGAAGCGGCAGTTGCCGCGTTGGTCGGAGTTGCGTCCGCTGCTGCGGTTGAAGGCGCCGGTGCTGGGTCCGACTCGGCGGCGGTTGGCCAAGGCGGTGACGATCGAGGATCTGCGCCGCGTGGCACGGCGTCGGACACCGCGATCCGTCTTCGATTACACCGACGGCGCGGCCGAGGGCGAGGTCAGCCTACGCCGGGCGCGGGAGTTGTTCGAGTCGATCGAGTTTTACCCTCAGGTTCTTCGCGACGTGTCCTCGATCGACACGACGACACCGATGCTGGGGTCGCCGGCGAGTCTTCCGTTCGCCTTCGCGCCCACGGGCTTTACGCGGATGATGCAGCACGAGGGCGAGTCGGCAGTCGCGCGGGCGGCGCAGCGGCATGGGATCCCGTACGCGCTGTCGACTTTGGGGACGACGTCGATCGAGCGGGTCGCCGAGGCGGCACCGCGGGCGCGGAAGTGGTTTCAGCTGTACGTGCAAAAGGATCGGTCCGTCGGCGAGGAGCTGATGGCCCGGGCGTCCGAGGCGGGGTATGAGGCGCTGATGCTGACAGTCGACGCGCCGGTGCCGGGAGCGCGGCTGCGCGATGTACGCAACGGCTTCTCGATCCCACCGGCCCTGACGGTACGGACGGTTGCCGACGCCGCGATGCATCCGGCGTGGTGGCTCAACCTGCTGACGACCGAGCCGTTGCAGTTTGCGACCTTCACCAGCTGGGAAGGCACCATCGCGGAGCTGATGTCGACGCTGCTCGATCCGACGATGACGCTGAACGACCTGGAGTGGCTGCGGTCGAACTGGTCCGGGCCGCTGCTGGTCAAGGGCGTCCAGACCGTGGCCGACGCGAAGGCGGTGGTCGACGCCGGCGCCGACGGAGTCGTCTTGTCCAACCACGGCGGCCGCCAGCTCGACCGTGCGCCGGTACCGTTGCGACTGGTCCCGGAGGTGCGCGAGGCGGTCGGCGACCGGGCCGAGGTTGCCGTCGACACCGGCATCATGAGCGGCGCCGACATCGTGGCGGCAGTCGCGGCCGGCGCGCATTTTGCGTTGGTCGGCCGAGCCTACCTCTACGGCCTGATGGCCGGCGGGGAGCGCGGCGTCTACCGAGCCGCCGAGATCCTGACCGACCAGATCCGTCGCACGATGGCACTGCTCGGTGTATCCGACGTACGTCAGCTGCGGCCGCATCACGTCCGCATCCCGTAGGTCGTACGCCGGGTCTCCGGAGGTCTTGCGCTGGTCTTGTCCGCGAGGTCATCGGCGATTGGTATGACCTCGACATCGGTGTAACCCGGGGGAGTACGGGCTATGCAAGTGTGTCGGAGGTGATCACTGTCGAGGTCGTGAATTCGTAGTCACCATGCCGAATCTCAACGGGTTCCGCGTTTGGAAGCTCGACGGTGGCCGATGCGCCGACCGGCACCGAAACGTGCACGCTCAGGCGATTGTCCTCGAGCTTCCAGTCGATCGAAGCCTCGCCATACGGGGTGATGTGGCGAGCACCGGCCTCGGTGAGGGTTCCGCCCGGCCTCGGCGCGAACCGAATGTGGCGGTAGCCGGGCGCATCCGGTTCGAGACCAGCCACAACGCGGTGCAGCCAATCTACGACGGCGCCCAAGGCGTAGTGATTGAAGGACGTCATCGTCCCCGTGTTCACCAAGCCGTCAGGCGTCAGGCTGTCCCAGCGCTCCCATGTCGTGGTCGCACCCATGAGCACGGGGTAGAGCCACGACGGGCATTCCGTGTGCTCGAGTAGTTGATAGGCCTCGGCGAGATAGCCGCCGAGTGTCAACGCATCGCATACCACCGGTGTGCCGACAAATCCGGTGGCAATGGCTCCGCCGCTTGCGCGGACGAGTTCAGCCAGCCGGGCCGTTCCCGCAGTCTTGGACTCCTCATCGGGCCACAAGTCGAACACCGTGGTCAACGCATATGCAGTCTGACTGTCGCTCGTGAGGTGTCCGTTTGGTTGCATGTAGGTCGCGGCGTAGGCGTCGCGTACCTCGTCGGCCAACCGCTCGAAACGACTCGTGATCTCCGCCTCTCCGAGAAGAGCACCGATCGCCGCCAGCCGCCTTGCCGAGTGCGCAAAGTAGGCCGTCGCGACCAAGTAACGGTCGGTGGTGGCCTCGAACGGGTTATCGGGGGGTGCCGCTGGGTCCAGCCAGTCGCCGAACTGCTCGGTGTCGTGGCAGATTCGGCCAGGACCGGCGGCGCTCTCGACGTGCTGCATCCACTGGACGGCACTGGTGACCTGTCGTCGCAGCAGTGCATCGTCGGCCGTGGCCGTATGGAGGACATCGGGCGTCAATACGGCGACGTCGCCCCATGCGGCCATGGGTTCGCGGGGGAGACTGGCGAAGGGTTCTAGCGAGATGTAGGGAACGTAGGGCGGCACCCAGTCGAGCTCGTCTTGTTCCGCGGCGAGGTCTTGAAGCCAGGACGAGAGCATTCCGGTGACGTCGTAGAGGAACGCGGCCGACGGCGCGAAGACCTGCAGGTCTCCGGTCCATCCGAGCCGCTCGTCGCGTTGTGGGCAGTCCGTGGGGATGTCGACGAAGTTCGATCGCACGCTCCACACGACGTTCTCATGAAGTTTGTCGACGAGTGCGTTGGAGCTGTGGAACCAGCCACGCCGAGCCAGATCGGTGTGAATCACCCGTGAAACAACGTCGGAGGGCCGCAGGGTTCCCGGCCATCCGGAGATCTCGACGTAGCGGTAGCCGTGAATGGAGAACCGCGGTTCCCACCAGCCATCCATCTCCCCGGTTACGAGGACATCAGTCGCTTCGGCAGTACGTAGGGGTTCGATGCAAAGTTCGCCGGCCTGGAGAATCTCGGCGTGCCGGATCCGGATCTCGCGACCGGGAGTCGCAGGCACCGTCATCCGGACTCGCCCCGAGTGGTTCTGCCCGAAGTCGACGATCCATCGGCCGGCGCCCTTGTCGGTGATCGTGGCCGGCGCGAGTTCATCGGTGCACCTCACCGGCGGTCCGGTCGGCGCGACGAGCGTGGCAGCGTTTGGTCGCAGCGCGACTGGCGACCAGCCGTCCAGTTGGCGGTTCGGACACGACCATGCGGGGTCGTGTAGGCGGGCGTCGAAGTGTTCGCCGTCGTACAGCGAGCTCTTCAGGATCGGGCCCGGCCCGGCTTGCCACGTGTCGTCCGAAGCGACCACGATCCGCTCGCCCTCCATCGTGGTGACCTCCAGCTGTACGAGCGCCGCGAGGTGGTCGCCGTAGACATTCGTCCGGCCGCCGCCGAAGCCCAGGCGGCCACGCCACCATCCCTCGCCGAGCCACACGCCGATCGCATTAGGCCCCTCCTTGACGAGGCCGGTCACGTCGAAGGTGGCGTATCGCAACCGATGCCCGTAACTCGTCCACCCCG
Source organism: Actinomycetota bacterium (assembly GCA_046725375.1). Lineage (GTDB taxonomy): Bacteria > Actinomycetota > Actinomycetes > Propionibacteriales > Nocardioidaceae > DATFRX01. The sequence continues at coordinate 6,549 of JBKOYM010000002.1, forward strand.
GAGTGAGCTCCTCGTCACCTACCCGCCGGCCATTGAGCTCGACCTGCGCCATCCCATGGGCCGTGACATACAGCCGTGCGCGCATCGGGGTCGTCGGAAGCTCGAACTCGCTTCTTAGCCGACCTGGTGGCGCCGGGTCTGGGCTTGCCGGGTCGGCCGGTCCGACGAATGAAGCAACCCAGTCAGACGCTTCGAGGAGGCCGACCTCGATGCTTCCTGGATCGCTCCACGGGCTCCATTCGACGCCATCGAACACGCGTACCTGCGCTGATACCGCTTCGCGGGAGCGGAGGGCTCGTGCGGGCCAGTCGATGAGTATCTGGTCCTCTCCGTCGTGCCGGTGCACGTCGGTAGCGGTCGTGCCGTCGGGTGATGTGATGACGATACGCAGTTCGGCCGCGTGCTGGCGGTAGCTGGGTGCCGCGCCAGCCACCTGCCACGAAAGACGGGGTCGACTCTCGCCGGTTCCGAGCCGACGTGGCGCATGATGCTCGAAGGTGGGCGCGGATGGTTGCGGTGTCACGAGGTTCCTTTCTCGGAGCATTCGCAGTTGCGGGCTACGTGTCGCCGTCAGCCTTTGATCGCGCCGGCGGTCAGGCCGGCGACGATGCGCCTGTTGAAGAAGATGAACATCACGAGCGGTGGAATGGTGATGAGGAGTATGTTCATGAAGAGGAGGTTGTACTGAGTGTTGTACTGCCCCTGGAAGTTGTAGAGCGTGAGCTGAACGGTCGCGGCATCGTCTCCGGGAAGGAAGTACAGCGGCCCGGCGAAGTCGTTGAATATGACGACTGACTGGACCACGATCACGGTGATCATGACCGACCGCAGCATGGGGAAGATCACCGTGAAGAAGAGCCGGAGCGGCCCAGCTCCGTCGATGATCGCCGCTTCGTCGAGCTCTCGAGGAATGGTGGCGACGAATGCTCGGAAAAGGAGAACGGTGAAGGGCAGGCCGTACGCGACTTCGATCAGGATCATGCCGCTGAGGGTCTTGAAGAGCTGGATCTCTTGCAAAACCCAGATGGTCGGTACGACCGCAGGCGGGATGATGAGGCCAGCGAGGACGAGGAATCCGACCAGACCGTTCAGTCGACTCTCTCGGCGTTGGAGAACATAGGCCACGATCGCGCCGAAAAGCACGAGGAGCGCCACACTGCTGACGGTGAGGATCGTGGAGTTGATGAAGGCCGCGATGACCATGTAGTTCCGCGCCTCGATCACGGCCCGGAAGTTGTCGACGATCGGCCACTCGCTAGGCCACGAGAAGTCGAGCGCGCGCGCCTCGTCCGGCGACTTGACGGCCGTCATCGCGATGAACGCGAATGGGACGAGGAAGACGACCGTCGACACGATAATGCTGGCCAGGCCAACGAGGATGCTGCTCCTGCGCCTCACCGGTCGACCTCCCTCCGATTGAAGAAACGCGACAACGGGAAGACGATCGCTGCGACGAGGATGAAGAGCACGACATTCCCCGCGGTTGAAAGGCCATAGAAGCCGGCCTGGTACTGCTTGTAGATCACCGACCCGATGACGTCGGAGGTGAACCCAGGTCCACCGCGAGTCATCGCCCAGATCAGATCAAATGACCGAAGTCCGCCGATCAGGGAGAGCAGGATTACGGTCGTCGTTGCCGGTCTTGACAGCGGGAGGATGATCTCGCGGAACCGCTGCCACGCCCCCGCACCGTCCACTTTGGCGTCCTCGAAGTACTCACTGGGGATCGACACGATACCGGCGATGTAGATGACGGTCGCCAGACCGACACCCTTCCAGACATCGACAGCCGCGATCGACAGCAACGCGTACGACGGGTCCGTGAGCCACCCGGGGCCGTCGATGCCGAGTTGAGCCAGTGTTGTGTTGATCAGGCCATCGAACGGATCCATGAGCACTTGGAAGGTCAGGCCGACTCCGATCGTGCTCACCAGTACTGGGAAGAAGACAACGGCCCGCAGATAGCCGCGTCCAATGACAGGCGCAGTCAGCAACACCGCAAGAGCCATTCCGATCATCACCTTGGCAGCGGAGGTGACTACCCCGTAGATAATGGTGTTGATCAGGCTCTTGTAGAGCGCCGGTTCGTTGAAGAACTGCTGATAGTTGTCCAGTCCGATGAAATAGGAGTCGAACAGCGTCCAAGTCGTCAGGCTGAAGTAGAAAGAAGCCAGCGTCGGCACAATGAACAACACGCCGTAGACGACGGCAGCCGGAAGATAGAACCACATCGGGTACGCGGATGCGGTATAGCTCCGGTTCGTTCGGCGCCGCCGGCGCCCGTGCGTCGTAACGGACGGCGCCGACGCGTGCTCGATCTGCGGACGACTTTTGGCACTGGTGGACATGGTGATTCCTTCGGCGTCACTGGCTCGGTCGGCGCCCGCCCTCCCGGCGACCACGGGCGCCGACCTCGGCTCACCAGCCCTCGAGACCGAGTTGCTGTGCTTGCTTCTCGACGTCCTCGTCATATAAGGCGGCACCGTCCGAGGCAGATCGAATCCCCGAGCCCACTTCAACGCAGATCTGCTCCAACGCGGGTCCCTTGACCGGGCTCAGGAACTCAAGAGCCGGACTCGTCCCGTTCTCTGTCGTGAAGTAGGGGAGCATGTCCTCGACGGCCACCGGAAGGCCCTTGGGCAGGGTGCAGCTTTGGACCATGTACGGCCCGGTCGGTGGGCTCGCCTTCGTCTGCGCATCGCAACCGGCCGGAGAGGCCACGAACTCGAGGAAGCGCTTCGCCGCTTCGAGGTCGTCGCCGGTGGTGGTCTTGGGGATGTAGATGGCGTTGGCCATCCACGCGGTGAACCCGTTGGTGGAGGGATCGTCGCCCGGGATCGGGAAGAAGCCCACACCCTCGGCCGACTCCGGGTAGTTGTTGACCATCTGCCCGATCGATAGCGACAGCGCGGGGTAGTGCGCGGCCTCGCCGGAGGCAACCCGCTCGAGTCCTTCATCGAGCCTCGACGACGCGAAGTCCTTGTTCATGTATCCCTGGTCGTGCAACTCAGCGAGCTTTTCGAAGCTGCTCACCGCCGGCTCGTCTTGGTACTTCGCCTCGTTGGCCGTGTACTTGTCTGCCCACTCCGGATCCTTCGCGAGAATGTTGTGGAAGTCAGCCAGCATCACGATCTGCGCGGTCCACGTGTCGACGTATGTGCCCATCACTGGATCGATGCCGGCCTGCTTGATCCTCTCGTTGTTTGCCATGAACTCGTCCCAGGTCTTCGGAACCTCGAGTCCCAGGTCCTTATAGACGTCCCGGTTGTACAAGAAGCCTCCGGCGCCGGCGCTGCCGATCGGGGCCCCGTAGTAGTCGTCTCCAGCCGTTGTGCTGGCAAGGAACCCCTCGTGGATGTCAGAGACCCAGGGCTCGTCGGTCAGTGGGGTGAGCGTCTGCTCGGGGTTCAAGGCCTGGAACAGCGAGCCTGAGTTGTACAGGAAGACGTCGGACATCTCACCGGTGGCAAGCCGGGTCTTGATCAGGTTGTCGCCTTCCGATCCGCCGGGCTGAGTCTCGATGTCGATCTCGACATCGGGGTTCTGCCGCATGAAGGCGTCGGCTACAGCTTTGGAGGGGACGAGTATCTGGTCGTCGTCGCCGGTGAGGAAGGTCAGCGTGACCTTCCCGCCTGCGCTGTCGTCGTCGCCTCCTCCTACGGCGCACGCGGCGAGCAGCAGCGTGGCGACCGCTATCGAGGCAATGACAGAGGTTGTATGGCCTCTTGGCTTTCTGCTCATCAGTCCTCCACGGGCCAGTCGGGTGGTGAATCGCTTCAGCCTCGGGCTCAAGATCATGCCTGTCGATGACAGGTTTTGCAACGGGTACGTAACCACGATGTGACGATGCCGGGGCCACGGGGTATCGAGAAGTCATCGTCGCTGGGATATGACTCGCGGCCTCAGGGTTCAGATCGCCGAGCCGAACAGGGCTCGCTCAGAAGGGCCGCCCGAGTGTCAGTGGACCCGCTGCAGCGCCGACCACAATTGGCCGAGCCGTTCCCCCATGTCGATGCCTTCGGGGTCGAGCAGCCATTGGATCTGCAGGCCGTCGGCGGCTGCGATGAGCAGCGAGGCGACCACCTCCGGATCCAGGTCGCTCGCGATCTCGCCCGCCTTCTGCTTTTCGCGCACGTCATCCGCGATGCCGGCGATGAGTTTGCGGAAGCGTTGCTCGAAGAACTCGCGCGCGTCGCTCTCGGCGTCGGTGCTCTCGGACGACATCGCTACGTACAACCGGACCAGACCTGGTTCGTCGGCATTGTTACCGACGACCGAGATCAGCCCTTCGACGGTGAGCGGCTGCCCACGGTCGACGTCATATCGGCCCTCGTTGCGCGCATCTCGGCGCCGGAGCACCTCCACGAACAGCTCTTCCTTGGAGCCGAAATGATGCAGAAGGCCCGCCTGAGTCAGTCCGGTCGCGCGTGCGACCTCGCGGAATGAGGTGCGGTCGTAGCCCTGGCGAGAGAAGAGGTCGAGGGCCACCGTGAGGATTTCGTCGCGCTTCGCGACACCTTTGGCGTAGGGGCCCCTCGACGTCATGGCAGCGATCCTAGTCGCCGATCTCGGTGAGGTGCGCCATCTGATCTCGGCAGATCGGGAGGCAGTGCACGGACGCGAGTGACGCGTCGCTCGGGTCAAGTACGGTGGCCGATCACGGCCAAGTGAGGCCAGCCTCATTGCTTCATACCCGATGTCCCTCATAGGCTTAGGCTGCTTGAATCGTTTCATATAGGCGGGGGGTCTATGGCAAGTCTCCTCAACCAACGAAGCCGTTCAGACGGCTCCGAGAAATAGTCAGGGCGCGACCACGCGACAACCGTGAGAGGGAGAGGTAATGACTATCAGCAGGCGTCAGCTACTGCAGGGCGTCGCGGGCGCCACGATGACCGCCGCACTCGGAACCGAAGCGGGTCTCGCTTCGGCGTTCGCGGCGCCGGGGGAGAAGGGGGTCGTCGGTAGCCGCGCGTTCTTGCTCGCCGCTTTCAAGGCTCCGCCGAAGGTCTGGAGGCCGCGAGGCTGGTGGCATTGGATGTCTCCGAATATCACGACGGAGGGAATTCTGAAGGACTTGGACTGGATGCAGCGCGTCGGAATCGGCGGTTTCCATCAGTTCACCGGCAACGGTGGCGCGCCATACGTACCGGCACCGGTGGCGTATATGTCGCCGGAGTACAAGACCGCGTGGAGGATCGCCATCGAGGGCGCGGCAGCCCGCGACCTGGAGGCCGTCGTGACGTCATCGGCCGGATGGTCGATCACCGGGGCGCCGTTCGTCGCCGCGGAGGACGGCATGAAAAAACACGTCTGGACCGAGACATGGGTCGAGGGCGGCGCTCCGGTCACCGCGACGCTTCCTCAGCCGCCGACGGCCAGCGGGACTTTCCTCGACAGATCCATCGCTGGCGTGCCGACGCATTACAAGGACCAAGTCGTATTCGCCTATCGCGTGGACGACGACACCGTCGAACCGGCGTCGCTGAACCCGCAAGTGTTGTTCAGTGGATACCGGGCCACGGCAAACGGAGAGACGGTGACGAACGGCGATAGCGGCGTGCAGCTCTCGTCGGGCGACGCCGCCAAGGTCCTCAACGACTCCATCACGGACCCGATCTTCTTGTCTCCGGTGAACGGGTCCTCGTGGATCCGACTCGAATACGATGCTCCCATCGCGCTGCGCGCAATGTCGATCGGTCTCAACGGCGCAGACTTCGGGGGCTGGCAGATCCTGATCGAGAGAGGCAACACGACGATCCAGGTTCAGCGCAGCGACGATGGCGTCACATGGTCGGCCGACCTCGCGGTCAAGGATCAGACCGGGAGCAACATTGTGATCGGCGCACAGCGCTCTGTTGCGGTCACCGAGGCGGCGCCGGCGCGGCACTGGAGGGCGGTGTTCGTGACCACCGTCAACCCCCTGCAGATCACTAAGCTGCAGCCTCGCAGCGTCCCGACCGTTCACAAGTGGGAACACAAGGCGGGCTTCGGCGAGGTCGGCAACTTCTACTTGATCGATTCGCCGGAAGCAGAGCGTCGTGGCGTCGCGAAGTCGTCGGTGACAGACGTGACGGAGTTCATGGACGCCACGACGGGGACATTGCAGTGGACGCCGCCGGCCGGCCGGTGGGTCGTCGTACGGCTCGGATACAGCCTCACGGGCCATCAGAACCGTCCGGCGCCGCCCGATGCGACCGGGCTCGAGGTCGACAAGCTCGACCCGGACCGAGTCCGCGACTACGTGAACACATACCTCGATCAGTTTCTGTCGGTGCTCCCCGAGGAATTCGTTGGCGAGCGCGGTTTGAGCGGGTTCCTGACCGACAGTTACGAGGCCGGCTACCAGACGTGGACCGAGACGATCCTCTCCCAGTTTGCGGCGCGCAGGGGCTATGACGCGGGGCCGTGGCTGCCGGCGTTGGTGGGCGTCGTGGTCGAGAGCGCACGTGACAGCGACAAGTTCCTGTGGGATTGGCGCAAGACACTCGCGGAGTCGCTGGCCGACAGCCACTACGGCACGATCCACGAGGTCATTCATGAGCGCGGGCTCGAGCGGTTCTATGCCGAGGCCCAGGAAGATCGGCGGGGTTGGTTCGGTGATGACACCCGCATGCGCAGCCGGGCAGACATCCCCATGGGGGCTGGGCGGACCGCCTCAGGCCCCTCGCCGGTGTACAGCGAGCAGTTCCGGCTCGATATGAAGGGCGCATCCTCGGTGCAGCATGTGTACGGCCGGGAGTGGGCCGCAGCCGAGACTCTCACCTTCGGAAACATCCGGTCCATGCCGCGCGACGTCAAGCCATTCCTGGATCAGGTGTTGGTAGCCGGCGCCACCCGCTTCGTCTTCCACAGCACGGATCTGCAGGCGCTGGATGGAGGTCCAGGGACCAGCCTCGGGGTCGGCTGGTACTTCACCCGAAACCAGACGTGGTCGGAGGTCGCCTCACCGTTCGTCGAGTGGACGGCTCGTGCATCGGGACTGCTCAACCAGGGCACGAACGTCGCCGACGTCGCGTACTTCTACGGTCAAGACGCGCCGGTGAGCGGTCTGTGGCAACCACCCCCCGACGGCAACGGCACCCAGCCGGACATTCCGCGCACCTGCCAGTACGACTTCGTCAACGACGAGATCATTCTCGACGAGCTGCGCAGCGAGGCCGGAAAGCTCGTGACGAAGGGGGGTGCGACGTATCGCCTGCTGTATCTCGGGGGCATGTCCGAACGGTTCACGCTGGACGTACTAGAGAAGATCGCGCAGCTCGTGGAGTCGGGCGCCGCCGTGTGCGGACCCAGGCCGACCATGTCGCCCAGCCTCGCAGATGACGACAAGCAGTTCCAGATGCTCGCGACGCGGCTATGGGGAGATGGCATGGCGACAATGCGGCGAGTCGGCGACGGCTACGTGATGACTGGCCTCTCGCCCGACGAGGCGTTGACGCGGATCGGCGTCACACCAGACTGGCAGTTCGAGCCCCAAACCAGTCCGCTAACCCTGGTGCACAGATCGACCGGCGAAGCCGAGATCTATTTCGTAGTCAACAACGACCACACCAATCCCGTGAGCACGACGCTCAGCCTCCGCGCCGCGGGCGAGACCGTGGAGCTCTGGGACGCGGTCACCGGCAAGGCATGGCAGAGCAGCTTCGACAGCCGGTCGGGCCGCACCGTACTCCCCTTCACGCTCGGTGCCGCAGACTCGATCTTCGTCGTCATCGGCAAAGGCAGACGGACCACGGTCACCGTGCCCGACATCACCGAAGAGAGCCATACGCCCACCGACAGCGGCTGGGACGTCACGTTCTCACCGCCTCGTGGCACGCCCGATTCGCTGAGCCTGGCGATGCTCACGGATCTGTCCCAGAGCTCTGTCACCAATGTGAAGTACTACTCGGGCACACTCGTCTACGAGACGACCTTGACTACGGACCTTGACCCGCAGGCACTTGACGACGCGCTTATCTTGCTCGACATCGGCCTGGCCCACGAGATCGCCGAAGTCAAGGTCAACGGCATCGACGTGGGCATCGCGTGGCGGGCGCCCTACCGCGTCGACGTCACCGACGCCCTGCGCAATGGTGCCAACGCGGTCGAGGTGCGCGTGACGAATGGGTGGGCGAATCGCATCATCGGCGACTTGCAACCCGGCGTCACCGAGACCTATTCGACGCGTTACAACGGACAGACCTTCGGCGTCAATCAAAGCACTCCACTGAACCCATCTGGCCTCGTCGGGCCGATCACGCTCGTCGTCGAACGCGGACGCCGCGAAGTGCAGGCGCCGACCATGGAGGGGTGATGCAGTCGACGTCACACCCGAAGCGCCCGGCTTCGTCCCTTGGAACCGGCTGCACGTCAACCTCGCCACGGGCGTTCCGATCACCGGAATCTCGGTCAGCGTCCGCTTACCAGGCACCTCGAACAGCGGCCCGCTCGCCTTCCAAATCGACGACGTCGGCTGGACCAGCGTCCACGACGGATGACGCCGTTGGTCACTTCTTGACAGGCACCCGGTCCGAGAGCTTGCCTGACCAGCCACGGCTCCGCCGGCCGTCCACGTCGGCGGCGGCGTCGATGTAGCCGTGGCGTCGGTGCCGCAGCGACGATGTGAAGGCGTGTCCGGCCGCCGACCGCTCCGACACGCCGGCGTAGCCACGGCCAACGCCAGCGCGTCCTTGAACTGGTCGCACGTCCAGTCCGGATTCATGCGCATCGGCAGAGCTGTGCTGGCTGCCGTACACAAACCGGGAGTGTCCAGTTGCGGCCACGTTCGGCCGTGTGTCTGGCGACTGCGATGGCTGCATTTCTATAGTGAGTGATGAATCGTTTCAGGCCCCGTTTGTTGCTACCGCCCCGGCTATGCGCTGAGGCGGGTCATCGTGGTCGCGAGAGGAGAAGGCGATGGGTCGTGGAGAAGTCCCGGGAGGCCTGCAGCACGTCAGGACCGCAAGGCGCTCGAGCGCACTCGTCGCGATACTCGCCGTGCTGGCAGCGGTGTTGGTGATCGCGTCGCCCGCCGGAGCACAGCCGCCACGACTCAGCGTCGGCGCCTTGACGACCGAACACATGACGAACCCGCTGGGCATCAGCGATTCGGCGCCGCGCTTCGGCTGGATCAACCAGGCCCTCGACAACGGCGCGAGCCAGACCGCGTACGAGATTCGTGTCTCCTCCAGCGACTCGCTCGACGGCGACGTCTGGTCGACGGGCCGGGTCGCGTCGGCGGCCTCGTTCGACGTGGAGTACGCCGGGCCACCGCTCCGGTCGCGTACGCGCTACTGGTGGGCCGTGCGGGTCTGGGACCAATCCAACACGGCGTCGGAGTGGAGCGCACCAACATGGTTCGAGACGGCGTTCCTCGACGCAAGCGAGTTCGAGGGCGACTGGATCGGCAGGCGGGCCACCCGCGCCGAGACCGAGTCGCCCGAGCCGCTGCTGCGCAAGGACTTCTCGCTGGCCGACCAACGCATCACATCGGCGCGGGCCTACATCGCGGGGCTCGGGTACTACAAGCTCTACCTCAATGGCGCGCGAGTCGGCGATCATGAACTGGACCCTGCGTACACGCCGTTCAACAAGCGCGTCATGTACGTGACCTACGACGTCACGAAGCTGCTGCGCCGCGGCAGCGCCAACGCCATCGGCGTCAGCCTCGGGCGCGGCTACTACGCGCCGTACAACGAGGGCGACGTCGGCAACGCCGCACCGTGGATGGGTCCCTCCACGGAGCCGAAGCTCAAGCTCCAACTCGACGTCACCTACGCCGACGGTACAAGCGACCGGATCGTCAGCGATACGACCTGGAAGGCCGCCGACGGCCCGACCCTGCTCAACGAGGTCAAGCGCGGTGAGACCTACGACGCGCGACTGGAGCAGCCCGGCTGGAATGCTCCCGGCTTCGACGACTCCGGATGGGACGCGGCGGTGGAGGCGGTCCCGCCCTCCGGCATGCTCGTGCCACAAGACGTCGAGCCGATCCGAGTAACCGGTGAGCTGCCGCCGCCGGTCGTGACCCGGCAGTCGGACACTGTCACGCTCTACGACTTCAGAACCACGCGCGCCGGTTGGGCAACCGTGAGGTTGGAGGGTCCGGCCGGTGCCACGGTCACGATGGTCTACGGCGAGCGGCTCCTCGGGCCAGACAACACTCTGGGCACGTCCGGCCAAACCTACACATACACGCTGCGCGGGGACGGCGTGGAGACGTTCACGCCCAGCTATAGCTACAACGGCTATCGCTATCTGCGGATCACGAAGCCCGAGTCGGTGACCGTCAGATCGGTCGTCGGCAAGACGGTCGGCACGGACGTCCCGTCGACCGGGGGCTTCACAAGCTCAGACCCGCTGCTCAACCGATACCACGCCGCCCAGCGGGCGAGCCTGCTGAGCAACCTCCATTCGATCCCGACCGATACTCCGATGTACGAGAAGCGCGGCTGGACAGCGGACGCGCACCTGAACGCCGATGCGGCGCTGCTCAACTTCGGGATGGAGAACTTCTACGAGAAGTGGATGGTCGACCACCGCGACAACCAGGCCCCGGACGGAGGGATCGGCATCTGGGTGCCCGGGTACCCGATCAACGGCAACGATCCCGTGTGGTCGGCCAGCTATGTGCTGATCAACTGGGACCTGTACATGTACCGCGGCGACGTGCGAACGCTCGAAGCCAACTACGACGGCATGAAGGCGTGGATGGACAAGTGGATGCGCGTCTTCGCCGGCACCGGGTATGTCCATACCGGCTTCACCTTTGGCGACTGGGGAACCCCGAACCCGGCCGACCCGTCGTTGTTCGGCGTGCACGGCGTGAACAACCGGATCGTCGGGACGGGATACGTCTACGAGGCCGCCAGGACGCTCGCGGAGATCGCCCGACTGCTGGACAAGCCGGCCGACGCGGCACAGACCGACGCGTTCGCCGACACCGTGAAGTCCGCGTTCAACGCCACGTACTTCGACCCGCAGCGGCACGCGTACTACTACGACGCGAAACCGCCGGACTTCCGTCAGACGGAGCAGCTCGTGCCGCTGGAGTTCGGCTTGGTGCCGGACTCCGAGCGCCAGGCGGTCATCGACAACCTGCTCTATGACGCCGACGTGACCCGGGACGACCACCTGTCAACCGGAGCCATTGGCACGAAGTTCCTCCTGCCGTGGCTGACCGAAGGCGGCGACCCTGAGCTCGCCTATCGGGTGGCGACGAACCCGACCTACCCAGGCTGGGGCTACTGGTTCCAGACGGTGCACGGCAGCAATCTGGGCAGCAACGACAACATCGTCGACACGATGTGGGAGTTCTGGCCCGCCACGTCGCGGTCCCACAATCACGCCTTCCTCGGCACGATCGACGAGTGGCTGTTCGGGTACATCGCCGGCATCAAGCCAACCGCTCCGGCGTACCGCGAGGTCCAGATCAAGCCGTACATCGTCGGAGGGCTAACGGACGCCTCGGCGCACGTGACAACCCCGCTCGGTCGGGTCAGCTCGAGTTGGAAACGCTCCGGAGACGCGCTGCAGTTGGATGTGCACATTCCCGTCGGGGCGAAAGCGAAGGTGCTTTTTCCGACGAGCGACGGGTACGACACGTTTGCGGTCGGATCGGGTGACTACACATTCCACTCGGTGCTCGACCAGTAGAACAGATCCACTGATCGACTGAACCGGCCTGCGGCGCCAGTGCGGTCTCCGCCGTCGGGCTGGGGGGCACTGGCAGGGCCTCCCGGTCACCTCTTGCCGCTGCCTACCGTCGTGGCGTGACGGCGGCGGGACGGCGGAGTCCGGTGCCGCCACGAGTAAGCGAAGGAAGACGAGTAGCCAAAAAGGGCGAGGAACAATCAAATGCGTGGCGTCGTGATGCACTCTGCCGGTGATGTTCGGGTCGAGGACCGTTCGGACCCGACGATCATCGAGCCCACCGACGCGGTCATCCGGCTGGCCGCGACCTGCATCTGCGGGTCGGACCTGTGGCCGTACCGCGGCATCGAGCCGGCCGACCACCAGGTGATGGGGCATGAGTATGTCGGCGTCGTCGAGGAGATCGGCGACCACGTCACGACGTTGAAACCCGGGGACTTCGTCGTCGGCTCCTTCGTCATCTCTGACAACACCTGTGAGATCTGCCAGGCCGGCTTCCAGTCTCAGTGCGTGCACGCCGAGTTCGTCGCCCAGATCGGCACCCAGGCCGAGAGGGCGCGCATCCCGCACGCCGACGGCACGCTCGTCACGACTCCGGGGCCGCCCGGCGACGACCTCATTCCGGCGCTGCTGGCGGCCTCCGACGTCCTCGGCACCGGCTGGTTCGCCGCCGAAGCCGCCCAGGCCGGGCCCGGCAAGACCGTCGCGGTCGTCGGTGACGGCGCCGTCGGGCTGATGGCCATCCTTGCGGCCAAGCAGCTCGGCGCGGAGCGGATCATCGCCATGTCCCGTCACCCCGAGCGGCAAAAGCTCGCCCGCTACTACGGTGCCACCGACATCGTCGAGCAGCGCGGGGAGGACGGCGTCGCCGAGATCAAAAGGCTCACCGGCGGGCTCGGCGCCCATTCCGTCGTCGAAGCAGTCGGCACCCAGGAGTCCTTCATGCAAGCGGTGGGCGCCACGCGGGGCGGAGGTCATCTTGGTTACGTGGGCGTCAACTACGACGTCAGCATCCCTGGCATCGAGCTCTTCTTCGCCGGCATCCACACCCTCGGCGGACCCGCGCCCGTCCGGCGGTTTCTGCCCGGCCTGATCCAGCTCATCTGGGACCGCAAGATCGACCCGGGTAAGGTCTTCGACTTGACCCTGCCGCTGGAGCAGGCGGCCGAGGGCTACCGGGCGATGGACGAGCGTCGCGCCACCAAGGTCATGCTCAGCCTGTGAGCGAGCCCAACGTGGACCCAGGTGAGTGGCCGCGTCATCCTCGTCACCCACGCCACTGAACGACCTACCGTGGATACCGTGGCCAGCAAGGACGACATCCGGGAGTTCCTCGTCTCCCGCCGTGCCAACGTGAGACCCGCGCAAGCCGGCATCCGTGACTTCGGTGGTAAGCGACGAGTGCCCGGTCTGCGTCGCGAGGAAGTCGCAGAACTCGCCGGCGTCAGCCTCGACTACTACACCCGCTTGGAACGCGGCAACATCCGCGGAGCATCCGACGGCGTCCTCAACGCCGTCGCTCGGGCACTGCAGCTCAACGACGTCGAGCGGGCGCACCTGTACGATCTGGCCCGGCCCACACCAGCTGCGTCGGTCGCCGCGGCCGAACGCCAGGGCCGGCCGGTCGGACCTTCGGTTCGGGTATCGGTGCAGCGCGTTCTCGACAAGCTCGCAGTCCCAGCCGTCGTTTACAACGCCCAGCAGGATCTCGTCGCAGCCAACCTCATGGGACGGGCGCTGCTCTCGCCACACTTCGACAGCGACAGACCGAACCTCGCCCGGTTCATTTTCCTCGACTCCCGCGCCCGCGACTACTACGTCGACTGGCCGCTGGCCTGTAGCCTGACCGCCGCGATGCTGCGATTCGAGGCCGGTCGTGACCCACTCAACAGCGACCTCACCGCCCTCATCGGCGAGCTGTCGATGCGAAGCCCTCAGTTCCGCAAGGACTGGTCCGACCAAGACGTCCACGAGCACCGCACCGGCAGCAAGGTCTACCGCCACCCCGATGCCGGCGAAATCGACGTCACCTATGACGTATTCGAAATGCCCGGCCAACCCGGGCTCTCCATCACCACCTACACCGCCGAAGAGGGATCCGACTCCGCCGAAAAGCTCGCGCTCCTAGCCACCTGGGCGGCAATCCAGGCCCCGGAGCCAAGCTGACCGAGCAAGAGCTTGCCAACACACAGATCTGCGCACAGAGCGTGTCGAGGGCGGCGACATGACGCACGGTGTGGGGAGCTAACCAGCTACCTCGGCGTGCTCTGCGCGATCATGCGGAGACATGCGCCCCGTCGCGGTGTATCCGGGCAGTGGCAGCGGAGGTCGTTCCCAGAAAGTCGGAAAAAGCTGGTAGATGACAGTGATCTCATGCATTGAGATCTCATGCATCCAATTGGCGCCAACGCGAGTATCCCCGGCGGGAGCCGACTGGCCAGCCCAGGGTCAGGCCGGAATCAGGTCGGCCACTTTCTCACCCGATGGAGGTTCGCATGGCAATCGAGCTGGTCGTCAATGGCAAGGAAGCCACAGTCACGTCGTCGCCTGACACACCGCTGCTGTACGCGTTACGTGATGAGCTCGGCGTGCTCGGGCCGAAATTTGGCTGCGGTCTGGTGCAGTGTGGCACCTGCTCGGTGCTGGTTAACGGCATGGCGAGGCGCTCTTGCCGGACGCCCGTTTCGAGCTTCGAGGGGCAGAGCGTGACGACGGTGGAGGGGCTGGCGGAGGTCTGGGCGAAGGAAAAGAACCTCCCGGAGGTGGACCTCCACCCCATCCAGCAGGCCTGGATCGAGGAGCAGGTCCCGCAGTGCGGCTACTGCCAGAACGGAATGATGATCAACGCCGCCAACCTCCTCGCCAACAACCCCAACCCCTCGGTCAGCGAGATCAAGGCGGCGTTTAGCACCTCGGGGCCGTCACCCGTCCTCTGTCGGTGCGGCACCTACGACAAGATCATCAAGGCGGTCCAGCGAGCCGCTGAGCTGATGGCCTGAGGAGCTGAAGATGAGCCTCCCGGAAGAACACAGAACAATCAGCCGGCGCGGCCTTCTCAAGGCGGGAGGGGCCCTGGTTGTGATGTCGGCGGCCGTCCCAGCCGCCCTCCGGACGTCGATCGCGGAAGCGGCGGCGGCAGGTATGCCGTTTCCAACTCCCGAACTGACCGACCTGTCCACCTGGCTGACGGTGCACGCGAACGGCAGCATCACCTGGCGTACCGGGCGCGTGGAGCTCGGTCAGGGGAACCGGACTGCCCTCGCGCAGATCGTGGCCGAAGAGCTCGACGTCGACTTCGGCACGGTCACACTGGTGATGGGCAACACCGCCGTCACCCCGGATCAGGGTGTCACGGCCGCCAGCAGCACGATTCGCAGAGCCGGCGTGCAGGCCCGGCTGATCGCCGCCGAGGCCCGGGCCACGCTGCTCTCCATGGCCTCCGAGAAGCTGGGCGTTCCGGTGAGCGAACTTACGGTCGACGACGGTGTGGTCCGCTCCGGTTCGAAGAGGGTGACCTACGGCCAGCTGGTCCAGGGCCAGGCGCTCGTCGCGGTGACGCCGATCGTGATCAACAATCAGGGCACGCACGTAGGGGCCACACCAAAGCCGTTCACCGAATACTCCCTGGTCGGCCAGTCCGTCCCTCGGGTCGACGTCGTCGACAAGGTCAGGCAGAAGACGAAGTTCGTCCAAGACATCAAGGTCCCCCAGATGCTTCACGCCCGGGTCATCCACCCCCGCGGGCTCGGGTCCACTGTGGTCTCGGTGGGCCAGCTCCCGACCGGAAGCAACGCCCGGGTGGTCCGGCTGAACAACCTCGTAGCGGTCGTCGCCGAGCGGGAGTGGGACGCGATCAAGGCAGCGGACAACCTGCCGGTCACCTGGTCGGACTGGAATGGCCTGCCCACGACCGAGGACTGGCCGGCCACCATGCGCACCACCCCGGCGACGACCAGGACCCAGGCCACGCGGGGCGACTTCGACAACGCCTTTGCCTCGGCCACAGACACGTTGCAGGCCACGTACCAGGTCCCGTTCGAGAACCACGGCATGATCGGACCGAGCTGCGCTCTCGCCGACATACGCTCCGACGGCAGCGTGACCGTCTGGTCCGCCACCCAGTACCCGCAGGGTCTTCAGCGCGGCATCGCACAGATGCTGAATCTCGCCTCCGAGCAGGTCGAGGTGATCTGGGCCGACGGTCCCGGCTGCTACGGGCGCCTCAGCGCCAACTACGACGACGCTGCCTCGGAGGCCGTGTTCGTCTCCCGCGAGTTGGGTAAGCCGGTGCGGGTGCAGTGGAGTCGGGAGGACGAGCACATCTGGGAACCGCACGGCCCGGGCACGCTCCACGACATGGCCGCTGGACTGGACCAGTCGGGCAACGTCGTCGCGTGGAAGCACGAGGCGTTCATGGCACCAAACAACGACAGCACCATGCTCGGGCCGATCCTGGCCGGCGTGCAGACGTCGATCCCACGGCGCCCGGTCGGCGGGTGGACCGGTCCCGACCTCTATCAGTTCCCGAACCTGTTGGAGTTCGTGCACCAGATGCCGGAGCTCGGCGTCGACGCCTCGCCCTACCCATTCGGGCTCCGCACCACCTTCTTGCGCTCGCCCGGTCAGTACCAGATCACCTTCGCGCAGGAGGCGTTCGTCGACGAAATCGCAGCCAAGACCGGACAAGACCCGCTCCAGCTCCGCCTGCGCCTGCTCACCGACCCGCGCGCGATCGCAGTCCTGCAGGTGGCGGCCGAGGCAGGCAACTGGGAGTCGCGGCCCTCCCCTCAGAGCGGTGCAAGCACGAACAACGGCACCGTTGCCGGGCAGGGCATCGCGTTCGTTCTCCGCGACGGCACCTACGCTGCCGCGGTGGTCAAGCTGGATGTGACCCCCGAAACGGGCAATGTGCTGCTCACGGAGGTGACCGTGGCCCAGGACCAGGGTCAGATCATCAACCCTCGCTCGATCGAGCACCAGATCTCCTGCTGTGTCATCCAGACTGCGAGCCGGGTCCTCCACGAGGAGGTGAAGTTCGACACCTCGAACGTCACGACTGCCGACTGGAGGAGCTATCCGCTGCTCCGGATGGACGAGACGCCGACGATCAACACGGTCCTTGTCCCCAACCCGCAGATAGATCCCACCGGAGTAGGCGAACCGGCCGTCAACGTGATGCCGTCGGCCATCTCGAGCGCAATCTTCGACGCCACAGGTGTACGGCTTCGGACGATGCCCTTCACAGCGGAGGTGGTCAAGGCGGCGATGGCGTAGTCGCCCAGGTCGCAGTCATCGAGCCAGCAGACCTGACGATCGCCGCGTTCGCAATCTCACGAAAATCAGGTGACGCGGTCGCAGTAGATGGATCCAGCCCGATGGGGGAGTCCCACGCAGTGGCTATCCTCACGACACGTGGAGGTGTCCGATGTCGCCAGACCCTGAGCCCCGCTACATCGCCCCCGACGAAGGCAAGGTCGTCCAGCTGTTCGGCGTTCGGTTCAACTACAAGGTCGAGAGCACGGCGTCCGGTGGGCACCTGGCAGTCCTGGAGGTCGAGATTCCGTCCGGGACACTCGTCAAGCCCCACCGGCACTCGCACGAAGACGAGTACTCCATCGTGCTGTCCGGCACCGTCGGCGCACGCGTCGGCGATCGAATACAAGAAGCCGGCCCGGGTTCATATCTCGTCAAGCCGCGCGGCATCCCCCACGCGATGTGGAACGCGACCACGACGTCGGCGACGGTGGTCGAGATCCTGTCGCCCGGCGGATTGGAAGACTACTTCGAGGAGCTGGCTCCGATCCTGGAGCGACACGCGCCGCCCGACGAGTACTACGGACTCGCAGAGCGCTACGGCATCGTCATCGAAGACGCGTGGATCGACGAACTCGAACGGACCTACGGCGTCAAGCTGTAGACCAAGGACGGGAGTCGGACGGCGGGCCGACTTGAGCCGGGGCTGAGGTCTCCGTCGACGATTCCTCTGCGTGAACGGGACCGGGAGGCAGAGATGACCGATGGCAGCAAAGCCCAGACCGGTGTCGCAGCCGAAGTGCCGTATGTGGCGCTGCCGCCGGCCGGATGGCGTGAGGGCGGGGAGCCGGCGCCCTTGATCATCGTGTGGCACCTCAACGATCCGCCGCGCAGCGCGGCCGCGATGGCCTCGGCGCTTCCGCTCGCGGGCGTCGCGGCGTGGCGGGTCTACCTCGACCTGCCGATGCACGGCAGGCGACAGCTTCCGGGCGGGTTGGACGAGTTCATGCAGCTGGGCTACCAGGACGCGGTCCTGAAAGCGTTCGACCCGCAGGTCACCCAGGCCGTGGACGAGTTTCCCGCGGTGCTTGCCGAACTCCGCGCCCACTTGCCGGTATCCGACGGTCCGATCGGCCTCGTCGGGGCATCGATCGGCGCGCTTCCCGCGCAGGCGGTGATCGCCGACGACGCAACGAAGGTGAGTGTCGCGGCACTGATAAGCCCAGTCATCCAGCTTGCCGAGGTCGTCGGGGCCAACGAACGCCGGTTCGACGTCAGCTACCGGTGGAGCGTCGCCTCGCGCCAGGTGGCGGCGCGACTCGACTTCGTCGCCCGCGCTCACGAGATCGCCGCCTGCAAACCCCAGCCAGCGCTGTTGCTGATCACCGGCGCCGAGGACGATCCCGCCTTCCCCCTGCAGGCACAGCGTCTGCTCTCAGAGCTCCGCGGGCAGTACGACGCGGATCGACTCAGGCACACGAATGTTCCGGGCATGAAGCATGCGTTCGCCGACGAACCCGGCATCGAGCCCGCCCCACCGACCGCGCAGGCGCAGCACGTTGATGCCGCCGTCACGAAGTGGATCCAACGCCATCTCACGTAGCGGGACGCCTAGCGATCGCGATCGACGCCCACTGCCGTAACCCGGGGGATCCAGACTCGTTGGGTGATATGGGGATGATGCCTCGATTTCGCAGGCTTGCTCCCCAGGAGCACGTGATTCTCGGGGAGATCGAGCCATGAACAGTCACGAGGTTGTCACGAGATTGCCGTAACTGTCAGGGTTACGCGGCGTGCGGGTAGGGGGTCTGAGGGTGATCCGAGTATTGCTCGGACACCGCGGCAGATTGGTGCGAGGAGCCTTGGCCGCGGCGCTGTCCAGAGAACAAGACCTGCAAGTGGTCGGGGAAGTCGGCCCCACGGAGGACGCTGCGTCGGTCGTGAAACAGCGGCGGCCGCATGTGGTGGTCCTCGATTCGTCGCTGAGCAAGTTCTTCGATCAGATCTGCCGTACGGTGTCCGAGCGTGGCGTGCTTGTCGTGGTGAACGATGACTCGATGGCCGGCGTCCTTGGCCTGGCTGCGCGCATGCCGCGGATCGGGCTGATCGCCTCCGACGCCACGCTGGGCAACCTGGTCGATGCCGTGCGGCAGCTGTCGCGGGGGTTGCCGGTGCTGGATCCGAACCTCGCGGTCGCGGTGCTGAGAGCGGGCAAGAATCCACTAACCGTCCGGGAGCAGGAGGTTCTCCGGCTGATCGCCACGGGTGCCACGGTGCACGAGGTGGCCCGGAGCCTTTCGGTGAGTGTCGGAACGGTGCGAAATCACCTGTCCCATATCCTCGCGAAGGCCGGCGCCCGGACACGGATCGAAGCTATCCGGATCGCTCAGGATGCCGGCTGGATCTGAGCAACCGGCCGATGAGCGGCCGGAGCGGTCCAGTGGCCCAGCAGCTCGCGGTAGAGCGGAGACGTCTGTTGCAGCGTGGCGTGGTCACCGACAGCGGCCTGGACACCGTCGAGGACCAGGACGCGGCGGGCCCGCAGCGCTGAGCTGATTCGGTGTGCGATCACGATCAGGGCACCGCCTTGCTGGCTGCAACGGGCGGCGAATGCTTCCTCGGCACGCCGTTCGGCATCGGGGTCGAGATGGCAGGTCGCCTCGTCGAGGACGACGACCGGAGCCGGGGACAGGTAGGCGCGGACCAGCGCGATCAGCTGCCGTTCGCCGGCCGACAACTCCCCGGGGCGCACTTGCCCCGGCGGCCCGCCCAGCCTGCGGACCAGCCGGCCGGCGCCGACGGCCTGCAGCGCCTCGGCGACTTGCGCGTACGTTGCCTTCGGGCGCAGGTACGTGAGGTTGTCCGACACCGTGCCGCTGAAAACGTACGCCTCTTGTGGGATAAGCACCCGCGCGGCGGCGAGGCGTTCCGGCCCCAGGTCGGTCACCGGGACTCCGCCGAGCAACACCTCACCCTCGCTCGGACGTAGCAGTCCGCACAGGAGGCCGGCCAGGGTGGACTTGCCGATGCCGCTCGGCCCGACGATGGCCAGGTGGTCACCGGTGCCAACGGACAAGTCCAGGTCCTGTACGACCGGCTCGGCATGCGGGCCGTATGCGAAGGTCAGTCGCCGTACCATGACATGGCAGCCGGCTGGATCCGGAGCGGTCGACACCGGCTGCTCGGGCACTGTGGTCGCGTCGAGGATGCGGCCCAGCGTCACGACGTATCGCAGGCCGCTGTCGCCGAACGCGCCGAGCACGGTGCTCAGCGCCGGCTGCAGCCCGACCAGGACATAGGTCAGACCGCCCAGCAACGCGCCGGGGGTCACCCCGCCCGCGAGCAGGGTGGGTGCGGCCGCCAGCAGGATCACCAGCGGCAGCCACCCGCCGAGCACGAAGCACCCGGTGCGCAGGGCGGCGACCCTGGCCAGAGCCCGCTCGGCGGCGGCATGGGCCTCAATGGGTCCGGCGACCAGGCCGGCGGCGTGGGCCTCGGCCCCCGATGCCGTGATGTCGCGGATGCCGGTGAACACGGCGCCGCTGGTCTCCGCCACCTGCTCGTCGGCCCGGATGGACGTCCGTACGCGGTCGGCCGCGAGCCCGAGCGTAGCCAGCGACGCGGCGGCACCGAGCAGAAACGGCGGCAGCACAAGGAGCGCGATCAGCGGCTCGAGCGAGAGGAGGCCGGTCGTCACGCCAATAGCGGCGATCATGAAGGTCCGCACGACGACCACCATGCCGGCGTAGGTGTCCCGGACGATCTCCACCTGGCGGGTCAGCCGGGACACCGCCCCATCGTCGCGGCTTCCGGCGACACCTCGCGCCAACGCGCCGGCCACCACGCGGCGGAACAGGTCGTCGCGTACCGGCTCTACGAGCCCGCCCAGCTGCCGGTAGACCTGCCGAGACCCGATCGCGCCGATTCCCGAAGCCACCACCACCGCGCCCAGCCAAACCAGCCCCACGACGGGCCGTCCGACGAGAAATCCGTCGTCGAGCGCGTGGGCAACGGCCAGGCCGTACATCGCTGTCGGCAGCAGCTCGGGCACCGACCACCCGGCCAGGGCGAGCGCTGGTCGACCGCGCAGCGTCTGGAGCCCGAACCGCACCTCCCGCTTCATCCGAAGACCGCCCGGTACTCTGCGTCGGCCCAGAGATCGTCGTGCGGCCCGACGGCGCGGACGCGGCCACGGTCCAGCCAGACGACCAGGTCGGCTCGGGCGGCGGTGGCGATCCGATGTGTGACGACCAGCCGGGTACGACCGCCGTTCGCCGTCACGGCTCGGCTGACCTGCATCTCGGTTGCCGTGTCCAGGCTCGATGTGGCGTCGTCCAGCACCAGCAGTCGGCTCGCGGACCAGGCGCGAGCCAACCCCAGCCGCTGCGCTTCACCCCCCGACATGGGCGTCTCTGGTAACGGGGTCGAGTAGCCATCCGGCAGGCGGCTGACGAACTCGTGCGCGTGGACCGCCCGCGCGGCCGCATGCACCTGGACCTGGTCGGCAACGCCGAGCCCGATTGCGTCGCCGACGGCCGCCCCGACCAGGACCGGACGCTCGAAGGCGACACCGACGCCGCTGCGCAGGGCGTCGTGGGTGAGCGCCGGCAGCGGCACACCGTCGAGGCGCACCTGGCCACCGTCGGGGTCACGCAGTCGGGCTGCGAGGGAGGCGAGCACCGACTTCCCGGCGCCGCTGCGACCGACCACGGCGACGGTGGACCCACCAGGCAGGGTCAGTCGGAGGTCGATCAGCGGCTTGCCGTCGACACGATCTACTGACACTCCGTCAAACTCCAGCCGGCCAGGTCCAGGCGGCAGCTCCCGCGTGCCGTAGTCGAGTGGCTGCAGGCCGAGGACCTCGTCCGCTCGGCGGCTCCCGGCGAACGCGCTGGCCAGCTCACCGAGTACGCCGGTCAGGCCGCCGAGTCCCGCGCCCAGCACGGCGTACTGGCTGGCGGCGAACAGTTCCCCCGGGGTGATCCGACCCTCGACGAGCATCAACCCACCAGCGGCCAACACACTGACGACCACCAGCGGTCCGACAAACGCGGCCTGGGCACCGGAGCGGCCGAGAGCCTGCCACGTCCGCGCGCCGTGCCGGCCCAGCAGCGGCAGGTCCGCCAGTACCCGGTGCTGCTCTCGCTCGGTCGTGCCCGCCGCTGCGATCGTCCGAATGCCCGCCAACGACTCGGTCAGCCGCGCAGCGATCCGGCCCTGTGCCTCGACGTAGGACTGACTGATCTCGGTGGTCCGCTTCGAGAATGCCGTGAGTACGACGACCACCAGGACTGTGCCGGCGAGGAACGCCACCGCGAGCCGCCAGTCGATCACCGCCAACAGCACGACACTGCCGACGGACGGCAGCCCCTCGGCCACCGTCGCGACCGCGACTGGACCCGCCTGCCCGGCGTCGACGGCGTTCGCGGACACCCGGCTCACCAGGTCGCCGGTGTCGAACCGGCGGGTGCGGTCCGGCCCGACGGCGAGAAGGTGCCCGACCAGCCGGTGCCGAAGCCAGGCGGTGCTGCTCGCCTCGCAAGCCGCCCCGGCGAACACCTCGACCAGGTCGCAGACCACGCCGATGGCGATCATCGCGACGGCTAGTGCGAACCAGGATCCGAGCGCACCCTCTTCCCGGCCCGCAACCACCGAGTCGACGGCATGTCCGAGTACGGTCGGCAGGGCCAGCGTGATGACGCTGCCGGCCAATGCGGCGCCGCCGATCAGCGGCAGCCAGCCGCGACCGTGCCGGACGACCGCACCGAAGGTTCTCGGCGGCTTGGTCATGGCGTCAGCCCGGTATGGGCGGCGAAGAAGGCCAGGGTGTCGGCCGCCAGAGCGACACCCTGGCTCACGGAGCCGGGGCCATGACCCAGGTCGGGCTCGTGCCGGTACACGACTGGCCCCTCCCCCTGCGTCGCGTGCTGCAACGCCGCACACATCTTGCGCGCGTGCATCGGATCGACCCGGGTATCGCCTCCTGCCGAGGTGAGCAGCACCGCCGGATAGTCCACGCCGGTGCGAACCCGGTGGTACGGCGAGTAGCCGAGCAGCCAGTCCAGCTGATCGGGCTCGGCGACCGAGCCGTACTCGGCGATCCAGCTGGGACCAAGGCCGAAACGCTCGTATCGGATCATGTCGAGCACCGGCGACGAGCACACCGCGGCGGCGAACAGCTCCGGGCGCTGGGTCAGGGCGGCACCGACGAGCAGGCCGCCGTTCGACTCACCGAGGATGCCGAGCTGGTCGGGTGTCGTCCAGCCGTCGGCGATCAGCGACTCGGCGGCGGCGACGATGTCGTCGATGGCATTCTGCTTGCGCTCTCGGCGACCGGCGGCGTGCCACTGCTCGCCCTCCTCACCGCCGCCGCGCAGGTGCGCCGTAACGAAGACGCCGCCGGCCTCCACCCAGGCGAGGGTGAGGCTCGAGAACGTTGGCGTCAGTGACTGCCCGAACCCGCCGTACCCGTAGAGGATCGTCGGGCGCGGTCCGGTCACATCTCGCCGGGCCAGCACCGCCATCCGGACCGGCGTGCCGTCGGCCGAGGTGTAGGTCACCTGCTTGGCGGCTGCTTCCGGAGGGTCGACCGTACCCGGGGGTCGTGCCCACAGCGTGGTCTTCCCGGCACAGGCGTCGTACCGGTACACCGTTGCCGGTGTGACGCTGTCGGTGTAGGTGAACCAGACCTCGTGGCCGCCCGTGGGACGGGTGGTGAGCGTCCCGATCGAGCCGAGGCCGGGCAGCGGCACGGCACCGAGCCGCTGGCCGGTGCGCAGGTCATGGACGTGGATCTCGCCGAGCGCGTGCCGGGTCCTGGCGATCAGCAGGAACGGCCGGTCCAGCTCGGAGCCGTCGAGGATCGCGAGGTCGGTGAGCGGCGCTTCCGGATCCGCCGCGATCAATTCGTGCCAGTGCTCCGGCCCTGGCCGGGTCGGATCGCCGATGCAGACCCGGATGCCTGCCGCGCCGAGCGTCGTGACGACGTACAGCCGGCCGTCCCGTCCTACCGTCGCCGCAGTGCGGGCGTCGCCGCCGCGTTGTACGACGGTCAGCGTCGGGTTCTCGAGGGTCGAGGCCGTGGTGTCGGCGAGCCACAGGTCGTTGCCACCGCCGTGGGCCGCGGAGATCGTCAGCCAGCGCCCGTCAGCACTGATCTCTAGTCCGTACGAGGCCGGGTCGGGCAGGACGACCGAGTCGTCGCGACGATCCAGCCGGCGTAGCCGGACCTGCCCATCCCGAACGTAGTAGAAAGCATCACCGTCGGGAAGCCACGCCACCGGCGAGTAGCGGCATCGATCGACCGGGCCATCCACCACCTCGCCCGTAGCGACGTCGAGCACGGACAGCTCGGACTGCTCGGTGCCGCCGCGGGACAGCTGGATGGCGAGCCGCTGGCCGTCGGGGCTCGGCTGCCAATGGTCGAGCGAGGTGCCGCCGCTTGGGTCGAGCGCCGTCGGATCCACCACTGGCCGTGGCTCACCGTCGGGGTCCGCGACGTACAGCGCCGCATGCTCCTGCCGAGCGGTTCGACGGACGAAGAACTGCCGGACACCGCGCCACATCGGCTCGCCGATCACACCGACACTGCTGAGCTCCGCGACGCGCGCCCGGAATCGGTACCGGTCCGGCAGCGAGCCGGCAACGCGCCGCCACAGCTCATCCTGGTCCGCCTGCCAGGCCCGCGTCTCCGGGTCGGATGCATCCTCCAACCAGCGGTACGGGTCGGGAACCGCACGGCCGTGCAGCTGGTCTACCACCGGCTGGCGGGCGGCGTGGGGGTACGTCGGGTTGTGAATGTGCACCCGCGCTCCTTTCCCGGCGAAACGGCGTGGCCAGCTGGTCCCGGGCGGGTAACACCGACCGCGCCCGGGACCAACCGGTTGGGTGTTCCGGATTAGTGACAGGCCAGAACGCTCAGAATGCTCGGTCGCCTTGAGCCGCAACCGAGGACGGTCAACGTACTGCCGCCGCCTCCACCGTCGTGGTGGCAACCGCCAGGAGCCTCTAGACCCTGAAGATCGAGGAGTGCCATTGTCGTTACACCTCCTTCCATGACTCGCTGGAACCAGCCGGCCCGCGTACGGGTCGCCCCCCGAGGAACGGGAGATGGGCTGGCGCATCGTGCAGCGCCGCTCCCAGAGCGAGCAGCACACCGGCGGTTCCGGTGGCCAGGTCCATGGACAGGCGGAGCAGCTGGTCGCCGGGAAAGGCCAGCCCGCCGCCGTGCGGGAGCGCGTGCCAGCCGAGCTCGCGAACCAGCCGGGCCGTCACGGCGTCCGGAGATCCGAGCGCATGACCGGCCGATCGACCGATGGCCGCCGCCGCTGCGAGGATGCCGCTACGGCCCATGAACAGGCCCGCCTGCACGAAATAGCTGCACTGGAAAACCCGCCGCAGCAGGTCGAACGACTCGGCCAGCGGATCGCCCGGTCGATGCCGCAGGTACCGGTCCAGCACCATGGCGATACCAGCCGAGCCCTCCTTGAGGTACGGCAGGGTGCGCCAACCCTGGTTGGCCTGCAGAGTCTGGTCATTGGTGCGGACGCAGCGACGCAGATCCTGCCGCAGGGCGATCGCGGCGAGATCGAGCAGGCCGCTGTCGCCGGTCCGTTCGTACGCGTGCAGGAAGAGCAGGGCGGGTCCGGACGAGCCGAACATCAATCCCGCCCGTAGGTGGCCCTCACCACTGATCTCGGCTACGTCGTACGGCCCGCCGAGGCGGTCGGCGACTTTCTCGATGATCCAGGAGGCGTGCTCATCGAACGCCGGGTCGCCGGTGGCCGCGGCGAAGTGCAACAGATTGAGGCCCACGCCGGCGAGGCCCGAGTACAGACCGAGATCCGGGGCACGGGCCGGATCGTTCATCACCGACTCGCTCATCGCCGGGTGCTCCAGGGCTTGGTCCATGACGGCGAGGGCGGTCTGCCAGTGGCCGAGCTCTGCCAGCACGTAGGCCACTCCATGCAGCCCGTCGTAGAAGCCGACACTGGCCACCGGACGGAGGGCACGGTGACAAAGCCACTCCTCGTACTCGGGGAACCGACCGGCTCCGGTGCGGGCGAGCGCGTACAGCACGCCAGCCGCGCCGTGCGCGAAGCTCGCCCCGCCCCCGGGCCCGAACTGTGCGACGTCACCGGGGAAGAGCCGGTCGTCGCGCCGAGGCGTTGCGCTGGCGACGATCGCCCTCCCCATGGCGTCCCGAACGTCGGTCCACGCCGCGCGCCCAGGCATCGGAGTGTCGGCAAGGTCCGGGTGAGACCGCTGGCCCGACCCGACGATGGTGCGCACCGCGCTGTCGATGGTTTCGCGCGGAACCGGAAAGGTCTCGCAGATGAGCTGGGCCAGGTGCGCCGCCTTATCCGGGTGCAGCTGCAGCAGGATCGTGGCCTGCGGGGCGAAAAGGCCCAGAGCCAGGCATGCCAGCGCGTACCGGTCGACGTCGACGCCATCCCGGTCATCGGGTGCTGTGTAGCCGGGATGCGCGAGCGTCGACCGCGCCCGGTCATCGACACGGGTGGCCACCTCGAAGTCGATTAGCACCAGCCGACCGTCCGTACCAATCAGGACGTTGTCCGGGTGGAGGTCGTTGAAGACCACGCCACGTCCGTGCAGCGCCTGCACGGCCCGCTCGACCCGGGCCAGCATCCCGAGTGCCCATGCGGCGTACTCGGCGAGAGCTTCCTCGGTGACGTCTGGATGGGTCAGTGGGTGCCTGTCCACGACCAACCGCTGGAGAGGGGTCGCATCGATGAACTCCTGGACGAGGAACTGATGCTCACCGAGGGTGAAGTAGTCACGCACCGCCGGAACCACTTCCAGACCGGCCAGCCGATCCAGGATGTCCCGCTCGTGGCTGATCCGGGTGACGGCGTCCCGGCCGACCGCGTCCAGCCCGGCCAAGGGTCGCGCCTCTTTCAGTACGACCCGCTCCTCGGTGTGCCGGTGTCGACCCAGGTAGACGCCCCCGCCGTTGGAGAATTGGATGACGCTGTCGATCTCATAGTCGAGTCCGTCCACCGTGACCGCGTTGCGGGCTTCCAGATGCGGCTCGAGAAAGGTCGGCAGCGTGACCCAGGGAGGGATGGCAAATGTCGGGCCCCGCTGGTCCGGAACCAGCCGGCCTTCGGCGTCCTCCAACGCGAGCACTCGTTCGCCGGATGTGGATCGGCAGTATCGCTCGGCGAAGCCGCCGTAGCGTACGAAGAGCGGGCTCGTCCCGTACCGCAGGTCGCTGAGGATGTACGGGCCGCGTATCCCCGTGAGGATGCCGTCGAGCTCCTTGAGCGTGAGCTCGAGCTCCGCCTCGTTGGCCGGATAGATCGTGGCCAGCTTGCCACTCGAGCCGCGGAACGCGGACTTGGAGTTGAGCATCACCAGCACGGATTCGCTGCGCAGGAACTTGAACGCCAAGCCGCGCGGGACGCAGTAGTCCCACACCGCGATCAGCGCCCGCTCGGCGTCGTCCAAGCCGGCTGAGACGTGGATCTTCCAACCTTGCGACGGCAGCTCCACATCGGCGGGCGCGTAATTCATCCACACGTCGCTCGCCTGGTGCTCCCACCCGGCCGGCACCGGTCGGGCGCAGATGGCGAAGTCCGGGTACTCGTCGCCGCGGCTTGCTGGGACGTCGTAGAACTGCCGATCGGCAAGACAGTAGAGCTCGTACTGATCCGAGCTGAGGCTGCCGGAGGACACCCGAAAATCCTGAGATGTCTGAGCCTGACGAGACTAGTGCGTAAAGTCACTATTAAGACCGTGAGGAACGTCTACCTCATGGAATGCGTAATTCACGGAATGCGTGCACGGGCAATCTGCCCCGGGTGGCCGGCGTCCCCATACGCCGGAGCCCGGAAGGCGCCTGATCAGCCGCCGGACTCTTCGACGTGCGATGTCTGACCGTGCAGGAGGAGCAGGGCGTACGCGGCAATGGATTTCGCGTCGGAAATCGTGCCGTCCCGAATCATGCGCTCGACCTCGGATCGAGCGAACCAGGTCGCCCGCATGTCCTGCTCCTCCAGGTCGCGTTGCGGCGGCCCAGGCGTCAGGTCGGTGGCAAGGAGACCCGGCATCGATGGCTGAGCATGCTCGGCGTGATGTCGAGCGTGCCGAGCAGGGTCATCGTGCCGGCGATGAGGCCGGTCTCTTCACACAGCTCGCGGGCGGCCAACGCCGCCGGTTCGGCGTCGAGTCGCTGGTCGGCGGTCCCGGCGGGAAACTCCCAGCGCCGGCCGGCGACCGGGTAGCGGTATTGCTCGACCATGTGCAGCCGGTCGCCGTCGACCGGGATGATCACCGCGATGTCGGGACTGTCTACCACGCCGTAGATGCGTGTGGAGCCGTCCGAGCGCCGTATCGAGTCTTCCCGGACCGTCATCCAGGGATACCGTGCCTGCTTCACCATCAGCTCTCCAGGCGGTTGATTCGGCTGATGATCTGGTCGAAGTAGTAGTCCGGGTCCCGCGGCACCCCTGACTGGCAGGCTGCCGCAAGATCTACCGGAAGCCGCCGGCCTCGGCTGCCTCTATCTGCGCCACGTACGTGCGCCAGGCCATGCCACTGTCATGCCGGGGACGTCCAAATTGCTCCCAGACTCTGTGCACGCGAGCCCACATCCACGGCTGTTCGAAGAAGAAGACCACCTCGCCTGGCGTCTCCAGCCAGCCTGCGGCAACAAGAACGGCCGCAAAACGAACCACCTCGTCGTAATCGGTGTACCACGGGACTGCATCGGTCACTGGCTCCCGCACCTCCGCGCCAACCTGGCCGGTGCTTCATCTCATCCAACCACCGAATTGGCTACGCCTCCTGCACGACTCGAAACGACAGTCACAGCGTGTCGAGGCGACCACAATAGGCGCGATGACACGTCGATATAAGCCACCGACGCGCTCGGGGTGGACAGGAGAGCTGGCGCGTATTGCAATCTGAGAACCGATGCCCACCGACGATCGCGGTTGGGTGCTGGACGCGGGCAAGATCGGCTGGCACCACGAGACACGACCCGCGCCCAAGTCAGTCACCGTCTGCGGGGTCCTGTGAGGCTAACGCATTCGGCACGTACGACTCATGTGTCACATTGTGAACTGAGGTTGGTCTCGGTCCGGGGCCATCGGAGGACGTCGGGAGGCGAAGCGGATGGAACTCAAGGACGGCCGGATAGGGGCGAGGCTGCCCGCGCAGGATCTGCAGCGGGCGCGGGCGTTCTACGCCGAGAAGCTTGGCCTCCAGCCCAGTGAGGAGCGGGAGGGTGGCCTGCTCTATCGATTTGCGAATGGTGAGTTCGCTCTGTTCGAATCGGCGGGCGCGCCGTCAGGGACGCACACCCAGCTGGGCTGGGAGGTGGACGATATCGAAGCCACGGTCGCCGAGCTGCGCGGTCGCGGCGTGGAGTTCGAGACCGTCGACGTGCCCGGCCTCACGACGGTGAACGGGATCGCCGAAGTGTCGGGCAACTATCCGAGTAAAGGCGTTGGCGAGCGCGCCGCGTGGTTTCGGGACAGCGAGGGAAACATGCTCGGGATCGGCGAGCCAATCCACTAGCCAGACCCAAGGTGCGCTACAGGTCGTTGGCGCCGGTATCGCTCCACGGTCCGGGCACGGCGAGCCCCGCGCGCGCTCGGCACCGTTGCGGTGGTGCGGATTCTAGGGGCGTAGC
Organism: Actinomycetota bacterium; assembly: GCA_046725375.1. Classification (GTDB taxonomy): domain Bacteria; phylum Actinomycetota; class Actinomycetes; order Propionibacteriales; family Nocardioidaceae; genus DATFRX01. The sequence continues at coordinate 36,094 of JBKOYM010000002.1, forward strand.
CACTTACCGAGGTCAGCGTCGATGAGCAGCTCACGCGCCTCTGCCTCGTCATCGTCGGGCACGATGATTCTGATCTGGATTGCGCCGATGGAACCCTCGATGATGCTCATGTTGCGGTCTGTGACCTGGTACGGGATGTCCGCATCGCCGAGCAGGCCCTCGATGACGGCGATCAGGCTCGGGTCGTTAGCCCGGACAAGCTCTGCCATGTCGGGCACCTCCAGGCACGAACACAGGTTGGATGCGGCTACCGATGCGCCGGTCGGCGCTGGGCCTGTTCACCAATGACGCTAGCCGGGTAGACCAAACGACAGCGGCGGTGTGACGTCCTGGAGGCTGCCCGGCCGTGCTGCGTCCCGCAACGGCATGGGGAGCTTGATTCAGCTGCGCAGGTAGGACGCGCCGTTCACGTCGATGATTGTGCCTGTCGCGAAGCGGGCGCCGGGGGAGGCGAGCCAGAGTACGGCGGCGGCGACTTCCTCGGGTTCGGCGACCCGGCCGAACGGCGACTGCGCACGTACGGCATCGCCGGCCTTACTGTCTAGCGTCTCGCGAGCCATCTCGGTCTGCACGAAGCCCGGCGCCACGGTTCCGACCGAGATGTGGTGCGGCGCCAAGACGAGCGCCATCGACTGCCCGAACGCGTTCATCCCGGCCTTCGATGCGGCGTACGCGGGGCAGTCCGGCTCCCCGCGGAAGGCTCCTCTGCTCGATACGTTCACCACCGCTCCGCCACCGGCGGCGCGCAGGTGCGGAATGGCGCAGAAGGTGGCGTTGGCCGCGCCGGTGAGATTGGTGGCGAGGGTCTGCGACCACGTCGCCTGCCAGTCCTCGTACGACGTCGACAGCGGCGGATGGGCGAGGAACACCCCGGCGTTGTTGACCAGTACGTCGAGGCGGCCGAGCCGATCGGCGGCCGAGTCCACGGCGCTGCGGACCTCGTCGGGTCGAGCCAGGTCGGCCCGCACCACGACATGCCCTTCACCGGCGAGGGAGGCGCGCACCGCCTGGGCCTTGTCGGCTGACCTGCCGTAGTGCACGGCGATCCGGTCGCCCTGTTGGGCGAAGGCGCGGGCGATGGCGGCCCCGATACCGCCTGAGCCTCCCGTGACGAGAACCGCTCGGCCAGGGTGGCGGGCCGAAGAAGCATCACTGGTCATAGCGTCATCCTTCCGCCCTGGCGAAGTCGCGCACCTTGGAGGAGCCGACCCGGACTTGGCCTCGCCCGACTCAGAGTCCGGTTGAGCCGTCGATCACCTGGCGGATCAGGTCGGCGTGCCCGTTGTGCCGTGCGTACTCCTCCACGAGGTGCTGCCACATCCAGCGCACCGAGATCGTCTTGTCGAACAGGGCGAAGGTCTCGTCCAGCTTCGCGCTCTGGAGCACTGCATCGACGGCCTGGCACTCGGCTCGGTAGCGCTCAAGGTCCTCTTCAGCGGCGGCGGGATCGGCTTCGTCGAAGTCCGCGTCCGGGGCGTCGGATCGGTAGTACAGATCCGGTATCTGCTCGCCCCGGTAGGTCTGCCTGACCCATCCTCGCTCGGTGTCGCTCATGTGCCTGACCAGCCCGAGCAGCGAGAGGTTCGACGGTGGCACGGCGCGGGTGGCCAGCTGGGCGGCGTCCAGACCCGCGCATTTGCGCAGCAGGGTGGCCCGGTGCCAGTCGAGCCAGTCGCGGAGCATGTCCTGCTCGGATTCGTTGCGGCGCTCCGGATAGTGCTCCGAACGCTCGACGTCGGGTGCGATCCAGGTCACCGCGGCAGCCTATGCCCGTGAGAGCCAGGTCGGCGAACGCATTTGGCCCAGCCCTCGCGCCAGGCATCTAGCTGCGGGATCGACCTCGGCAGGAGCCAGAGGTTCCCGAGTAGGTGGGGCCGTCTGGCCCTATCAATCTGTGCGTTGCGGCGCCAAGGATTGCGGGTGGCGGGGAGTTCATCTACTTCGCTCTCCGAAGGTAGCCGTGCTGACGGATGTCAGGGTCGCGGCACAGTCAGTAGATCGGGGCCTTCGCTCGGCGTCACGTTGAGCGCCCTTGCCAGGTTCGTAAGCACACGCTTTGACGGCGTGTCCGCGACTGCAGTCTTGGGGCGACTCGAGGACCTAAAGCCGACGGCCCCGGTGTCGTCGCGGCCTACTGGGAGGCCCTCACGTCGCAGTCGGGGCTTGATTCGGGCAGAGCACACGGATGCATCGGCTCCGGGCTTTCGTGAAGGGTAGGCGGCAGCGAAATGGGCAACAGACTGGCGATCTTCTTCGACATCGGCGACACGCTGGCGAGTCCGGTCATGGTCGGCGGCCAGCTGTCCCGGCTCGAGGTCTACCCGTTCGTCCCGGACGTCCTGGACCGGCTGCGAGTCGCAGGGGGCGATGGCGTTCCGGTGGGGCTGGGCTTGATCTCCAACACCGGCGATGCGACCGCGGCGGCGTTGAATGACCTGCTCGTCGGGTCGGGGCTGCTGCCACATGTCGACGCGGGCCTTTGCCTGTTCAGCTCGGTCGAGGGCCTGGACAAGACTCAGCCGGCGCTCTTCGCACGTGCCCGTGATCGCGCCGCTGTGCCGGCCGCCCGCTGCGTTTATGTGGGCGAGGACGCGGCAGAACGGGCGGTCGCCGCGTCCATCGGGTTCCGGGTGTCGCCGCACCCGCTCCAAGCGCTGCACCTCGTCGAGACCGAGCTCTCCGCCCGTCCCACGTCCGACCACACGAGAGGAGTTTCGTGATGCCTACCGAGCAGACCGATAACGGTCTCGCCATGTTCTCCCTGCACACGTCCGAGGAGTCGTCGTCTGACGTAGTCGACCGACTGCAGGAGGAGCGGCAAGCGTACGCCGGCGTTGCCGCCGAAAGTGAGAGCGAACTGGATCCGGAGACGGCGGCGCGTCGATACCTCGACCAGGCGTTGGACAGCGCGGCGGTACCGTCGCTTACCGCTCCGGTCGCGAGCGGCGCCACCAGCAAGTTCAAGACGATCAACACCGAGACGGTCCCACTGACCGGCACCCGGACCGTGAAGTTCCGCCAGACCCTGAACGACATCCCAATCTACGGCTCACTGGTGACGATCGAGCTCGACGATGCGAACAATCTTGTCAGCATCGACTCGGCTCTGGGTGAGCCCGAGGGCGTGAACCCGATCGCCGACATCTCGCCCGCCCAAGCCGTGGCCGTATGCGAGGCGGCACCCGGCGGCTACGCACCCTCCTTGACCGGTGTCGTGCCCCGGCTGAACTACTATTTCGACGCCACCGCATCGGCGTGGCGGCTGGTTTACATTCTCGAGGACGTACCGGTAACTCTGGACCGGAGCGCGGAATCCGCCGCAGACCGAGACAGCGAATTCGAACCGCCCCGGATCATCGACTACGTCGTGGATGCTCACGACGGACAGGTTGTTGCTCTCCTGCCCCGCACGCCGAGCATGACCGCCCCCGAGGAGCAGACGGCCGCCGACACCTTCGGCGTACAGCGCACCTTCCTCGCCTCACGACAGGACGAGCACCTCGTTTTGACCGACCCGGTCCACAACGTCGAAACCCATGACTTCGAATTTGCTGACCCGGTCGTGAAACGCGACCAGCTCCCGGGCGAGGCCATCACCAACCCACCGGCCTGGCCGCCAGCCGCGGTTAGCGCCCACGCCAACGCGGTGGCGGTGTCAGACTTCCTCCGCACGGTGCTCCTGCGGAACAACATCGATGACCGCGGCGGGGCGATGGTGTCGAGCATCAACTGCGTCGTGGTCGACCCTATGCACCCCGACCCCGAGCAATGGAGGAACGCTTTCTGGAACGGACGGCAAATGGCCTACGGCCAGGTGAGGCGCGACGATGGGCTGCGGTCACTGTCGGCCAATCTCGATGTTGTGGCACACGAAATGTTCCACGGCGTCACCGACCACACATCGCGACTGGAGTACGCCTTCCAGTCCGGAGCGTTGAACGAGTCGTACTCCGACATCTTCGGGACGATCGTCGCCAACCAGGGCAAGAATGACCCCCGCGAATGGGACTGGCTGCTGGGCGAAAACCTGCTGCCCGGAAACATGCCTTTCCGCGACCTATCGGACCCGCCTCGCTTCGGTCAGCCGGAGCATATGGATGGCTTCCGGGTCCTGCCCTTCACCAAGGCCGGCGACTGGGGTGGCGTGCACATCAACAGTGGGATACACAACAAGGCGGCATTCAACATGTTCACCGCGGTCGACGACGAGGACGCGTTGATCCTGACGCCGGCTGACGTCGCTGGTGTCTTCTATCTGGCGTTGACCCAGCGACTGTCACGGACATCGCAATTCGCTGACAGTCGCCGCCACGTACTCGCCAGCGCACGCACGCTGTTCCGCACGTTGCCCACTGAACATCAGAGCCCCAAGGTCGCCGCCATCGACTCAGCATTCCAGGCAGTGGGGATCGTCTAACCGGCAGCGGCAACCGATATCCCAACGACCTCGGGGCCGCCTCGTGTCAGGCCTGGCCTGAGCGGCTCCGACCTGTTCCGCCAGCGTCACCGCCACGGCATGCTGCTCCGCGTCCGGCCTGCTGACCTGAGTCGCGGACGCGTACGACGCCCTTCCCAGCCGACCACGCCTCCGCCGGATCCTGCGCGATCAAGGCGAGCTGACACCGCACGTGACGACGGCGACATGGGGTGGGCGCTTTTGAACTTCGGCTTGGTGTCGCGCGTATCTAGCTCGAGAAGCACGTTAGACCAGGGAAGGAGATCGCCGTGATACGCCGAGCTCCAATGGCCTTCGGTGTCGTAGCTGGCGTCGTCAAATCGCTGGCGATGTGATCCGCCGAATGACTTTGACCATGCATCGGGTGGACCCATTCACCGCCGACAAGAGTGTCTTTGAGCCAGACGCGCCGGACACGATCGCGGGTTGGAAGGCCAAGGCCGATCTCCTCCTAACCAGCCGGTGCTGCGCATTCCATCGCAACATGGAGATCTCGGCACGCTATGCCTGGATGTACGAGCTCCAGCCAAGCTACTTCAAGTGGGCCGCGATGGCCGCGATCGCGTCCCACCACGTTCGGGTCGCACTCCTTCCGCTCCGCCTGGATATCGATAGCACAGACAATGTGGGCATCCCACCCGGCCGCGGTCGGCCGAAATTGCTGTTGATGGACGACGTGAACACGATCCGGGCGACCAACAACGCCATCTTCAATGACATCTTCTGGGTTCACCTCGCCTACGTCACCGCAGACGACGGGATCGAACGACTTCGCTCTCTGCTGAACGCCGAACGCCACTACGCTCCCGTCCTCTCCGGATTCGAGGCCATCGACCGGGGACGCCGCATGTTGGAGGACCCGACGATGTCGGGGAAGTCTCGACAGATCGCGCACGATCTCATCTGGGAGGGCAACGTCCAGCTTCTCGAGCACGAGCAGCGCGCCCTGGTGCAACCCAACTTCGATCGCCTCTCGTACGCGTTCGGCAGGCTCGTCTCGTTCGGCTCGACCACGAGCTTCGAGGTGCGCGGCTTCAGGCAGAAGGTTGCGTACTTCACCTCCTTCTACCTGTACTCGCTCACACGAGGCATCCCGGAGGCTATCCGTGCGCGCGCGTGGCCGACGGTCACCCGCTTCGAGGACCGCTGGCGTTGGCTCGTGACGAACGTCGTCCCACGCTTCCGCAGGTTCGATGCCGACGCGCGTCTGATCGACGCCAGTCTCCGACGCATCTTCGACGAAGCGCAAAGGTACGCGTCGAGCCCCTGTGTCCTACCGGTCTGACCGTCGGAGATAGTGCCACGCGCTGCCACGACAGCAGCGGCGCATCTGACACGGCGGCGAGGAGGTTCCGGACGAATGAGGTTCGCCCGCCCGATCCGGGACGTTCGACCCTAACAGCTCCCAGATGGTCGACGTAGCGGTAAGAGGACGGAAAACGCACCGAAGAGGGAGCTGTCATGTTCGCGAACCTCGTCCGCATCCCCCCATCCACTCCTTCCATCGTCGTCACCGGCCTCGTCGCCGCCCTGTTCGTTCCCCCGGCGAACGCTGGGGGCGTGGCACCGCGCGCGGCCGACCGCACCAATGGCACGGCGCGCGCCATCACGAAGATCGCGCCCGGCCTCACCTACCGTGAGTTCAGGCGACCCGGACCCGTCGTCGGCCAGATCCTCAAGGCTGACCTGACCGTACCTTCGCTGCATCCGACGTACCTTCACTCCGGCGCGGTCACCGTCAAGGCCCGCATGACCCGGCACGCCCGGCGCGCCGGCGCGGTCGCCGCGGTGAATGGCGACTTCTTCGACATCGGCTCGACTAATGCCCCGCTGGGCGTCGGCGTCGACGATGGTCGGCTTATCCATGGTCCATCCACCCTGTGGAACAGGGCAGCCGCGTTCTACGCCGACGGTGATGAATCACGGGCTCGCCTCGCACGAATCCGGCTGGTAGGCAAGATCGGGCTCCCCGGCGGGAATACTCTCACGGCGACGAACCTGAACTCCCCGCGGCTGGTGAAGGGCGGCATCGGAATCTATACGTCGCGGTGGGGCGACGAAAACCGCAGCCAGGTGGTCGACGGTCCTCGGCTACGGCGGGCACGCACGCTGACCATGAAGTCCGGCGAGAGCGTACGACTGCGGCGTGGCAGCGACGGCCGTGTCAACGCACGCGCGGCGACCATGGAGATCGAAGTCAAGAACGGAGTCGTGACCGACAGGTCCAGCACACCTGGCGGCGCGGTGCCGCCAGGCAAGAGGGTCCTGCTCGGAGTCGGTGCAGGGGCCCGGGCGCTGTCTGGTCTCCGGGTCGGTGACCAAGTCGAGGTGAGCTATCGTCCGGGCGGCCCGGTCGAACCGATGGTCGGCATCACGGGCAACACCTTCCTGCTGCGAGACGGTGCCGTGGTTGCGCCGCAGGGGAGTACTCGGCAGCCGCGTACCGCCATCGGCGTCTCGGCCACCGGAACACGAGTGTGGCTCGTGACAGTCGACGGCCGCTCCAGTGCGAGTGTCGGCATGACGTGGGTCCGGCTCGCCAGGCTGCTGAAGTCACTCGGCGCCGACGACGCCCTCAACTTCGACGGCGGTGGCTCGACGACGATGGTGGCCCGGATGCCCGGCGACAAGGCGGTCTCGGTGCGCAACACACCTTCCGATGGCTCCCAGCGGCCGGTGCCCAACGGACTTGGCTTCACGACGACGGCACAGTAGTCGGCGGAACGAATCCGAGCTCCCGACGTAACGCACCTGGCACATCCGGATGCGCTCGAGGCCGGACTTCAGGCGTGTGCGCGGTGGTGGTGCATCAGGTTGCGAACTCTCTCCTCGTCGACCTGACCGCCGACGAAGAGCACCACCACCACGAGCCCACACAGCGCGAGGACGGTGTCGACCAGGAAGGCGACCTGAATGCCGTCCGCCAGGCTCGACGCCGTCACCACGAGCGCCGTGTTCAGGCCGAGCCCGACCGCCCCACCGGCGATCTGGAGCATGTAGATGATTCCGCCGCCCATACTGGCGCGAGACTCGTCGAGTGCGGTGATCGCCACGGTGGTGATCGAGGAATAGAAGAGCCCGATTCCGGCGCCGACCACGATCATGCCGATAACGAGTCCCTGATAGGCGTCAATGGTGTCCACATAGGACAGCAGAAACATGCCGACAACCAGACAGGTGGCGCCCAGCGAGACGATCGGTTTCGGCCCCACCCGCGAGTAGAGCGGCCCCGCCGCGAAGGAGGCCAGCGCGAACAGGCTCATCATCGGCAGCAGGCCCAGACCCGCCTCGATGGGAGAGAAGCCGAGCTCCTTCGTCATGAACTGCGGCAGGTAGAGCAGCGCGGCGAAGAAGATCGCCGACATCATGAGCGTCGCGAGACCCGCTGTGAAGAACGTTTGATTCTGGATCACGTCCTTGGGCACGAGCGCTCTGTCGCCGACACCTCTCTCGATGAGGCCGAAGACCAACAGGCCGACAGCGGAAACCGCGAACAGTCCGAGAATGACCGGATCGGTCCAGCCCTCATCGGCACCGAGATCGAGCGCCACCAACAGGGCCATCAGCGCGACGGAAAGGGAGACGATGCCGCCATAGTCGAGCCGTCGCTCGGCGTCCTCGCGCTTCGTCGCGGGGACCACGCGCCAGGTGACGAAGGCTGCGAAGGCGGCGATCGGCAGGTTGAGAAAGAAGATCCAGCGCCAACTGGCCAGGTCGGTCAAGGCGCCGCCCAGCAGAGGGCCGACCGCGTTTCCGAATCCCGCCACTCCGAGGATCAGACCGCCGGCGATCCCTGCTCGGCTGCGCGGCACGATCGCATAGGTCATGCCGAGGATGGCGGGCCACATCATCGCACCGCCGACTCCCATGATCCCCCGCGAGACGAGAAGCAACCAGACATCGTCCGCCAGACCAGCGAGTACCGAGAAGACGGCGAAGATTGCCGAACCCATGAAGAAGATCCGTCGGCGGCCGAACATGTCGGCCAGGCGTCCACCCGTCACGATCAAGATGCCGAATACGAGTGCGTAGCCGTTGATCACCCATTGCGTCGTGGTGACGTCTGAATCGAGGTCCTGCTCGATGGCCGGCAAGGCGATCGAGAGGGCTGTGAAGTCGTTGGCGATGACCAGCACCGCCAGGCCCATGGCGACGAGCCCAAGCCCATCGGATCTGGTAATCGAATCTTTGACCTGAGTCATCCGCCCGTCTTCCCCTCGCCCCGACAGGCAAAACTATGCCACGCCGCGTGTAATGACGACGGCATTCCAGCCGTCGAGAACGGAGCGGCTCGTGATCTGCGTGACGCCGTTAGTTCGGAGTGCTGCCGCGCCGAACTAGTCCCCATATCAGCGCCACGCCGAGCACAAGGCTGCCGACCCCGAGTAGCCAGAACGCCATCGCCGAGTCGATGTTGCCGACAAGCCAGCCGAAGTTCATGCCGAAGAACCCGGTGACGAAGGTGAGCGGGAGGAAGACCGTCGCGACCACGGTCAGCCAGTAGATGGTTTCGTTCAGCCGCAGGTCGATCAGCTGCCCCGCTGCCTGCGTCGCGGCGTCGATGGCGTCCACCTGGCGATTTACCTGCCGGCCGATGCGCTCGAAGTACGGTACGTGGTCCGCATGCAGTCCCTCGACCCGCCCGATCTCCAGGCCGATGCGCTCGGATAGACCGCGCTGGACTGCGGCCCGGCGCCTCAGTTTGTTCAGCTGCCTGGTGATCTCGCGAACTGTCCCCATCTTCAGGCGACCGGATCGCACGTCGGTCGATGTCACCGCGAGGTCTTCCAGCACCGTCTCCACCTCGTTCAGTGCATCGAAGGCGCTGACGATCATGGCGTCGAGGATCGCGTAGACGGCGTACTGCTCGCTGCGACCCTCGGGGATGTCCGGAGTCAGGAGTGACGGCAGCGATGCGTACACCTGGTGCAGCGTCAGGATGAACTCGCCGGTGATGACGACGTGGACATCGACTCCGCTCAGCCGGAAGATGGATCCGTCGTCCTGACCGGCGGACTCGAGATAGCAACTGAAGGCGAAGACGAGGTGCTTGCCGTCGGTGTGAAACATCCGTGACGACTCGAGGCCATCACCGAAGTCGAGGAGTGGGGGGAGGACACCGTCCGAGAGGCCCAGAGTGTGAAGCAGGTCGTCTTCGCGCGCATCCCCGAGCGTGACATCGATCCAGAAGAACTTGCCGCGCCGGCGCAGGGTCTCGGCGCGCTTTCGCGTCTCGGCGTCGAGCCCTTCGAGGATGTCTGTCACGACGTACCAGCGTAGGAGGGCGCGCTGGTGCTCAGAGCCGAGGGCCCGCGACCGCCCGGCGGTGGGGGCGAGCGGTCGCGGTTGAGAACCCTCGGTCAGTTCTGAAAGAGACCGGCCCGGGTCGCGGCCTGCAGTCCGCCCTTGATCGGCAGGGTCACCTTGGTGGTCTTGGTGTCGACGGAGATGACCGAGCCGTTGGTGGCCGGCGGCCCGCCTTCGATCGCGCTCGTCTGGCCGATCAGGTGGCCGGTCAAGATGATCCCGATCCGGTGACCCGCCTCGAACGTGTGCTCCGTCGGCATCGTCGTTATCGAGAACATGTCCTTCTCGCCGATGGTGACCGGCGTCGCGTCCTGATACCACAGCGAGTCGCGGTTGGAGGAGTCGAGCCCGCCGCGGGTCACGCGCCATTGCGTGACATCGACGGTTGGCTTGGAAACCTCCAGGTAACAGGCGGTGTCGACCTCGCGCGGCGATGCCGTGCAGGTGTCGCCGATGTTGCACGGCGTGCCATCACTCGTCGCGCCCCAGCACGTACGCGTCGATGTGTTCTGGATCCCCTCGCCGCTGCGCGTGACCATCGGGAACGGCGTGTCGCTGTAGTCGACGACGAGTACGCCGAGGTCCGACTGCGCGGTGCTAAGTGACGCCTTGAGGTCCAGCCGCGCCGTGCCGGACAGCCGTACGTCAGCCGTCAGCGGTTCCGACAGGAAGACGCGTCGGTTGGTTTGGGCACCGTCCGGATTGCTGATGTACGTCGTCTCGCCGGTGGAGTTGCTGCCGGTGAACGTCAGCGTGCCCGAGTCGCCGGCATCCGCGGAGCTGGCGAACGTACCCGGCGCGGTTTCGTCAGTGCCCTTCAGGTACACGCTGACCGCAGCTGTGCCCGGGATCGGCCAGTCGGCGTACTGGTGCCAGTCGTCCTTCTGCTCTTCGATCGTGACTCGTGGCTCGTCCTCGATGCCGTTGTCGACCCCGAGCAGGTAGTGGTCGAACCAGCGGTGCAGCGTGTCGACCCAGACCGCGCGGCGCGACTCGAACGGATCGGTGTGACCGGTGTCCATCAGCCACAGCTTGCGCGGCACGTTGTTGGCCTTCAGCGCGTTCCACCACATGCCGAGGTGGTTCGTGCGTACGTTGTCGTCCTGGTAGCCGTGGACGGCGAACACGGCCGCTTTGACCCTGTTCGCGTCCTTGACGTAGTCGCGGTCGCGCCAGTACTCGTTGATGTCTCCGTGCGAGTCGCCGTCGATTGCGTTGACCTGCTCGTTCAAGGGCGCGCACAGGGGCCTGCGGTTCGGAAGGTTCACGCCCTCTGGCGGATTCGGCCCCGTCGTGATCGTGGGATTGAGGCTGCCGCCGGGGTAGTTGTTGTTGTGCCGTACGCCGCCCGTGCGCGAGTAGTAATACCACGAGGAGATCGCCGAGATCGGGACGATCGTCTTCAGACCCGCGACACCGGTCGCCGCGACGCCGTTGGCCAGCGTTCCGTCGTACGACTTGCCGATCATCGCCGAGCTGCCGTTGTGCCAGTCGGCGACCACGCGATCCGAGTTGGTGTCCGGTGCCTCGTACGCAGGGACCCGGCCGTTGAGCCAGTCGACGATCGACTTCTCGCCAGCGATGTCGTTCGGGCCGCCGTGGTTCGGGCAGCCCTCGTCGGTGTACCCGGTGCCGAGCATCTGGCCCAGCACATACGCATACCCGCGCGGCACGAAGTAGTTGTCGTAGAACAGCGGCCAACGGTCGTTGACGCCGTCGCCGTCCCAGTCGGCCATGCATTGGCCCTCGTTGCCGCGGCAGACTGTCGTGTAGTACGGGCTCGGGTCGATGATCGCCGGCACCTTCAGCTGTGGCCCCGACTCCTTCGGCCGGATGATGTCGGCGGTGACGAAGTCCATCTCGCCGTTCGAGTCGGTATCGACGCCCGGCTGTGGGATGTACACCCGCTCGCGGATCGCCTGGGTGTAATCGAACACTGGCGCGCTCTTCCCGTCCGACCCGATCGTGATCTCCGGATCCGCCGCGTGAGCGGTTCCCGGGTTGACCACGACCACGACCGCGAACGCAAGCGCTCCGATCGAGAGCATCCCTGCCAATTTCCTCATTCGTCCTCCCGCGGCCAAAACGCAACTCGGACTCCAGGCCGAGACTGCTAGGAAGCATCACTGCTCGTCCGGGTGAGGTCTACATACATCTGTCGTAGATGGGGGCGTCGGAGTCTGGACAGATGACGGGTAGCGTCCTCGGAGATCGGCGCGGCCGAGGACGATGTCCGCTCCGTTGACGTAGCCGAAGCGGCGCATGGTGCCCGCGATCTCAAATCCGAGGCTCTGATAGACGATGGAGGTCGACAGTAGAGACAACGGAGGTGCGGTCCGATGGAACTCGAACGAGCTCGGTCGCTATTGGACGCCGAGCGAGCGCGAGTGCAGCAACTGCTAGCTGACCTCGACGCCGCCCAGACCGATGACCGTGCGGCCGAACGCGAAACGGGTGACTTGGCTGATCCGGCGCAGCCACTGACTGAACAAGGCGTCGACGATGCCGTGGCCGCTGGTCTGCGGAACCGTCTCGCGACGCTCGATCGTGCTCTCCAACGGCTTGAAGACGGCACCTACGGCCGTTCGATTCGCAGCGGCGTGCCCATCCCAGACGAGCGCTTGGAGGCAGACCCGGCGGCCGAGTTCACCGTCCAGGAGGCCGCCGACGATCAATCGCTGAACCGATAGCCAGGCGAGCGGATCGCTCAGATCATCGGCGAACAGAACGGTCGAGATGGGCCGTCGTGCCGAGGCAGGGTCGCAATTCCTCGACGATCGGGACCAAAGTCCTAGCACGTCAGATGGCCGGTCGCTGTGAAATGACAGTAGCCCCATGGTCCGGCGAGATGAGCGACGGTGGATATCCCCGTTGGTCTGGACTCCCCGTTCTGGATCGTTCTGGCGGCAGCCATCGCGCCGCTGATCGTCGGACTCCTCCCAGGCCCGAAGGTGCCCGAGGTGGTCATTCTCCTGCTGTTGGGCATCCTGATCGGACCCGAGATTCTGGGTCTGGCTACCAAGGAAGGTCCGATCCACCTGCTCAACGATGTGGGGTTGGGCTTCCTGTTCTTCATTGCCGGCTACGAACTGAACCCGCGGATCCTCAAGGGCAGGGTGGGAGTCCAGGCCATTTTGGCCTGGACCGTGTCTATTGCCTTGGCACTCTTTATCGTCGGCGGCCTCTACGAGATCGGGTACGTCGAGGCCTTCCTCCCCGTGGCTATCGCGCTCACCTCGACGGCGCTGGGCACGCTGCTACCGATCCTGCGCGACGCCGGTCTGCTCGACACCCACCTCGGCAAGCTCGTGGTCGCCAACGGCGCAGTCGGCGAGTTCGGTCCGGTGCTCGCGATCTCGCTGTTCTTGGGGAGTCGAGGTGCTTGGGCGTCCGTGGTCATCCTCGTCGTGTTCGGTGTCATTGCCGTGGCGATCGACCGGGTGCCACGCGCGTTGTTCACACACCGAATCCGTGCAATCTTCGAGCGGGGCTCGGAGACGACGTCGCAGACCACCCTGCGATGAACGGTGCTGCTGCTCGTGGGTCTCCTGCTCATTGCCGCCGAATTCGGTCTGGACGCGATTCTCGGCGCATTTGCAGCCGGTCTCATCCTTCGCCAGCTCACCCCCGAGGGCGACGAGGCACTGGAGCACAAGCTGGACGGTCTGGCGTTCGGGTTGTTCGTCCCCCTGTTCTTCGTCACGTCGGGTATTGAGGTCGACGTCACCTCGATCGTCGAGAGTCCCGGTCGACTGGCCGTCTTCTTCGTCCTCATCGCCATAGTCCGGGGCATCCCCGTGCTCTTCTTCTTCAGCCGCGACGTCCACGGCACCGAACGGATCCGGCTCGGACTCTTCACCGCGACCGGCTTGCCGATCATCGTGGCGGTCACCCAGATCGGGCTCGCGACCGAGCACATGCTTCCGGAGAACGCCGCGGCGCTCGTCGGGGCCGGCGTGATTTCCGTACTCGTGTTCCCCCTCAGCGCCGAGCTAGTGGGCCGAAGGGCGCGCAGGGACGCCGCCGTCGAGCCAACCACAGGATCTGGTTGACCCGCGCTGGTGCTCACCGATCATCGTCGCGGGTTCGGCTCGCGACGGTGAGGAGCCGTACACCCGTCATTTCGAAGCGCACGCCTCTATCGTCCGAGGCGCAGCGCATGACGACGCCGGTGCAGCCGGGGCAACGAACCACGAGGGCCGGCGCGTCGGGGTACACCTGATAGGCGGCGAGTGGTGCATCGCCGCCGCAGTGCGCACAGATGACGGTCGCCGCGGTGACGTCAGGGGCGAAGACGTCGGCGAATGGTCCGCCGAGACTGTTGCCGTCGAGATACCGGGCACCGATGTCGTCGTATGCATTCACGATGCATCTCCCATTCCGCCGTATCTCTCGGTCTTGATCCGATTCGAGGCGTGGCCGAGCGTGACGAGGTTTCCCGCTACCGCTTCCACAAAGGGAGTGGAACCACAGACCAGGATGGCTGGTTGCTGATCGGGGGACACGGTGTGTCGTACGAGTTTGTCTTGGTCGATGCGGCCCCGTGGGCCGGTCCAGTCGCTGGGCGCGTCGCGGGTGAAGGTGAGTACGACGTCGGCGCCCGGGCGCGACATCAGTTCGTCGCGGGCGATGACGTCGGCGCCGGTGCGCACGGAGTACAGCAGCCGGACGGCAACGGTGCTGTTGGTCGCCCTGTGGTGCTCCAGCATCGCGACGAACGGCACTACTCCTGATCCTCCGGCGACCAGCTGGACAGGCATCTGCGAGTGCTCGGGCCACACGAAATAGCCGCCGATCGGTCCCCGCACCTCGATCACGTCACCGCTGCGCAACTCGTCGGTCAAGTACGGCGAGACCTCACCGTCATCGAGTCGTTCTACGATCAGCTCGACCTCGGCCTGCGCGGGCGGCGACGCGATGGAGTAGCTGCGCTGTGCCGTATAGCCGTCGGGTGCGGTGAGCCGGACGTCGACATGCTGGCCGGGGACGTGGCCCGGCCATTCGGGCAGACGAAGCCGGAGACGGCGCGCGCTCGGCGTCTCTGGCGTGATCGCCAGGACGTCTGCGCGCTGCCAGGTCAGTCGCCCGCGTACCGCTGTTCTTTCCACGGGTCTCCGTAGTGGTGATAGCCGAAGGTCTCCCAGAATCCGGGCTCATCAACCTGATTGAGCACCAACCCACGCACCCATTTCGCCGACTTCCAGAAGTACAGATGCGGGACGAGCAACCGGGCCGGTCCGCCGTGCTCCGCTGCGAGTGGCTGTCCGTCGTAGGTGTCCACCACCCACGCCTTGCCATCGACGACGTCCTCGAGTGGGAGATTCGTCGTGTAACCGCCGTCGCTGTACGCCAGGACGTACTCCGCCGTCGTCTCGACGTTCTCGAGCACCGCGTCGACGGACACGCCTTCCCATTCCGTATCGAACTTCGACCAGCTGGTGACGCAGTGGATGTCCGCCGTGATCGGCGTTCGCGGAAGCTGGCGGAACTCCTCCCACGTCCAGCGTCGCACTTCGTCGACCTGTCCCTGGATGGTGAAGTCCCAGTCGTCGAGTTCGGTGTACGGAACGGGACCGGCGGACAGAACAGGAAAATCGCGACCGACATCGTGCTGGCCGGGCGGCAATCGGCCCGGAGGCGCGGCACGGCGCCGGCCCCTGAAGCCACGTGACACCAAGGACATAAGCATCCCTCCCGAGAGGACGTGCATCCACCGTATACATGTCGCACGCAGTCAGCCGGTTTGGACGAGACGAGCGATCACCGTCGCGACCATCGACTTCGTCAATGATCCAACGCTGAACGGCGACTCGGTTGTGACTGCTCGCCTGCAGGCCGTCGCGTCACGACGGGCCGGCGAGGACGACCGGTAGCCGTCGCTGCCCCCATCGGCCGGCCGGTCCGTCGTACACACCGGACACTTGCCTGCCGCAGTCCCGGCAATGTCCTTGGTCATCCAGGGCGTACCGACACATGTGGTACCAATCGCGGATCACCACGGCCGAGCCGCACCCAGGGCAGTACGTCGTGCCGCCGTCGGAGTCGTGGACGTTGCCGGTGTATACGTACCGCAGTCCGTTGCCGCGCGCGATTCGACGGGCCCTGGTCAGGGCGGCCTGCGGTGTGGGCGGCACGTCCAGCATCTTGTAGTCGGGGTGGAAGGCGGTGAAGTGGAGCGGCACATCCGGGCCGAGCCGTTCCGCGATCCACCGCGTTTCGGTATCGATCTCGGCGTCGGAGTCGTTGCGGCCCGGGATCAGCAGCGTCGTGATCTCGAGCCATACGTCGGTCTCGTGGCGCAGGTACTCGAGAGTGTCGAGCACCTCGCCGAGTCGGGCGGCGCAGACCCGATGGTAGAACTCGTCGGTGAACGCCTTGAGGTCGACGTTGGCTGCGTCCATGTGGGCGTAGAACTCGGCTCGCGGCGCCGGGCACATGTAGCCGGCCGTCACGGCGATCGCCTTGACGCCTCGTTCGTGGCAGGCATCGGCGACGTCCGCGGCGTACTCCCAAAAGACCACCGGGTCGTTGTACGTGAAGGCGACACTGCGACAGCCCATTGCTACGGCGGTCGTGGCCAGCGCTTCGGGCGTCGCGCGGTCGGCCAGAGTGTCGATCTCACGTGACTTCGAGATGTCCCAGTTCTGGCAGAACTTGCAGGCCAGATTGCAGCCGGCGGTGCCGAACGACAGAACTGACGTGCCCGGCAGGAAGTGGTTCAAGGGCTTCTTCTCGACTGGGTCGACGCAGAACCCGCTGGATCGGGCGTACGACGTGAGGACGATCTGGTCGTCGACGCGTCCGCGTACGAAGCACAGCCCGCGCTGACCCTCACGCAGCCGGCATGCACGCGGGCAGACGTCGCACTGGATCCGACCGTCGTCGAGGCGATGCCAATCCACGGTCGGCACCGTGTATGGATCATCGAGGCTGAGCGTCTGCATGGCGGCGTCCTCGCCTCTACGATACGGCGCGCACTGGTGTCGATCTCCTCGAGGACACCCATTGTCGGTCCGGTGGGGAAGGATCGCTCCATGATCACACGCATATGGCGAGGCTGGGCGCCGGCTGATCGGGCCCATGAGTACGAGCGCCACTACCGTTCGGAGGTGCTATCCGTGCTTCGGGGTGTCGCCGGGTTCGGCGGCGCTCAGCTGCTACGGCGTACAACCGGCGATGAGACCGAATTCGTGTCCCTGACGATCTTCGACGATCTCAACGCCGTACGCGCCTTCGCCGGATCTGACTACGAGACTGCCGTCGTCGCCGACGAGGCCCGCAAGGTTCTCGTCCGATTCGATGACCACGTCGGCCACTACGAAACCGTCTTCGAGACCTCCTGATCAGCCGCATCCGGCATGGTTACACTCGCCTGAGCGACGCCGATGATTACGAGACGCTCCTGCGTGCCGAGGTCATCACCGGCATTGAGGATCGTGCGATTGGCGGGTTCTGTGAGATCCAGGTTTTTCGTCGTGCGCGAGCGACGCATCCCATAACGGCGCCGCACACAATCGATGCTTCCCGCTAGCTACACCTGCTGATCCGCGGGCTGGAAGGTGCCGACGCAGGCCTTGTTGCCGTCGGGGTCGGCGATGATGGTGGTCCGCGGCGCCCGACTGTCGTCGACGATCACGGCCCCTGCTGCGACGGCGGCGGCGATCCGCTTCTCGGCGACGTCGTACGGCACCTGGACGTCGATGTGGAACCGCTGACGTGGTGTCGGGTGCGGCTCGGTTTCTTGGAACCACAGGATCGGGACTCGGCTCGTGGCGTCGCGTACGTCGTCGCCGATGGTTCCGCGGCCCTGGGCTTCGGTACCGCCAGTCAGCAGGGCCGCCCACACCGGTGCCAGGGTGGCGGCGTTGGCGGTGTCGAGCGCGAGTTCGATGGCGGTGATCGATCCCGGATCGGCGGACAGCGACTGCTCGGTGGCGATCTCACTGATGCGGCGGGCCATGTCGACGTCCTGCTGGGTCACCCATTCGACCCGGTATTCGGCGCCCTCGTCGTCGCGGTAGATCGCCTCGTCGCTGATCAGCTTCAGGTCGACATGAGCCGTACCCATTCGAACCTCGGGATAGTGCCCCGCAGTGGCACCGGCATCGGCGATGGCGGCGAGGAAACCGACGCCGGCGCCGAAATCGCGGATGATGAATCGGGCGTGCAGACCCTGGCCGAGCTTGCGCCAATCGGTAAGGGCGGCCGCGGTGATCTGCTCGCCGCTGAGCATGTCCATGATGTGCTTCCTCCTGTCAGTGGGTGATAGGGCGACCGTCACGGTGTCGCGGTCCGAGGTGGAAGCTGACTGTCCGCGACCACCCGTCGCGATCATGAGGTGGTGTTTGTTGCGACTGCAGCGTGGAACGCGGCCAGGCTGTCGAACACGAGGTCGGGCTGGATCACTGCCTGCTCGAGTTCGGCTCGGCCGGTCGTGCCGGTCAGGACAAGGATCGCGTCGAGGCCAGCCTGCTTTGCCCCCGCGATATCGGCGGTCAGGCTATCGCCAATTACGGCGATCCGCTCACAACCAGCCAGTGCTTCGCGGGCGATTTCGAACATGATCCGTTCGGGCTTGCCGACAACCGTCGCGGGCGCTCCGCCGGCAGTCTCGATGGCGGCGAGTACCGCGCCGGTCGCCGGCGCAAGCCCGGCGGGTGTCGGGAATACCGCGTCACGCCCGGTCGCGACAAGGCGGGCCCCTTTTCGGACCGCCACGGTCGCCGCCTGTAGTTCGCGGTAGTCGAATCCTTCGTGCGCTCCGACAACGACGACCTCTGCCTTGTCCGCATCCTGGCCGGCGAGGAGCTGGAATCCGGCCCCGCTGATCTCGTTCTGCAACGCGGGCGGTCCAATAACCAAGGCTCGTCGTGTCCTCAGGCCGGCCAGCGAACCCACAGCGTGTGCGGTGGCGGAAGCTGACGTCATGACATCAGCAGTCGTGGCCGGGATCCCGATCTCGGTCAGGCGCCCGGCGAGCGTGCTGCGCGAACGCAGTGGCTCGTTGGTCAGGAACAACACTCTGGTGCCATTGGCTCGCAGGGCCGAGATCGTGCGGGAAGCGCCATGGATGGGGTCCCCGCCAAGCCAGATGACCCCGTCGAGGTCGATGATGAGCCCGTCATAGTCAGACCCCCCGCCGGGTGCATCTTGCCTGGCCGGATAGGCCCACCCGGATCTCGGGCGCCTGCCGACCCGGCTGTGCAGGATCGTTTCGAGCACGGCGGTGTAGTCCAGACCCCCGCAGCCGGCCAGTTCCGCCTCAGCGAGCCAGGTTCCGGCCGCGGCCGTGACCCGGAGGCTGACCATAGCCTCAGCGGCCGCTTCGCTGATGAGGCGTGCGTCCTTGCATGCCAGGGTGAGCGGGAAGCGTGGCGGATATTCACCGGCCTCGATCCCGGCGCGTCGCCGTTCGGTCTGTGCGGCCAGGGGCGTGGCCGCCAGAACCCGATAGGCAATATCGCGCGGCAGGCCAAGTCCCTCGGCGAGCGCGATCGCCTCGCCGAGCATCGCCACCGTGCCGAACTGGACCGCGTTGGCCACAAGCTTCGCCGCGGCGCCGCTGCCGAGTGGCCCCACATGAACGGCAGAGCCCAGGACTGACAGCAACGGCACGGTGCGCTCGGCGAGCGGGACGGGGCCTCCCACGAAGATCGAAAGTGAGCCAGATTCTACTGCGGCGAGGCTGCCCATGACCGGCGCATCGAGTAGGCCAGTGCCGTCGGGCAGCGCCGAGGCCAGCCGGGCGACGGCGGCTGGCCCCACCGTCGACATCTCGACGACGGTCAGCGACGGGCGCGCTCCCGCCGCGATGCCGCCGGGGCCTTCGGTAACCGACCTAAGCGCCGATGGGTCGCTGACCATGGTGATGAGCACTTCTGCCCGGCGCGCTGCCTCCGCCGGTGTCGTCACTGCCCGGGCTCCCAGCTTGACAAGCGCAGGCAATCTGGCCGCTGACCGGTTCCAAACGATCACGTCGTGCCCGGTGTTCAGGAGCCGCGTTGCGACGCGGGCGCCCATTGCGCCAAGCCCGGCCACTGCGACGGCTGTCATCGGGCACCACCCCCACCGGGTTCGCCCTGCCGGGCATGTGAACCGAGGCCGGTCCTTCGCAGGACGAGGAGGTCCAACCTCCCGCCGGTCGAGGTCTCGCCGCGTTCGATGGCCTGGTCGATCCGGCGCAGGCCCCCGGCGAACTCGCGTTCGGTCAGGCCGGCGAGCAGGGTGTCGGCGTGGCGCATGACCACCGCCCGGCGTCGAAACGCGTGCAGGTTCCGGTCCCGCGGTTCGACCACCGCGTCGAGGCTGTCCGCCTCGAACCCGGCCTCATAGAAGACCTCGCAGGCGCGGTCCACGGTGGGCAGCGCGGACCAGGCGCGGCGAGTCTGGGGGAAGAAGCGGGTCACCCCGAACGGGTCGGACAGGTCGGGAAACCCGCTGCGAATCAGCACCACGCCGCGGTCGGTGAGGACACGGGACAACTCCGCGGCGCAGCGGGGTAGGTCGACGTGATGGAGCACGGTGGACAGCCAGGCGCCGTCGCAACAGGCGTCACTGAGCGGGAGTGACTCGGCGATTCCGCCTATCTGGTGGACTCCCCGGGTAGCCTTTCCCGCAGCGACCGCACGCATTCCCGCGGAGGGCTCGACGGCCACGACGGTGGCTTCGAGCCACCGGTGCAGATGCGCCGACCACAGACCGGTCCCGGCGCCGATATCGGCGAGAATGCCGATCTCGCTGGGCCTAACCCGGCGCAACACGGCTCGGCGCCAGTTCCGCACCACGCGCGGGCTAAGGCTGCGCCCTGCATCGTAGGCCGGCGCTGCGTGGTCGTAGTCGATGGTGGACATCAGCGGTCCAGCTGACCCAGACACCTTCGAGAGCCGCTGGGCCCACAGCTCAGCTTTGGCCCGCAGCGTCCCACAGCTGCTGGAAGTGCCCCATCCAGCGGCTCCGAATCTGCCGTTCGGTCTGACCCTGATCGTAGGCAGGGGAGATCAGCCGGGTGGCGCGGCGGA
The DNA here is from genome assembly GCA_046725375.1 of Actinomycetota bacterium. GTDB lineage: Bacteria > Actinomycetota > Actinomycetes > Propionibacteriales > Nocardioidaceae > DATFRX01. The sequence goes on from JBKOYM010000002.1 coordinate 56,875, forward strand.
CCCTGACGATGACGACACTACGGATCCGCCCGACGGCGTCGTACAGCCCGTCGCTGGCGAACTGATCCACCAGCTGCTCGAACAGCTGACCGGCGGTGAGAACCTCTCCGGTGCCCTTGAAGCGGTAGCCGATGCGGGCCACGGGATCGACGATGTTGATCTCGATGGCCGGGTTGTGCTCGAGATTGGCCACGGTCCGGGGGGAACGCAGATCGGCGAACACGATGTGCTGATCGTCGAGCGTTCGCACGGTGCCCTTAGGCGACAGGTTCGGTGTGCCGTCCGGGCAGACGGTGGCCACGAAGCCGAGCCGCTGCTCGGCGATGACTCGCCGCATGTCCTCCGTGATGACCCTGCGCGGCGCGCCCATCTCGCCTCCTTATGTTCTAGCAAGAAAATTATATTATCCCTAACCAATACAATCATGCCCCGCTTGCGGCGATCGCAGTCCGGGGTGCCAGCAGGGAGGGTGGCGGTGATTACCGGTGCGACCGCGGAGGCGATCGCGGGTAGCGTCGAAGAGGCCGTCCGGGCGGGTGCGCTAAGGCCAGGCGAACGGCTCCCCACGATCCGCGTGCTAAGCGAGCGGTTGGCGGTCAGCCCGGCCACGGTCGCGGCCGGCTATGCCCGGCTGCGCGATCGGGGGCTGGTGGTCTCCAAGGGGAAGGGCGGCACGGTTCTGGCTACGCGACCGCCGTTGCCGGTCGCCTGGCGACCCTCGGTTCCGCCCGGTGTGCGCGATCTGGCTCACGGCCGCGCGGATCCGGTGCTGCTGCCGCCGCTCGATCCCGCCCTCAACAGTGTCGATCGGCGGCATCACCTCTACGGCGAAGATCCAGTTCTCCCCGACCTGGCGGAGCTGGCCGGCCGGCTACTTCGCGCTGATGGTGTCGCGACCGGGCAACTGGCCGTGGTCGGGGGCGCTCTCGACGGGGTCGAGCGGGTCCTGGCCGCGCACCTGCGGGCCGGCGATCGGGTCGCTGTCGAGGATCCTGGCTACCCGCCCATCCTGGATCTGGTACGGGCGGCCGGGCTGATCCCCGAGCCGATCGCCCTCGACGACGACGGTCCTCTACCCGACGCGCTGGAGCGGGCACTGGCCCGCGCGAACGCATGGGTGGTGGTGGTGCGTGCACAGAACCCACTGGGTGCGGCCATCACGCCGACGCGGGCCCACGCGCTGCGGCAGATCCTCCGAGCACACCCCAAGGTGCTGCTGGTGGAAGATGACCACGCCGGCCCGGTTGCCGGCGCCCCCGCGGCGACGCTTGTCGACCCGGCAATGGAGCACTGGGCACACGTGTTGTCGGTAAGTAAGTGGCTGGGCCCCGACCTGCGGGTCGGACTGCTCGCCGGGGACGCCACAACGGTCGCCCGGGTCCAGGGCCGCCAGTCACTGGGCACGGGTTGGGTCAGCCACCTCCTGCAGGGCCTGACCTTGGCATTGTGGTCGGCACCCGAAACCGCGGTGCTGCTGGAGCGCGCACGCTCGGAGTACGAGCGGCGACGCGCGGCACTGCTTGGCGAGCTGGCGGGCCGCGGCATCGCCGCCCATGGCCGCTCGGGCATGAATGTGTGGATCCCGGTGGCCGAGGAAACCCTGCTGGTCCAGCACCTGCTTGGCAGAGGTTGGGCGGTGCGCGCTGGCGAGCGGTTCCGCTTGCAGAGCGCGGCCGGTGTGCGGGTCACCGTGTCGACCCTGCCGCCCGAGGACGCACCGCGGCTGGCCGACGACATCGCCGCGGCGTTCACGCCACGGCGGTCCACCCGCCTGGCATGACAGGCAGACCATCTTGAGAGCGCCGAGCTGAAAAGCTCGGCGCCACCTACACAGGGCCAGGATCGTCCATCGCCTGTACCGCGGGCCGAACCGTCATGTTCCATCCACCGGATTGGGATCTGGCGTCTCGGCCAGCCGCCCGAGGTCCGCTGCACCATGAGCCCGGCGGGTGCGTGTTCGGGCCGGGTGTCTGAGTCCGGTCGGGTCGTGCAGGAGCGTGGCAAGCGTTTCCAGCGCGGCGGAGAAGGCGTGTTCGGCCGGTGTTCCGTAGCCGACGACGAGTGCGTCCGCGCCGCGAGAGTTTCCGTGCCGGTAACGGCGGAGGCCATGCAGCCCGAGGGAGTGCTCTTCGGCGCGGGCGAGGAGGTTCTCTTCGGGTACGGCGGGCGGGAGTTCGAGGACTGCGTGAAGCCCGGCCTCGGTGCCGTGGATGCGGGTGACGGAGGCGGTGTCGTAGACCGCTCCGATGAGCGCGTCTCGGCGGCGCCGATAGGTGCGGCGCATGCGGCGGACGTGCCGGTCGAAGTCGCCGGCCTCGATCAGCTGGGCCATTGTGAGCTGGTCCATTGCGCCCGCGTAGCGGTCGGCGACGCTTCTGATCTCCAGCGCTGCGGGCAACAGGGAGGAGGGCAGGACGAGCCAGGCGAGGCGAACGCCGGGGGCGAGCGTCTTTGCTGCCGTGCCCGCGTAGATGACCCGCTCGGGGTCGAGCCCTTGCAGAGCGCCGATCGGGTACCGGTCGTAGCGGAACTCGCCGTCGTAGTCGTCCTCGATCACGAACGCCTGATGGTGCGCGGCCCAGCCGAGCAGGGCGGCGCGGCGGCGGGAGCTCATCGTCACCCCGAGCGGAAATTGGTGTGCTGGGGTCACCAGGACCGCGTCTTGGTCAAGCTCGGCGAGGGGCTCGACGGCGAGACCATCTCGGTCGACGGGTATCGGGACGGGCTCGAGCCCGGCGGCGCGGGCGATCGGCGGGAACAGCCAAAGTGACGGGTCCTCGATTCCGACCCGGCGCGCGCCCTGCGCCCGCAATACGTCATAGATGAGGTTGAGCCCCTGGGAGAAGCCGTTGCAGACCACGAGCTGGCCGGGGGAAGCAGCCACACCGCGGGCACGGGCCAGGTAGCCGGCTAGTGCCGCCCGCAGCTCGGCCCGGCCGCGGGGGTCGCCGGGCGCGAAGACATCAGGGCCTGCGCTCGCCAAGGCCCGGCGCAGCGCGCGCTGCCAGAGCAAGCGCGGAAAGCTCGACAGATCGGGAACCCCCGGCCGAAGGTCGAGCCGCGGGCTAGGCGTGGAGCGCTCCCCCACCCCACGGTCTGGCACGTGAGCGGCCGCCGGGGCGACCCAGGTGCCCGCGCCTTGCCGCGCGGCGAGGTAGCCAGCGGCAGTCAGCTGCGCATACGCCTCGCTGACCGTCGAGCGGGCTATACCAAGGTCGCGGGCGAGGATTCTCGTCGACGGAAGCCCGGAACCGGCCGGTAGCCGACCGTCGCGGATCGCCTTCCGCAGCGCCTGCTCCAGCGCTGTCCGGCGGCCGCGGGCCGGCGGCAGCTCGAGGAGCAGAACCAGATCCATAGGTGGTCCGCGAACTAGACACGGAATTGGACTTTTCCAGAGTCCAGCGCTGAGGCTATCAAGAAGGGCATGGGTTCACGCGCAGACGGTTTTCGACCCGTGCCGTGCTGATGCCGATCGATGTCGTCGTGGCGTCGGCGACGCCGGCCGACCTTGGAGCGGTTAACGACATCTACAACCACTATGTCGAGACGACCGCGGTCACGCTGGATGCTGATCCGACGTCGATGGCCTGGCGGCGCAGCTGGTTTGGCTCGTTCGCGGAGCGGGGCCGGCGTCGGTTGCAGGTGGCCAGGAGCGGGCGGTCGTTGATCGGGTACGCGGCCAGCCGCAGCTTCCGGCCAAGGGCGGCCTACGACCCCTCGGTGGAGACGAGCGTGTACGTGTCGCCCGACCACGTCGGGCGGGGTGTCGGCTCCGCGCTGTATTCGGCACTATTCCACGAGCTGGAGAGCGAGGACGTCCACAGAGCGTACGCCGGGATTGCGCAGCCCAACCCGGCGTCGGAGCGCCTGCACGAGCGCCTCGGTTTCCGGCGTGTCGGGTACCTGTCGGAGGCAGGGCGCAAGTTCGGACGTTACTGGGACGTCGCCTGGTACGAGCTGGCACTTCCGCGAGCCGCGCCGGCGAACAGCAAGGGGTGTGTCGCGTTCGTCGGCATGGACGGTGATCCCGGGTTCGGAGGCGGAGCGAGGAGAGGAAGATGAACGCCACGCCGGAGAAGATGTGGGCGCTGCGGATGCATGAGCCGGGAGGGCCCGATCGCCTCACCTACGAGGAGGTGGACGTGCCTTCCGTCGCGGTGGGCGACGTTCTGGTGCGGGTCCACGCCGCGAGCTTCACGCCAACGGAGCTGGGGTGGCCCTCCACCTGGATCGATCGGTCCGGTCGGGACCGTCGCCCCGTGGTACGCGGATATGAAACGCCTCGTCCGCATCAGCGGCTGGGCTTGGTGACCACGGTGTGCCCCGACGGCACTACATCCGAAATTTACGACTCGTTCGCCGAGCGCAGGCTCGTCGGCAACGCGGCCGAGGTCTCTCGTCGGGAGAAGGAGTCGAGACCATGAGGGAGAAGGAGTCGAGACCATGAGGGAGAAGGAGTCGAGACCATGAGGGAGAAGGAGAGCATCGAGATTGTGCTCGAGGCGTTCGACGCCCTTGAGCACCGCGACGAACCTCGCTTGATCGGGCTATACCACCCGGATGTGGAGTTCCATTGGCCAGCCTCGCTTCCGTACGGTGGCTCATTCCGCGGTCTCGGGGAGGTCCAGGGGCCACGAAGGAGGGGATGGGACGGCGTCTGGGATCCCCTCCAGCCCACCGCGGCAGAACGAAGGATGGACCCACGAGTCGTCGCGGCGACCGGCGGCGAGGTGGTCGTGCATTGGCGCCAGCGAGGCGTGACGGCGGGTGGGGAGCGGATCGACATGGAAGCACTCGGCCTCTACGAGGTTCGGGATGGGAAGTTTGCCCGAGCGCAGATGTTCTACTTCGACACTGTGGCATTGCTCCGGTTCTTGGGCCACGCCGAGTAGACAATCCAAGCCTCGGCATTGCCGCCAGCAGGGAGGGCAGTGCACCGCTGCGTCGTCGAGTGCAACGATCAGGCAAGGATCGAGCGCGCAGATTTCGAACCTCCAGCGTCACCGGAAAGCAGCCATCACGGCTCGCCGAAATGTCCTGAAAGGTCACCGGCATAACAAGCATGAGAGTGCGTATCCGAACGTCCGATCGCGACGCGCTATGTCCGGTTGCCGATGTCCGGGTTGTCGACCGCAGCCGTGATATGTCGCAGAGCGTCTCGGTTGAACCCAAGCGCGGCGCGTGCGGGGGTTATCCCCCCGGATCGGTTTCGGGTGGTAGCCGGATCCCGGTCGGTGAGCGTCGTCCCTAGCGTCGACCCGGGAGCGATTCACGGCGTCCTGGAGTGTCGATGATCGAGGTGCGAGGGCTGACGAAGCGGTACGGGGCCACGGTGGCAGTTGACGACTTGTCGTTCGATGTCGGTCTGGGCAGCGTGACGGGCTTCCTCGGTCCGAACGGGGCGGGGAAGTCGACGACGATTCGCTTGATGCTCGGTCTCGATCGCGGCGTGGGGATCACCACCTTTGGCGGGAGACCGCTGCATGCCTACTCCCGCCCCTCTCAGGTCGTGGGTCTGTTGCTCGAAGCGAGCGCGTTTCACCCCACCCGCACGGCCCGCAACCACCTACGCGTGCTCGCCACCGCGGGCGGCATCTCTGCCGATCGTGTGGAGGACGCGCTGCGAGCGGTCGGGTTGGACGGCGCAGGGGGTCGCAGGCCCGGCACGTTCAGCCTCGGCATGTGTCAGCGACTGGGGATCGCAGCCGCTGTCCTGGCCGAGCCGAGGTACCTCCTTCTTGACGAGCCGGCGAACGGGCTCGACCCGGAAGGAATTGTGTGGCTGCGCCGGTTCTTGAAGGACTATGCGGACCGCGGCAATGCGGTGTTCATCTCCAGCCACTTGTTGGGCGAGATGGCCCAGCTGGTTGACGACGTGGTCGTCATCGGTCGCGGGCGCCTGATCACGAGCGCGTCGATGGAGGCGCTGTTGGCATCAATGGCGCGAGCCACAGTGTTCGTCCGCACAGCTGATCAACCGCTGTTGGAGCAGCTCATCAACGCACGCGGGTTGGTGCACCACGTCGTCGACGGCGGGCTCGAGATCGATGGGACGACCACCGATGAGATCAGCCGGATCGCCTTCGATGCCGGTGTTCCGCTGTTGGAGCTGACCCGCCGGCAAGCCTCACTCGAGGAGGTATTTCTCGAGCTCACCGAAGATGCTACCGAGTTCCGCGCCCCGGGGGTCACCGAGTGGGGCCGACACTGATGCCGACGCTCGCTGCCGAGTTCCGCAAGCTGTTCACGATTCGCTCGACATACGCCGCGGCGGTGCTGGCGTTCCTCGCCACGGCCGGCCTTGCCACGTATCTGGCGGGGTGGCACGCCACGTCCGCGGACCTGCGGGAGCGCAGCTTCCTGGCGACGCAGCTTGTCAACCCGATTGCCATCGTGGCGGTTTTGGGCACCGTGGTGGCGGTGCTCGTCATTACGCACGAGTACCGCTACAACCTGCTGCTCTACACGCTCACCGCGACCAGCAACCGCAGCAAGGTGCTCGTCGCCAAGCTCGTCGTCGTGACGGCCGTCGCCATCCTGCTCACACTGGGCGTGGACCTGGTGGCGCTGGCCGCCTCGCTCCTTGCGGCACACCTCGTTCACGGCCACGCGCTGGAACCCCAGGCCCTTGGTTACGGCGACCTGCTGTGGCGAACCCTGCTCTATGGCTGGGGCTACGCCATCGCCGGATCGGCCATCGCGCTGCTCGTCCGCAACCAGGTCGGCACCCTCGTGACCGCGTTCGTGTTGTTCGGCCCGGCCGAGGGCATCTTGAGCGTGGCACTCGGCAGGTTCGGCTATCTCCTGCCGTTCACCGCGCTCGCCAACGTGCTCGGAAGCAAGCTGTCGAACGAGGCGCTGGTGTCGGTCTCCCACGAGCGGGCCGCGCTCGTGTTCCTGGTGGACATCGCCGTTGTCCTGTCGGTGGGATGGCTGGGGTTCCTGCGCCGTGACGCCAGCAGATAACGGCAGCCCGGTGCCGAGCGACAATAGCTTCGTGGTCGGCATCGCTCGCGCCGCGCTGTGGGAACCCCTCAGCCGCCGAGCGGGCCTGCAGTTGCTGTGGTGCCTGGTCGCGCTCGCGTCCGGAACCCTCGGCGCGATCGTGGTCTTCGTCCCATTGGTTCCGGGCACTGCGGTCTCGGTCGCTCGAGGCGCCCCAGTCCTGGCGGCGCTGATCGTGACGGTGACCGCGACCGGCGGGTCACGCCGGATCGCCGAATGGTTCCGCCGTGGCGCCCTCCGGTTGCTCGGCGTTCGGGTCGGGGGCCCGCCGCCTCTGCCGCCGGTCGATGGGCGCCGAGGTCGACTCTTCGCGCACCTCAGTGACCCGGCCAGCTGGCGCGCCACGATCTACCTGCTGCTCAGAGTGCCGTTCTCGCTCTTGCACTACTACGCGGTGCTGTGGTGGGTCGGCCTGTTCAACCTCACGTACCCGTTCTGGTGGGGCCTGTTCCGCAACCACGAACCCGGCGTGCACCTGCGCCCGTTTCCTGCCATCACCCCGTTCGGCTGGTTCCCGGTTTCGACCTTCCCAGAAACCCTTGCGGTCTTCGCCGCCGGCGCGGCCATGGTGCTCGCCGCACCCTGGGTCACGAGGCTCGTCGTCGCCGCTGACACCTGGCTGCTGGGGGCGATGCTGGAGCCAGGCGGGTTGCGGACGCGGATCCGCCAGCTCGAGGCGTCGCGTTCCCGGGTCGTCGAGGACGCCACGACCACCCTGCGGCGAATCGAGCGGGACCTCCACGACGGCACCCAAGCCCAGTTGGCCACCCTGGCCATGAAACTCGGCCAGGCCAAAGAGAACCTCGAGCCCAGCTCAGCCGTTCCCTACGACCCCGTTGCCGCACTCGCGCTCGTGAACGAAGCGCACGGCCACGCCAAAGACGCGCTAGTCGAGCTACGCAACATCGTTCGCGGTATCCACCCACCTGCGCTCGACGTCGGACTGGACACCGCGCTGGCAACCCTGGTGGCCAGGAGCCCCGTACCGGCGACGCTCGCAGTCGACACCCAGCTGCGAGCTTCGACCGCCATCGAGACCATCACGTACTTCAGCGTGGCCGAGCTCCTCGCCAACGTCGCGAAGCACAGCCACGCCGGGCGAGCCGCTGTCACCATTGAAGGATTCGACGGCCGATTGCGTCTTGCCGTGCGCGATGACGGCGTCGGCGGCGCCCGAGTCGGCGCCGGCAGCGGCCTCGAGGGTCTCGCCGACCGCGTCCACGCCGTTGACGGCCACATCGACGTCTCCAGCCCCGAAGGCGGCCCAACCGTTATCGTCGTCGACTTGCCCGTGGTGGGATGAGGCGATGCGCCTCGTCATCGCCGAGGACACCGCCATCCTCCGTGAGGGGCTGGCCCGCCTCCTCGAAGACCGCGGCCACCACATTTCTGCCGCGGTGGGCGACGCCGAGGCGCTGCATGTCGCCGTCGACGCCCACCATCCCGACGTAGCCGTCATCGACATCCGCATGCCACCCACCCACACCGACGAAGGACTCCGCGCCGCGATCGATCTGCGTCGCCGGCATCCCCAGATCGCCGTCCTGGTTTTCTCCCAATACATCGAGACCCGATACGCCGCCCAGCTGCTGGCCGAGAACACTGCAGGAGTGGGCTACCTGCTCAAGGACCGAGTCGCCGACGTGAACGAATTCGTGGACGCGCTCACCCGTGTCGCCAGCGGCGGCACCGCCCTTGACCGCGAAGTTGTCGCTCAACTGCTCGGTGCCAGCCGCCGGCGTGCCACGCTCAAGGCCACCCTCACCCAGCGCGAGAACGACGTGCTCGCCCTCATGGCAGAAGGACGATCGAACGCCGCGATTGCCCAGCTTCTCTACGTGAGCCCGGGCGCGGTCGAGAAACACGTGGCCAACGTCTTCGTAAAGCTCGGCTTGCCCCCTTCGGACAGCGACAACCGCCGTGTCCTCGCCGTCCTGCGCTACCTCGAATCGTGACCATTTGCGAGGCGCCGAATCACGGGTAAGGAAATGCACCGCGATCCGGTCGTGGTGCCGCACCAGACCGGTCGCCCAAAACGCGCAGCGGTTGCTAGCGCGGACGCAGACGTGCCCATACGCCCGCGGTCGGGTTCCTGACGGCGGCCTGGTGACAGGGGAGGCCTGCGTCGTTACCATGATCGGCCCAGGAGCGGGTCCCGGCACGTCTTAGCCCCGGCGACGATGCGGGCGGCCTCGTCGACCGCGACGGCGAGGTCGAGCACCCCGGGCGTGCGTGCGCGCCGCAGCCACCGCCTGGGCCCCTTGGTGTTCTCGGTACCCCGCCCCCTGGTTCGGCTTCGGGTGCCTGTTCGCGGGCCACCCGAAGGGCCTCTGCGACCTTCCCAGGTCGAGCCTTGATCGCTTCCGCATTTGGCTGACCTGCGCGTTCGCTTCTCGTGGTCGCTTAAGTCGCGCACCAATTCCGGCGCAGAAGCAGGTAGCCGATGGCCCGGCCGCGCTGGTTCAGCGGCGGGCGATACCGCGCCAGACGTGCTTGAATGGCTCACCCGTCTGGTGATCGGGAATCACGATCGGGAGCAGCTGCACCTGGTGCCAGCCTGCCAGGAGTTCGCGCAGGTAGGCCTCGGAGAAGAAGTGCATAGTCTGCCCAGACTCCTCGGCCACGTAATCCGGTTCAAGTTCGCGCGCCGGCAGCCTGCGGGCCCGCAGCGGCCGGTCCTCCAGCGAGTTGACGTGGAACACGAAAGGCCCGCCCGCGCGGACGAGACGCCCGACCTGCGCGAACACCGCAC
>JBKOYM010000152.1:0-17551 GCA_046725375.1 Actinomycetota bacterium
GTATTGGCCGGCGTTGCTGTTTCCGTACTGGCGATGGCCGGTGTGGCCGCAGTCATCCGCTATCGCCAGGGGCAGAAGCCGGATCCTGATGAGCGTGCCTATCTCGAGGAGTTGGAGGCCCGACTGTACGAAGTCGAAGCACCAGGCAAGAACATTCCGACGAGCCGTGTTGGTCGGGTCGTCGAAAGACTCCAGCGCGATCAGGGCGTTTCGGTGGCACGCTTACGACAATGGGTTACCGCCCTCAGGCAGGGGACCCTGAGCCCCGAGCAGGCGATCGTAGCCGAGAGCGACTTCGAGGCCCTTGAGCGGGAGGCAGATCAAGGCGGCGCGTAGAGCCGGTCAGGTCGTCTGCCACCTCGACCGGGTCGAGGCCGTGGATCAGGCGGATGCCTGCGGTACCCATGAAGGGCTCCTCCCTGCGGTGGGATCGAAAGCGCGTGCAGCCGACACTACTCCGGAGAACTGATACTAGCAATTTTTTTCTAGTTTGAGCTATCCTGTGTGTATGGGTCAGTGGAGCTTCATCACCAACCACGCCAGGGTGTTGCTGTTGCTTGCGGGCGACCCCGACGCCCGGCTGCGGGATCTCGCTGCCGCGTTGGGCATCACCGAACGCACCGCCTACGGCATCGTCTCCGATCTGGTCGAGGCGGGCTACCTCATCAAGCAGCGAGGCGGACGCCGCAACCGCTACCAAATCCAGGAACATCTACCGCTGCCCGATCCCATCGGACGCGAACGCACCATCGGAGAGGTGCTGGAACTACTGGCAGCGCGGCACATCTCGTCCGCCGAAGCGAACGATCCTGCCTCAGCGACGTCCAGTCCGTCGCAAAACCACTCCGCGACGGGCCGAAGGACCACCTGATGCTCACCACCACTGGCCGAAAGACGATCATCAACCCACCCTCGCCGCCGTCAACGCCACGACTAAGACTGGGATCACCCACCTCGCGCCACACCCTTCTCGATGGTGGCTGGTGGCCCCGCTCGGTCGACCCCGTCGCCGAGTTGCCCGGCCTCGTGTTGGCCATCGACCACCTCCACGGGCCCGTCACCCAGCTGGTGCTCCACGCCGGCGACTGGGCTGGCCATCCGTACCGGATAGGGATGACCGGGCGGGTGCTGCGGCTGGCCTACTTCACCAGCCAACCCGCCCGCCTGCTCACCGCGTTGTGCGGCCGGAACGGAGACCGGGTGGACCTGCTGATTGTCCCGCCCGGTACTGATCACGGCACCGCTGAGGCGGCGATGGCTCTGGCCGCCACAGCCAACAGTCAGGTCCACCCCCAGCACATCGTCCACACCGTCCTTTCCCGAGAGGTTCCAGCACCAACGAGCCGCGCGGCAGGCGACTGGGAATCCGAAGGCGGCCGACTCGCGAGTTAGCCAATGGTCCGCGTCATCGAGAAAGGAGATCGATCGATGTCGATCGGCTCTCTGAATGGAACGCTCGGCGTTGCCAACACGTCGCCGTGCGGTGGCCAGATCTTGGTCCCGCTGCCGCGACTGCGGGCGGTCTTGGGTCATATCTCCCTGAGCCTGTTGGTCGCCTGCTTCATCCCGGCCGTGTTGTTCTACCTGTGTCTGGTGACGATCAGCCTGTGGGCCGCATTGATCGCGGCGCTCGCCTGGTGCTACGGCGTCAGCGCTTGGCGGATGGCGACCAAGCGCCAGCGGTCGGGCCTGCTCGTGCTGACGATGGCCGTGCTGACTGTTCGAACCGCGTTCGCCTTCGTCAGTGGGGACACCTTTCTCTACTTCCTGCAGCCGGCTGTCACCGACGTCTTGGTGGCAACCGTCTTTTTGGGGTCACTCGCGACGGCTCGGCCCGTCGTCGCGCGGTTGGCTTCGGACTTTTTCCCCATGAGCGCGGACGTGGCGATGCGGCCGCGGATCCGGCGACTCTTCTGGTACCTCACGCTGCTCTGGGCAATGGTCTGCCTCGGCAAGGCCTCGGTGACGGTGTCGCTTCTGGTGTCACAGTCGACAATGACGTTCGTCGTCGTCAAAACCATCTGCCTACTCGCGATCACGGTCCTGGCAGTCGCGGCCACCGTCCTGGCTGCTCTCCGGGTCGCCCGCAAGGAAGGCCTCATGGCGGCAGCGTGACGGCGCATGCGTCCGGCTAATGTCACGGTTGATTCCGTCGACCCGCCATTGGACGAAACCCGGCGTCCTCTGGAGGTATACCGGAATCGACGACATCCCAGTCCCGAGGAGCCAGCCGACGTCGCATCCGTGCCCTTTGGACGGCCCGTTCTCGGCGGCCGCCTCGCAGATGCAGACCCGCCAGGAACCAGACGTCGCGACGGACTCGCAGCCGTCGGCCGGCCCGAGCCGTCGGCCGGCCCGGCCTCCTCGGCGTTTAGGAGGTGGTCGCCCCGCTCACGGGCCGGCACGGCATGGCTCAGTGTCTGCACCGGGCTTTCCGGCCCGGTCCGTTCTCTGGCTCGCCCTTCGGGGGAGGGCGCCTACTGCAAGTCGGTCGGCGAACTAGGGAACGCCCTGCTCGAGAGGATCTGACGCGGCGTGCGATCTTCGACCGGGATTCGATCGGGTCGTCGTCTCCGTCTTCCTGCACCGGGCCGAGCGCTCGCTGTGTCGAGTGGCCGTGTGTCCGCTTCGCCAGCTGCGCCGCCTCATGATTGTCGAGCGCCAGCTGCTCGGCGGTCGGTCAACTGACGCGGTGTTCCTATGGCTGGCTCACGTCGTTGCGGCCGGCGACCACGTCGCTCGCGACGTCGGCCAGTCGGCGGTTGGATGAGCGTGCTGCGTGGCGCAGTCGCTCGAAAGCCGCTCGCATCTCGAGATTGTCCCGCTCCGCGAGCACCCCTTTGGCCTGCTCGACGATGATCCGGCTGTTCAGCGCGGCCTGGAGTTGTGTCGCCAGCGTCTCGCGGCCGCGTGTGACCCGCTCCTGCAGGATCGCGATGGTCGAGACGTCAGCGAGTGCCTGGGCCACCCGCAGGTCGTCGTGGAGGACGTCGGCGGGCTGGGTCCAGAAGAGGTTGAGCGCTCCGATCGTGTCGTCCCGCCAGCGCAACGGGAGGGCGTGCACCGTCTCGTAGCCGGCGGATCCCGCCTTCGCGGCGAACCGCGGCCAGCGCTCGCTTCCGGAGCTCAGCCGGTCGCCGCGCACCGGCCGGCCTTCGACATAGCAGTCGTGACAGGGCCCTTCGTCGGTTTGTAGCTCGAACAGTTCGAGTAGCCGGATCTGCTCGTTCGACGACGCGGCGAGCTGGAGTCGGCCGCGCTGGTCGCCGAGCACGATGCCCGCCGCGTCCACCTGGAGCAGCTCGACGCAGCGCTCGGTCAGCAGGTGTAGCAGGTCGATCACGTCGTAGTCGTCAACCAGGGAGTCCGCGAGCTCGACGAATGTCGTGGCGAGGCGCTCGGTGTCCATGTCTCCCATCTTCTCAGGACCAGGCAACGCCCGGGATCTCACGCGTCATCGAGCCGGATCCGGCGCGTGACGATGTCGTGGGCCAGCTCGCCGATCGACCGGCCGTCGGCGTAGGCGGCGGCGCACAAGCGGGCGAAGGCGTCGAGGATGCCGAGGTTGAGTTGCACGGTCAGCATGCCGGTGGCCTGGTGGACCTCGGCGCGGTACCTGCTCTGGTCGGTAATGATCCACACCAAGACGTCCGCCGAGCCGATGTCGGGGGCGTCCAGCAACACGATCGCGACCGCGTCGGCAACCGCGGTCACGTCGGCGACCTCGGCGTCTTCCAGTGTCCCCGGGCGTCGGCGATACAGGCCTAGGATCCCGAGCGAGGTCGCGCCGACCTGGACCGGCCAGGCGTACGCCGCGCCGACCCCGAGTCGGACGGCGGCGGGGGAGAACCACGGCCACCGGAGCGCGCCCGCGTGCTCGAGTTCGTCTTCCAGCACCGGCCCGGTTGTCCGGACGGCGTCGACGGCCGGACCCTCGCCGAGCTCCAACTGCAGATCGTCCAACTGGTCGGCCACCGGGTCGGTCGCGTGGACCGTGACTCGGTGCGGGTCACCGGCGATCAGCTGCACGCTAGCGCCGGAGATGTCGAGGCTGGAGACGCACAGGTCGCAGAGGTGACCGACCCGAGCGGCCACCGTCCCGCCGGCTGTGAGCAGCTGCTCCGGCCAGTTCGGTGGAAGCATGCGTCTAGAGCTCTGCCGGTGCCGGAGAGCGCCGGAGCCCGGCGCCGACCTCGCGGAGGTGTCGCAGCACCTGGCGATAGGACACGATCGCGGAGGTCTCCTCGTAGGTCACGCCGTACCTCTCGCAGAACCGCTGCACGACCGGTTGAGCGCGACGGAGATTAGGCCGCGGCATGCTCGGGAACAGGTGGTGCTCGATCTGGTAGTTCAGACCCCCCAGGACCACGTCGACGACCGGGCCACCGCGGACGTTGCGGGTCGTGAGCACCTGCCGAAGCAGCGGGTCTTTCGACTGCTCGGCCGACATCATCGGCATGCCCTTATGGTTCGGGGCGAACGAACAGCCGAGATAGAGGCCCAGCAGTCCCTTGTGGATGGCCACAAAGGCGATCGCCTGTGGCCAGCTCATCGTGGTGATAAGGAGAGCGGCGTACGCGAGGAAGTGCATAGCGATCAGTCCGAGTTCGACGGCCCGGCCACGTACGTCGGATCGCAGCAGCGCACGGACGCTCGCGACATGAAGGCTGACCGCCTCCAGCAACAGCAGTGGGAAGAACAGCCACGCCTGGTGACGGGTCAGCCAGGCCGCGGCGCCGCGTCGGTCGGCCGCGCTCTCGTGATCGAAGACCAAGACCCCCGGATGGACGTCCGGGTCGGACTCCAGATCGTTGGGGTGCGCGTGATGAGCATTGTGCTTATCGACCCACCAGCCGTAGCTGAGACCACTCAGCAGATTGGCATGGGCAAGGCCGAGCAGCCGGCTCCGGCCGCTTCGACGGGTGACCTGACGGTGCCCGGTGTCGTGTCCGAAGAACGCCAGCTGCGTGGACACGACCGCGAACGCGGACGCGATCAACAACAGCCACCACGAGCCGCTCAGCAGCACCATCGCCGCGACGACGGTGGCGAGGGCCGCCAGGTTTGCAATCAGGAGGCCCGCGTAGAAGCCCGGCCTGTGCTGCAGGAGGTCGAGCCGGCGAATCTCTTGTGCGAGCTCGGCATAACCGCTCGGCTTCACGGGCGTGGGCTGATCATCGGTGACAGACATCTCTGGACTCCACTCGGTGATGAGTTGCCACCGAGGGCCAGAGCAGCTTCACCGTCAGCCTACGGGCAACGCCGAGCGCGCCCAAGCTGCCGCCGTCAGATCGCGCAAATCCTTCAGGTGCCTCCTTGGTGTCATAGGTCGCTCCACGTGCGCTCTGGCCGACGAATACTCGTGTCGGTATCGACTTACCAGTGGTGCCACCGCCTCTACGTCGCAGTTGTCTAATTGCGCGCGCCCCAATTAGGAAAATGGTCGTGCGTGTGTCATGGTTGGCATACCGTCAAGGCAAGGGAGACGTCCATGACGCAGGGAACTGTGAAATAGTTCAATCCAATTAAGGGCATCGGTTTCCTCAGCGTAGATGGCGGCGAACAAGATGTGTACGTCCCTTACTCGACCATCGAGACAGACGGAACACGCAGCCTCGACGAAAACCGGCGCGTAGAATTCGACATCATCCAGGATGGCCGAATCAGAAAAGTCACCCGTGTTCGGTATATCTGACCACGAGTCAAACTCGCGAACGAACGACGAGGGCGGTGGCGGAACTCACGCAGGCAACGACGCCGCCCTTGTCTGGCGTCATGCGCCACATCGGGCCGCAGCTCCCCTGAGACTGCGACGCCCATGGACCGACCGGAGCGGCAGTATGTGCGACATCGGTCTGCACGCGACTACCGGTCAGGGCGAAGGGCGTAGGGGATCTCGACCCAATGAGCAGGCACGAGCAGGGATGGCAGGCCGGATCGGTGACCTCGGGCTCACCCCGAACCGGGTAGCCGCCCTGGGACTCAACCTCGTGCTCCTGGTCAACCTCGCGGTGACCGCCTGGCCATCCATCCGGTTCCTCACCCGACACGGCAGCCTTCACCGGCTCGAGCGCTGGCAGACCAGCTACCTGCCCGTCTTCGCTGTCTGGGCCGCTGCGGTCGTGGTCATCCTCCCACCCGCATTCGGTTTCGCCTGATTCGTCACGCACAGCCGATGGAGTGGCGCCACACCCGCCGCCCCCACAGCGCTGTTGACGCGAGCAGTGGATGCCGAGTTCCGCGAGCCGAGTGGTGCGGGTCGGGGTGCCGGTCGTGGTGCTACGAAATGTCGTCAACCGGGGTGCTGGACGCCAATGATGGGGCACGACCGAACTTCTGATGCCTGGAGGTACCCAGCGTAAACGGTGACGATCTCTCGTAATGCGTACGTCGGCGGTAGATCGTTGATAAGTCGCCTAGGCGTCTACTGCGGGTTAGCGGCGTTCGGATTGACCGCCGGTCGGGCCAACGCTGCGCGAGGCCATGTCGTCGAATCCGCTGCCGAACCGTCCTCCGCCTTTGTCGTCTTGGGTAGCTGGTCGCCGTCGGTGGATGAGCGGTCAAATTTCGGTCACACATCCCGGGACGTTCGCCCCGTGTGCTGATGTGTCGTGTGGGTTCACGCTGAGGTGGTGAGGGATCACGGTGATCGCTCGCCACCGAGGAAGTACACCAGGAGATGACATGCTGGATTCACCACTCACGCGGCACGTAGGGCCGGTCGCTGTCGTGGCAGGCGTGCTGGTCGTCGTCGCGCAACTTGTGATGTTGCCGTTTGATCCCGACGATCACGTTGCCACGTCAACCGATCCGGTTTTCCAGATTGGCGGTGTCCTTTACCTTGCTGGGTTTTGTGCGCTTATGATCGCTCTGGTCGGCGCGTACGGGTGGGGACTACACAAGGCGGGCAGGCTTGGTGTGGCTGCGATTGTTCTTGCGATCGTTGGCACGATGCTTTTGGCTGGTGACTTGTGGTTTGAGACCTTCGCGGTCCCATGGCTCGCGGACGAGGCGCCCGCGTCGCTGGACACAGACCCGACACCGCTTCTTGCGGCTGGCGCCATCTCCAGCTATCTAGCCTTCGCTGTCGGTTGGGCGCTGTTCGGCATTGCAAGCTTGCGGGCGCGGGTCTTCCCAACCGCCATCTGTGTCGCGCTCGTGATCGGCGGCCTCATTGGGTTCCGTGCGTTGCTCTCGCCCACCGGCATTCCCCTCGGTCTTGCTGTCGGCTGGCTGGGTGTGTGGATGATGCGGGCCCTGAAGACGGCCACCCAACCCGTTCCACACGCGTAACTGGTCCGCGCGGGTGCCAGCGGAGTGCGTGATTCGCAATGCTGCGCTAAAGGGCATCGCCGGGTTCGTGGTCACGATGTTGGCCCGGTGTCCGGGGCTGGTGCGGAGCTGCGGCGGCGCCCATCTCGCCGCCGTCCTCGTCGATGCGCCCGGCCTCCGAGGTCGGACGCAGTGATGACCTGGTCAGGCTGGTTGGCCACGTTCGGGACCGTGAGGTGTCAGCGCCGGTTGGGCGGATTAAGCCGGGCGTGGATGAAGCGGCCGATCTCTGCGATTGCTGCGTCGGCCTCGGGCATGAATCCGGCATAGACCGGGTAGATGTGCTGCATGCCCGCGCCGATCCGGAGGGTGACGTCGACGCCGGCGATCGCCGCCTTGCGTACCAGCCGAATCGAGTCGTCAAGGAGCGCCTCATCGCCGCCGATGATCACGAGGAGCGGGGGCAGGTGCTGGAGGTCGCCGTAGAGCGGCGAGGCGAGGGGATCGGCTGGATCGGTGCCGTTCAGATACTGGCCGGCCATGCGGATCAGCGCGTCTTTGGTGACGGTGAGATCGGCGTTGTGGTCGAGCGACGGGCCGGTGCAGGCCAGGTCAGTCCAGGGTGAGAGGACGACAGCGCCGGCCGGAAGCGGAGCGCCCTCGTCCCTGAGCTTGAGCAGTGTCGCCAGGGCAAGCCCGCCAGCGCTCGAGCCGCCCGCGACCACCACCTGGTCGGTGGGAAGACCGTGGTCGGCCAGCCAGGCGAGAGATCCTGCGGCGTCCTCGAGTGCCGCCGGAAACGGGTGCTCGGGAGCGAGCCGATAGCGCGGCACCAGGACCCGGGTGCGGCTGGCGTGGGCAATGTGGCCGGCCGTCTTGCGTCTGGAATGGGGTGAGGAGATCACGTACCCGCCGCCGTAGAGATAGACGACGGCGCCGACGGTTTCGGCCCCGTCGGGAACCGCCCAAAAACCGTCGAGATCCGGAACGTCCTCGTAGGACACGCCGACCGGTTCGGAGGTCAAATCCTCCTGATGCTCACCGGCCTCGCGCTGGTCGGAGAGCGTCATCTCGACCGCCTTCGGCGCGCTCCTGAGAATCTGGTTCAGCCTCTCGGCTTCCGCGCTTCGCCCCACCAACTCAGCCTACTCCGACAGTCGGTGGTCACGGCCACACCAATCGTGGCCTCGGCTGGGCGTTAGCGGAGCCAGGTCCAGATGATTTGGCCGGTGCTGTGGCGCTGGATGGGGCGGGTGATCCGTGGTTGGTCGGCGGGGCTGTGGTATTCGGGGTAGTCGGTGCCGCCGAGTCGCCGCCCCGGCGGAGAACCGTACTGGCTCGGCCGTTGGCTCGGACTCGGATGGCTGGCCCGGCGTCGGTTCATCGGATCCCGACGTCCGCGGACTCGACGGCGACGCGCTCGGATCGGCTGGCTCCGCCCCGGACTCGCCGTCACGCGCGCCAAGCAGCAGGAGAGCCGCGACCGCAACCAAGGCCCGGCATGGATCCCACTCTTCCACGGCGTGTCAGCGGCCTGGCTCCGCGAGCAGCTTGACCCGTCATGCCAACGACCACCCGCTGATCCACGCCGGGCTGGCCGCGAGTGATCGCGACTGTATCTCCACATACGCCCTTCCGTTTGCACCATCGAGCCGACGCCATGGCATGTTCGTGGCATGAAATGGAGATAAGCCGGGTGCTTCAGCGTTCCGTAGCGGACTTGACCGAACCATCTCCTTGACACCGGTCACCATGCCAGTCGGAACGAGACATCGGCGTCGGATGAGACCTGTGCGACTCTGACCGTGCGGGTCGACGAAGGGCCGGACACAGGAGAGAAGACGTCGGTGCGGGTTTCCGACGCGATCATCGCTTCGGTGTCGCCTCGGGCCACATCTGCCTAGGCGAGACCCAGCATCGAGACCCGGCATGGCGGCAGACCCCTCAGGTGACTCGATAGCGGTTGATCCGGTAGGCGGCGGCGCGGTGGGGTTCGGAGGCGGCGTAGGCACGCATGGCGTCTTGGTAGGCCGGCGACAGCTGTGTCCACACCGGGGTGGGCAGGTTGGTGAAGTCGATCGACTCGACGAGCTTGACGTTCGGATGCCATCGCGCCGGGATCCGGGGATCGTCGCAGCTCCAGCGCATCCGGGCGGCCACGGTGCCGAGCACGTCGGTGCTGTTTTGAGCATCGAACATTGCGCGCCCGGCGGTGTCGACGATCAGTTCGCCGCCGGAGAAGCGGTCGACCAGCAGTGCGTAGACCTGGCGGACCTGGCTCTCGGTGAGGAAGGCCAGCACCGCTTCGGCCACGAACAGGTACGGGCCTGGCGCGGCGAGGACCTGTTCGGTCCAGGCGTGGTCCAGCACCGACGCCGCGATCATGTGTCGCCGTTCATGGTCAGTGAAGAAGCGGCGTCGGACTGCGATGGCGTCGGGGAGGTCGAGGTCGAACCACTGAACCCGGCCGTTGTCGACCCGCTCGAAGCGAGTGTTGAGGCCGGTACCGATCTCCACAACGGTGCCGCCCGGGCACCGATCCAAGAACCGTTCTACCCAGTCGTCGAAGACGAGTGTGCGCAGGCACGCGCCGGCGAGGCTGCCGATCTCAGCGAACCGGCTGAAGTCGTAGTCGAGCGCCTGCACCATCTCGACCGCTCGCGGGTCGCGCAGCATGCCGTCAACCTTGTGCGTCTCCACCGCTCGCGCGTACAGCGGGATCAAGAGCGTCTCCTCGCCCTCGCCGCTCGGCACCTTCACCCTGTCCACCACATCGCCTCCACACCCGCCGTCTCGTCGAGGTTACATGACAATGAGAACCATTGTCAGTAAGGTCGGCAAGTGGGACAGCTTGAAACCGAAGTGAAAGGAGAAGTAAGTGTCGCTCGATGTTGCACCGGACCTGTTGTCCGCCGCGGAACGCGGCGCAGTTGAGGAGGTCGCCTTCCTCGACTGTGTACGGACGTCGTTGCCGTACGCCTGGAAGACCGTCGACGAGGTGGCCACCAGGCTTCACCACGACGGCGGCGACTTCGCCGACAACCAGGTGCCACCTCCCGACGAGCAGGCCCGCGGCGAGCTGTTGCGAGCCCTGGCCAGCGACGCGATCCGCGACTCCCTAGAACGCCACTTCCGCGTCAAGATCGCGTTCCAAAACTGCCATCGCGTAGCCGCATTCCCATCCGACGCGGCCGACGGCGAGACCTACCGCGAGTTCACCTCAGCACGCTCACAGGTGCTCAACCAATCCCCCGAGTACCGCAACTGCTGAGTCGGCGCTCCGGGAGGTTGGGATGAAACCAGCCTCCCGGCCGGCCCGTCCCTGAACACGGTAGCTGCGGGTCGTGGGTGTGTGCTGCCGGACGTCAAGGGGATATCGGTCTAGGTAGCCCGAGCTCGACATCGCCGACGTGCGGCGTCAAATTCGGCCAACCCGACCACCGCTGACCAGTGGAAACGTCACCAAAGGAAGTGGGCGCCGATGAGCGTGATCGCGGACCCCGGATGGTGGCGGCACCGGGGGTCCGTGGTGGATCGCGCGCTGCGCGTCGTGGCGAAAGATAAGGCGTTTGCCAGACGGCGACGGGCCGTCTTACGGCGAGTCTGAGGGCAGAACTGCTATCCCCGATGGAGGCGCAATATGTTATCTGTCATCGAACGTCATCGTCACCAACTCAGCCGCCACGGCCCGTCGATCGCAGCCCTCGCTCTTGCTGCGACTGCTCCGGTCGCTCTCGCCGGATCGGCCGTCGCCGCGTCGCAGTCCGCGCCGCTGACCTGGACATTCGACAAGTGCTCAGTGGGGCCCGGCGCGTGGCAGGGCACCGCGCTCGGCCCAACCGGTGTGGCCGAGCCACTCCAGACCCAGCTCACGAGCGTCCGGCAGACCGGCAGCGTGCTGCAGGTCGAGTTCGACTGGCACGTGGGGACCACGTATCTGGCCCAGCTAAGCGGCGTCCTCAACCTCGAAACCGGGGCCGTCGTCATGAACGGACAGGTCACTGAAGGTCAATACGCGGGCAGCCAAGTACACGAAGAAGGTCAGCTCTATGACCCGGTCAACTCGTGCTTCGCCGGCACGATTCAATTGACGCCATCCGGCTGACCGACAAGGTCATCCAGTCCGATCTCAAGGAGCGCGCTGGGCCGTCGCACGGGAGGGGCGTAAGTGCCGCGCGTGGTGCTGCTCGTGGTGCGAAAGGGCGGCGACCAGGTGTGCTGAAAACCTCCGATAGGGCCTGCTACCGAGTTCCTGACGTGCCAGCGGCGTCCTGCTAGTTTCCGGGCATGGCCCGCCGCGTACTCGTTCGCCGTCCCAGTTCCCGTCTCGCCGCGGGCCTCGTCACGCACATCGAGCGGACACCGGTCGACGTCGAACTGGCGTTCCGGCAGTGGAATTCGTATGTCGACATCTTGCGTGCGGAAGGGTGGCAGACCATCGAGGTTGAGGCCGCTGACGACTGTCCCGATGCGGCGTTCGTCGAGGATACCGTTGTCGTATATGGCGATCTGGCGGTCCTTTCGCGGCCGGCCGCGGAGCAGCGCAGACCGGAAACTGCCGGCACCGAGGAGACGTTGCGAGGGTTGGGGTATCGCCTCGAGCGGATCGACCCGCCTGGCACCCTCGACGGCGGCGACGTGCTCAAGCACGACAATCGAGTCTGGGTGGGTATCAGCGGACGTACCAACCGGGCTGGCGTCGATCAGCTGCGTGCTCACCTGAGCCGACTCGGGGCCGAGGTTGTCGGCGTACCAGTATCCAAGGTGCTACATCTCAAGTCAGCTGTGACGGCATTGCCGGATGGCACCATCGTCGGCTACCTGCCGCTGGTCGACGATCCGTTGGTATGGCCGTCGTTCCTCCCTGTTCCGGAGGAAGGCGGCTCCCACGTGGTGATCCTGGATCCGGAAACGGTGCTGTTGGCGGCCAGCGCTCCGAAGAGCCGCGAACTGTTCGAAGCCCGCGGCCTCCGCACCGTGGAAGTCGATATCTCCGAGTACGAGAAGCTGGAGGGCTGCGTCACATGTTTGTCGGTTCGGCTGCGCGGATCGCCCTCGCCTAACCGGCGAGTGACCGCAGCGGTGGAGGTATGAATCGACGACCTCGGTTCCGGAGCAGTGCGACCGCCCCCAACGGGCGCCGGCGGCAGCAACGGGATGCGGAGCCTTCGTGCGTTCGCTCGCCTGATTCACCTAAGCTGGCAATGAAGATGGCGGTTAGCAGTCGCTGGTTGTCGGATTGCCGCCGGGCGGCGCTCAGATTGCAGGCCGTGAAACTCGCCCGATAACCTTGCGTACAGCGCTCGCCGCTGTCATGCGTTGATGCTGGTCGGCACAGCGTTGGACTGGCTGATACCCCGAAGATGCCCGGCGAGCCGCGAGTGCAGCCGCCCCGGATCAAACCCGCCAACTGGGACTGAGCAGCGCAACGCCGGGGTGGCGCCGTCCGATCGCGCAGACGCAGGTTGTCCAGGGTTTCCGGTCAGGGTTGGCCGAAGTCCGGGTCGAAGGGCTGATGATCGGATTGGCAGACCGTGCCGTTGGGTGGGGTGGTCAGCTCGGTCAGGTAGTCGGTCATCGCCACTTCCACGCATTCGCTCTGGTCCTGGAAGTAGACGTGGCCGTAGCCCTCATGCGTGAGCAGGACGGCGTTGCCGAGCAGCTTCTGGGCTGCGACGGCGTTGCCGTAGTACGAGTTGGGGTCGTAGCGCTGGTTGATCAGCAGGATCGGGTTCGGGGTCGTGGCGTTCCACGGCCCTCGATAGGCGTCCTCGGCCCGCACCGGCCAAGAGGCGCAGGGGGTCCACTCCCAGGCGAAGTGAACTCCTCCCGCCAGCGGGCTGATCCGCTGCTGTCTCTTGAACACCTGCCGCCAGTCCTCGGGTCCCTTCCGGGCCGGCCCGTCCGCGCATTGGATCGCCGCGGAGGTCGTCCCGGCACTCCAGCCGGCGGCCGAGACGAAGAAGCTGGCTGTGTTCTCCAACGCCGATCCGTCGCCCCGGAACGCGGCTTCTAAATCCGCCGCGTGGTCCGGCCACGTGCTCGGAGCCCTGAGCGGCTGGAACTGCGAGATCAGGAGGTCGGCGTAGCTCAGCATTGGGCGATACAGCGACGTGCCGTTCGCCCCCGGAGCCGGGATCGGCCCGCGCTTCAACCGTGCGACCAGTCGATCCCACTTTTCAGCCGGGGACAGCTGGCCGCCGGCAAGTGCGCAGAGCTGCGGCCCCGCGTCCGCACAGAGCGCGAAGAACCGGTTGAGCACGTCGTCGGCGGAGGCGGACCACATGGCGATCCTCGCCTCTGCGCTCTTCGCGTACCTGACTGGATCGACGATGGCGTCGAGCAGCATCGCCCGGACCCGGTTGGGGAACATGTTGGCGTAGGTCTCGCCGAGGTAGGAGCCGTAGGAGAGGCCGACGTAGGTCATCTTCTCCTCGCCCAGCAGGGCACGCAGGTGGTCGAGGTCGCGGGCGGTGTCGGCGGTCGACATGTGCGGCAGCAGCCAGCCACTAAGCTTGCCGCAGCGCCGCGCCACGGCAGCGCCCCGACGCTCCGTGCGTTTCGCTTCCGCTGTCGTGGTGGGGAAGGAGGCTCCCGCCCAGAATCTCGTCTCCGCCCCCGCGTTGCGGAAGCAGGTCAGCCGGGGGTACTGGATTGGGTGCCGCGGGTGTCCCAGCTGACGACGTCGAAGCGGCCGCCGCCGATCGCGTCGATTCCCTCGGGATCGCCTCTCACCAGGCCGACGCCGGTGTCGCCGGGACCGCCGGGGTTGATGAACAGGGTGCCGATCCGCTCGTCCGGTTTGCTGGCGAGGTGGCGGATCAGCGACAGACCAATCGTCCGTCCATTCGGGCGATCCCAGTCGAGCGGTACCCGGATCCGGGCGCACTGGAGGCTCTCCGGAGGTCCGCACGGCTTCCACTGGATCGGCGCACCCACGTCGGCCCGAGACTGTGTGGGTTGTGCCGTAACGGTGCCGCCGGCGGATTGCGAGCTGGCGGCCGGAACGGCCACGACAAGGCTTCCAGTGAGTACGACTGCAGCCAGCAGCCTTCCCTGGGCGGCGCGAACTCGCGCGTACAAAGACTCCCCTCCGACGACCGATCAGACGGCACGCCGGTTGCGACGCTTCCCCGTCCGCCCAAGGAAGTCACGGGCCGGAGGTCCCCACAGGTGGGGGTCGAACTACCTGCCGAACCGGCTGTCCGCGCTCACGGTCGACGAGCTTGCCAGCGATATGCCACCCCGTCGGCAGTCAAATCCGCCGTACTGGATGGAGACGCGGACCTCACCGTCGTGCGCCCCTCCACATGGGCGGGCGGCGCGCTCGAAGACGGCGGCGGGAGGTACTGCCCGCAGCGAGCAGGCGACCGCGCGGCGCGCTCGACCATCAGAGAGCCAAGATCGGCAATGCAGCGGAAACACTTAACCTGTACGGGATCGGGGTTCTGACGACAGCCTGGTCTGGAGAGCCCATAACTTTCGACTTGCGCTCTACCGGTGTTAATGCCTGTTCCGGCGATCGTTGGGCACAACCACGGGTCCCGTTGAGATTATCCTCTCCGGGGTCGTTGTCGTTGTTGTTCGAAGGGAGCTGTTGTGCCGGCATACGCGGACCTGGTGGGTACTACCGCGCTGCTGCTTGCTGCCGGGAGCGTTGGATGGCAGATAGCAACGAGGCTGAGGGAGCGGCCTGGCCCCGTCGTGGCGGGCCGTGAGGTGACGCGCTTCGAGGTCCGGCCCAACAATGTGGCGTGGTTCGGCGACGGTGTGCACGAGAAGAGCGATGTCGTCGCCACCCACTCGTACTCGATCACGGTCAGGAACGTGGGTCCTATGCCCATCACGGTCACACAGGTTGGGTGGCAGGTGTTCGACCCGACCGCCGTGGTTGATATGGCGATGCATTACCGCGTAGACGAGAAGGGGCCGTGGTCCGCCGGTGGTCTAGTCGTCCCGCACCGCATCGACAGCTACGACGAGGCGACATGGACCGTCGGCGAGGAGTTCATGAGCCGGTTCTACGCATCAGCCAGGGCGAGGGCGCTGGTCAGATTTGCCGCCCCGCCAGTTCGTTCCTGGTTACGTCCCTGGCGGCGTCGCGTCGGGACCAACAGCAGTCTCGTCGGCGACTGGATCGAGCTTGAGCGCGTTGGTCGATTGACATCCTGACGCCGACCGTTCTACTCCTGGCCACACCTGGGCCGCCCCGCGTCCAGCCGTCCCGGATCAACCCCGACAACTGGGACTGATCTGCGAAATAACGATCGGGAGCTCAGTTTGATTTGCGGTGTCTCCGATTGCAGGCGCGTCCTCATGGCGCGTGGAGTTGGTCCGAAAGTCAAAAATCTGCGAACTCGCATCAGCCTTCGGACAATGCCCTTGTGGTGCGGTCGCCTGGCGATCGCGAGCGGATAAGCGACCGGTCGGACTAGTGGTAGTGCGAGTCGGGGTCCGCATCGTTGACTCTGCGAGGATGAAGGTGGTCGATCCAGCTCAGGAGGTGCCAGATGCCGGAGCTCCCCGTGCCTGAGGAAGGGATCCTCCTCACGCACTTCATCGTCTCTGATGATGTCGAACGTTCGCGACGCTTCTACTCCGAGGTGCTCGGCGGTGAGACGGTGATGGCTGGTGAGCCGTCATTCGTCCGGCTTGCGAACAGCTGGATCATCATCAACGTCGGCGGGGGGCCAACCGAGGACAAGCCTGAGGTTGTCCTCGAGACACCGTCCGATCCGAACCGGACGAGCAGCTTCCTCAACATCCGGGTAGCCGACATCCAGGCCGTCTACGACGAATGGAGCGCGCGTGGAGCTGAATTCCTCACTCCCCCTCAAGATCGGGGAGCGGAGATCCGCTGCTACATCCGGGACCCCGACGGGCACCTGATCGAGGTCGGCCAGACAAACCCGACGTTCTTGGAGCGGCGCAGCTAGATCCGCCTAGGGAGGCTTGACGCCTGAGGTGTGGAAGAGTCGGTGCTCATATCCCAGTCAAGGATTTGAGCCGCCCCGGAGTTTCCAAACGCTTCTGACGGTGTGCCAAGCGTCCCGCGCGGGATCGGGTCTGCGCCGGCTACCCACCCTGCTCGCGGCCAAGGGGGTGTAACAGATCCGACCGTTCCGTCGGTAGCTGACATGACCAGGAGTCCGAATCCTGCGAGACCCGGAGGTGGGAGGATGGTCGTACGCTCGGCGCTGCATCTGGCGCAGATTCGACCCGGTCGAGTTGAGATCTATCGGGACGACAGTGTCCGGGTTGATGCGTTCGACGTGGCACCCGGCAAGGGGCTGCGGCAGACCCTTGTCAAGTATGGCTGGCGGCCGACCGGCCAACGCGTGTCAGGCGGTGGATGGGCCGCCATCCTCGTCGAGCCGACCAATTCGTCGTAGACACCTGTCGCTTGTCTCCTGCGATGCAGACAGCGCATCCCGCCTCCCTGGTGCCGAAGCCCGAGGCCCCGCAACTCGTCCGATCACCTGGTGCACAGCGTTCGGCGCTCGCCTACGTTTATGCAGGTCGGCACAGCGTTGGATCGGCCGCCACCCCGAAGATGGCGGGTGAGCCGCCCCGGGTCCAGCTGTCCCGGATCAACCCGGAGAACTGGACCTGACCAGCGCAATTAGTCCTCAGAGCCCTGGACAACCCGCCATGCAGGATCCCGTCCGCCGACCGGATCGGTATCCATCGATGTCACGGTCTCGTCCGGGCCGATCGGTTCTGGCAGCTTGTCGCACAGGCCCGCCATCTCGCCCTCACCTCCGCACATATCGGCCCAGCATGCCCGACTACGCGGCAGACGCCCCGGCGGCGGACGAACGCGGCTGCAATCAGAGGCTCAGAGCAGGTTGACGACGAGGTCGGCTTGGCCGCTTCGTCCGGCGTCGACGACGAGCTCGTCGCCGCGGGCTGTGTGCCGCAGTTGGTAGGCGACCGGTCGTCCGTTGAGCGTCACCGACCCGACCTGGGCGTCGGTGGGCACCACATGGCCGACGAGCAGGTCGGCGGGCACCCGGGACTCCACGGTCGTCCGGAGCTGCTTCGACGTGGCCTCCGCTGAGACGTCGACCCAGCCGCTGCCGAGCCGGATGTGGTGCCCGGCGATCCGGGTCTGGTCAGGCGGCACCTGGGGGACGAGCTCCACGTCACCGCGGCCGAGGTCGGGGCTGACGCCGAGCTGTTGGTGCACGACGGGCCAGAGCGTTCCGTACGTGCCCCACGCCTGCAGCACCATCGAGCGGTCGGTGAACCGCTGGTCGATGTTCGCGACGAAGTCGGG
>JBKOYM010000193.1:0-9078 GCA_046725375.1 Actinomycetota bacterium
CCGCGACGTCACGGCGCTGACCGCGCGGTGGGACGACATCAGCAAGAAGAGCGAGTCCAACCAGGCGCCGCAACTGCTGTACGCCGAGCCCGACCTGATGCTGAAGGTGGTCCGCGACCTGTTCAACGAGGACTTCAGCTCCCTGGTCGTCGACGGCGACGACGCGTGGGACACGATCGAGGCGTACGTCAGCCATGTCGCGCCCGATCTCGCGGACCGCGTGCGCCGCTGGGCGGGCGGCAGCGCCGACGGTGGTGGCGCTGAGGCCGAGGCGACCGACGCCGAGCGCGAGGACGTGTTCGCCGGCTATCGGATCGACGAGCAGATCGCCAAGGCACTCGAGCGCAAGGTCTGGCTGCCGTCGGGCGGCTCACTGGTCATCGACCGTACCGAGGCGATGACCGTCATCGACGTCAACACCGGCAAGTTCACCGGCTCCGGAGGCAACCTCGAGGAGACGGTGACCAAGAACAACCTGGAAGCGGCCGAGGAGGTCGTCCGCCAACTCCGACTGCGCGACATCGGCGGCATCATCGTCATCGACTTCATCGACATGGTGCTCGAGAGCAACCGCGACCTGGTGCTGCGCCGCCTGGTCGAGTGCCTTGGGCGCGACCGTACCCGGCACCAGGTCGCCGAGGTAACCTCGCTCGGACTGGTGCAGATGACCCGAAAGCGGATCGGCACCGGTCTGCTCGAAGCGTTCAGCGAGCCCTGCGAGCACTGCAAGGGTCGCGGCGTGATCCTGCACCAGGAGCCGATCGAGCCGACGCCGGCGAGCGAGGGGACGTCCTCGCGTCGCCGAGGCAAGCGCGGCGGCTCCGGGTCGGACGCGAAGTCGGTAAAGAAGTCGTCGTCGCGCCGCAAGTCCGCCAGCGGATCGTCCGAGGGCAAGGCCGACAAGCCGGCCGACAAGGCTGGCAAGAACGTCGACACGCAGGCCGAGAACGTCGACACGCAGGCCGAGAAGGCTGAGGTCGACAAGCAGGCCGAGAAGGCCGGCAAGGCTACCCGGAAGGCCGACAGGTCAGCCGGGAAGGCCGACGAGGCGACCAAACCGCTGGACAAGGCGGACAAGCCGTCCGAGAGCGGTTCCGACGAGCCGATCGCGTCGAGCGACAAGCCGTCGGCCGCGCCGGAGCCGGTCGACACGTCGGCCTAGGTCGGACCGGAATGGGCCCGCTTTGACCGAGGTGGGCCGGGGTCCGTATCCTTGATCGTCGACGTGCGTGTCGATGTCGCGCGTCGTTCCTCCCCTAAGACATGAGAGAGCGAGTCTCCGGTGTACGCGATCGTGCGCAGTGGTGGCCAGCAGCAGAAGGTCGCCGTGGGCGACATCGTCGAGATCGACCGGGTTGATGCTCGAGCCGGCGAAACTCTGTTGCTGCCGGCAGTTCTGCTCGTCAACGATGGCAAGGTGACCGCCGACGCCAAGAAGCTGGCGAAGGTCAAGGTCACCGCCGAGATCGTGGTCGAAGAGACCAAGGGGCCGAAGATTGACATCGGCAAATACAAGAACAAGACCGGTTACCGTCGCCGCATGGGGCACCGTCAGAAGTTCACCCAGGTCAAGGTGACCGACATCAAGACGACGAAGTAGCGCGAGGACAGTAGCGATGGCACACAAGAAGGGTGGCGGGTCGTCCAACAACGGCCGCGACTCCAACGCTCAGCGGTTGGGCGTCAAGCGGTTCGGCGGCCAGCTGGTCAACGCCGGTGAGATCATCGTGCGCCAGCGCGGCACGCGCTTCCACCCGGGCACCAACGTCGGCCGAGGTGGCGACGACACGTTGTTCGCCCTGATCGAGGGCAATGTCGAGTTCGGCACGCGGCGGGGACGTCGCGTGATCAACGTGGTCCCGGCCCCGGCGGAGTGACGCGGCCGGCCAAAGACGAGCAACGCTGAAGGGGCGGTCGCATCGGCGGCCGCCCCTTACGCATGTCCCGCACCCACTGGGCGGACCCTTTTGGCGAAACACGCCGGGCGTGTCGCGCACAATGGGTCCTCTCAGTGAGGCAGTACGAGGGAAGGAGGCGCTGTGACGGTACCGACGTTCGTCGATCGCGTGACGCTGCACGTCTCCGGAGGGCGTGGTGGCAACGGCGTCGCGTCGGTGCATCGGGAGAAGTTCAAGCCGCTCGGCGGCCCGGATGGCGGCAACGGCGGTCACGGGGGCGACGTCGTCCTGCGGGTCGACCCGAGCGTGACGACCCTGGTCGACTATCACAGCCAGCCGCATCGCGGCGCCGGCCATGGCGGCCACGGCAGCGGCGGCCACAAGAACGGTGCCCGCGGCGTTCATCTCGTGCTGCCGGTGCCCGACGGTACGGTCGTCAAGGACCAGCACGGCGGGGTGCTTGCCGACCTGGTCGGCACCGGCACCGAGCTCGTCGTCGCCGCCGGTGGCCACGGCGGTCTCGGCAACGCGGCACTGGCCTCGCCGAAGCGCAAGGCCCCCGGATTCGCCCTGCTCGGTGAGCCTGGAGAGCAGCGCACGGTCGTCCTCGAACTGAAGGTCGTCGCCGACATCGGGTTGGTCGGCTTCCCGAGCGCTGGTAAGTCCAGCCTGATCGCGGCGATGTCGCGGGCCCGCCCCAAGATCGCCGACTACCCGTTCACGACGCTGACTCCGAACCTTGGGGTCGTAACGGCCGGCGAGTCGTCGTACACGGTCGCCGACGTGCCCGGCCTCATCGAGGGCGCCAGCGCCGGCCGAGGCCTCGGCCACGACTTCCTCCGGCACGTCGAACGATGCGCTGCCCTCGCCCACGTCATCGACTGCGCGACCATCGAGCCCGGCCGCGACCCGCTCACCGACCTCGACGTGATCGAGCGCGAGCTCGCGACGTACGGTGGGCTCCACGATCGGCCACGGATCGTCGTACTCAACAAGATCGACGTGCCGGATGCGCGGGAGCTCGCCGAGTTCGTACGTCCGGATCTCGAGGCCCGTGGTCTGGCTGTGTACGCCTGTTCGGCCGCGACTCACGAGGGCCTTCGCGAGCTCGGCTACGCGATGGCCAAGCTCGTGAACGCCGCCCGGGCCGAGGCGCCGTCGGCCGAGGCCACCCGGATCGTGCTGCGCCCGCCGGCCGTGACCGGCGCGGAGTTTCGGATCGAGCGCGACGGTGACCTGTGGCGGGTTCGGGGCGACAAGCCGGAGCGCTGGGTCCGCCAGACCGACTTCGGCAACGACGAGGCCGTCGGCTTCCTGGCCGACCGACTCGCCCGGCTCGGAGTCGAGGAGCGGCTCCTGGAGCTGGGTGCCGAGCCCGGCGACGACGTCGTCATCGGCTCCGAGGACGACGCGGTGGTCTTCGACTTCGAGCCGCAGGTGCCTGCGGGTGCCGAGATCCTTCGGGGTCCGCGCGGCCACGATCCACGATTGGACGGTCGCTGACCGATGTCGCCCTCGACTGACCGTCGCGTCGTCGTCAAGATCGGCTCGTCCTCGCTGACGACGGCGGATGGCGGGGTGCTTCCCGACCGCGTCGCGGCACTGGTCGATGTGCTCGCGGGCGCTCGTGACGGCGGTGACGAGATCGTGGTCGTCAGCTCCGGCGCGATCGCGTCGGGCCTCGGCCCGTTGGGACTTGCCCGCCGACCGCGCGACCTCGCCACCCAGCAGGCGGCGGCGAGTGTCGGTCAGGGCCTCCTCATGCATCGCTACACCGAGGAGTTCGCTCGGCATGGGATGTCGACCGGTCAAGTGTTGTTGACCGTTGACGACCTCATGCGGCGTACGCACTATCGCAACGCCTATCGGACCTTCGCGAAGCTGCTCGAACTCGGCGTCGTCCCAATCGTCAACGAAAACGACACGGTCGCGACGAGCGAGATCCGATTCGGTGACAACGATCGCCTGGCCGCGCTCGTCGCTCATCTGGTGCACGCCGACCTGCTCGTCTTGCTCTCCGACGTCGATGGGCTGCACAGCGCCGATCCGCGTCGGCCCGAGGCGAGGCCGATCACCGACGTACGAGGGCCGGATGATCTCGCGGAGGTGCGGGTCCGGCGTACGAGTGGCTCCGGTGTCGGGTCCGGCGGCATGGTCACCAAGGTCGAAGCGGCGCAGATTGCGACCGAAGCGGGCATCGAAGTCGTCTTGACTCACGCCGGTCAGGCTGCCGATGCGCTCGCGGGCGCGCCGACGGGTACCCGGTTTCACCCGACCGGACGGCGGCGGCCGACCCGACTGCTGTGGCTAGCGCACGCGACCGAAGCGCGTGGGCAGATCGTGCTCGACGACGGGGCGGTCCGAGCCGTAGTCGACCGGCGCAAGTCGCTGCTGCCGGCCGGCATCACGAAGGTCATCGGCACATTCGACGCCGGTGATCCGGTCGACCTCGTCGATCCGGCCGGCAACCCGGTCGCGCGCGGCCTGGTCAACTACGCCAGCGCCGAGCTGCCTCGGCTGCTGGGCCGGTCGACGAATGACCTGGCCCGCGAGCTCGGCGCCGAGTACGAACGCGAAGTGATCCACCGCGACGACCTCGTCGTCCTCTAGCCGCTGCCCTCGACGTCACCGGTTTGTAAGGGCCGTCGGGCGCGGGTTGCTGTTGGCTGGATTGGGAGCCGGCACGCCCGATGTCGGCCAGGACCGAGGGAGGGAAACACATGAGTGCCTTAGGCAAACGAGGCCGACTGGCGACGATGGCCATTGTCAGTGTCGCGGCCACCGGAGCGGCGGTTGGCGCGGCGGCCCCTGCGTCGGCGGGGGTCGGCGGTCCGGCCTTCTACGTGGATGGTGATCTCTACCGGACCGTCGGCACGCCGACCGACCTGTCCGGAACGATGGCGCCGGCGCAGTCTTGGGATGTCATCTACGAGTTCTTCGGCGCCCAGCTCAACGTCGCAGAGGCGGCGCCGGGCGATCCTGGATACAACGGCGGCCGGTGGCAGGTGCACGGACTGGCGTTCCCATCCGGGTACGCCGCGGCCGTGGCCGACGGTGACACCGATGGCGACGGCGTGCTCGACTCGACAGCCGAGGTAAGCGCGGCGTTGGCGACTGGGAGCGCCGTCGACACCGGAGTCGTCAAGCAGTTCGAGTGCCCGGCGATTCCCCTCGCCGCGGGCTGATCACCCGTACCCGCCACGATGAGGCCGCCGGGTGTGGTGGAGCGGCGCGTCTCCACCACACCCGGGGCCGCGAGCGAACCCGTACGCCACCTGCCGAAACACCCGTACAAACGCGAAACCGCACGGCTACCCTGGCCGCATGACCACCGACTCCGCTCGCGACGCCGTCCACGCGGCCGCCCGTCGGGCCCGGCAGGCCGCGACCGTACTCGCGCCGTTGCCCCGAGCCGACAAGGACCGGGCGCTGGAGGCGATGGCGCAGGCCCTGCTGGCCGATGCCGGCGCCGTCCTGGAGGCCAACGCCGCCGACGTGGAGGCGGCGAGAGGCGCCGGCACCGGCGAGCACCTGATCGACCGACTCCGCTTGGACCAAGCCAGGCTCGACGGCATGGCCCAGGCCACCCGTGACGTCGCCGGACTGCCGGATCCGGTCGGTGACGTCGTCCGCGGGTCGACCCTGCCCAACGGTCTGCAGTTGCGCCAGATCCGGGTGCCGTTCGGCGTGATCGGCATGATCTACGAGGCGCGGCCCAACGTCACCGTCGACGCGGCCGCTCTGTGCCTGAAGGCCGGCAACGCCGTACTGCTGCGGGGCTCGTCGTCGGCGGCTCGGTCCAACGCCGCGATCACCAGGATCCTCCGGGACGCGATCGCGACCGTGGGGCTCCCGCCGGACGCGATCCAGGTGCTGCCGACCGACGATCGGGCGACGGTGACCCACCTGATCCAGGCCCGCGGGCTGGTCGACCTGGTCATCCCGCGCGGCGGCGCCGAGCTCATCCAGACGGTCGTGACCAACGCGACGGTGCCGGCGATCGAGACCGGTGTCGGCAACTGTCACGTGTACGTCGACGCCGCCGCGGACCTCGATCAGGCCGTCGACATCGTCGTAAATTCGAAGACGCAGCGTACGAGCGTGTGCAACACCGCCGAGTCGCTGCTGGTGCACAAGTCGGTCGCGGATGCTTTCGTGCCGCGGATCGTCGAGGCCCTTCAAGAGCGAGGCGTCACGGTCCACGGCGACGCGGCGTTTCAGGCGGTGTCGTCGGACGTCGTGGCGGCGACCAACGACGACTACACCGCTGAGTACCTCTCGCTCGACATCTCGGCCGCCGTCGTCGAGTCGCTGGACCAGGCGCTCGACCACATCCGCACGTACTCCTCGGGCCATACGGACGCGATCGTCACCGGGTCGCTGGATGCCGCGCAGCGGTTCAGCGTGGGCGTCGACTCGGCGGCGGTGATGGTCAACGCGTCGACTCGGTTCACCGACGGCGGGGAGTTCGGCTTCGGGGCCGAGATCGGCATCTCGACCCAGAAGCTGCACGCCCGGGGGCCGATGGGCCTGCCAGAGATGACGACAACCAAGTACGTCGTCACCGGATCCGGACAGGTTCGGTAGATTGGGGCCTATGTCGATGAGCGCGCAGGCGATGACGGAAGTGTCGGTTCGGGCCGCCGAGGAGACTCGGGAGCTCCCCGTATCGCCGCTGGCGGTCGGACTCATCGCGTTCGGGATCTTGACCTTCCTGTTGATCGTCACCCTGAGCTTCGGGAAGGGCAGGCCACACTCTTGACCATCGGACCGCTCCGTGGGCGCGGCTGAGTCCGGCCCTCCCGACACTCGCCGCCGCGTGGGGGTGATGGGTGGCACGTTCGATCCGATCCATCATGGGCACCTCGTGGCCGCGAGCGAGGTCCAGGCGTGGTTCGGGCTCGACGAGGTCGTCTTCGTCCCGACGGGGGAGCCGTGGCAGAAGGCCGCGCGCACCATCTCCGATCGTGAAGACCGCTACCTCATGACGGTGATCGCGACCGCGTCCAATCCGCGATTTACGGTCAGCCGGGTCGATATCGACCGGCCGGGCCTGACGTACACCAAAGACACCCTGAGGGACCTGCACAAGCGGCTCGGTGACGTCGACCTCTACTTCATCACCGGCGCCGACGCCTTGGGCCAGATCCTGACCTGGCGCGACCACGCGGAGCTGTTCGAGCTGGCACAGTTCGTCGGCTGTACGCGGCCCGGGCATCAGATCGACGACTCGACACTGCGGGGTTTGCCCAGCGAGCGTGTCACCCTGGTCGAGATACCGGCGCTCGCGATCTCGTCGACGAACTGCCGCGAGCGCGTCGCCCAAGGTGAGCCGGTCTGGTATCTCGTACCCGATGGTGTGGTGCAATACATCGCCAAACACCGGCTCTACCAGTCCAATTCCGACCCTCTAGGACACCCGTGACAGCTACCGACCATGCCAAGCAGATGACGATCGCCGCCGCCGAGGCCGCCTCGGGCAAGCTCGCCGAGCAAATCGTCGCCTTCGACGTGTCCGAGCAACTCGTCATCACCGACGTGTTCATGGTGTGCTCGGCTTCCAACGACCGCCAGGTGCGGGCCATCGTTGACGCGGTCGAAGAGAAGCTGCACGAGCTTGGGTCCAAGCCGACCCGTCGTGAGGGACATCGCGAAGGGCGCTGGGTGCTGCTCGACTACGTCGACATCGTGGTCCATGTGCAGCACGAGGACGAGCGTGCCTACTACGCGCTCGACCGGATCTGGGCCGATTGTCCGAGGATCGACCTGCCCCAGTCGGTCGCCGCCGGGCAGTCCGAGGGTGGCGCGGCTCGATGACCCGTCGCGTCGTGTTGTGGCGGCACGGCCAGACCGAGTGGAACGTCGACGGTCGCGGCCAGGGACACATCGATGTCCCGCTCGACGATGTCGGCCGCGACCAGGCCAAAGCCGCCGCCGCCCGGCTAGCCTCGCTTCGACCGGCGGCGATCATCAGCAGCGACCTGTCCAGGGCGTACGAGACGGCGTCGGCGCTTGCCGAGCTGACCGGGCTCGACGTACAACGCGACCCCGCGCTGCGCGAGATCAACCTGGGCCAGTGGCAGGGCTTGACTCGGGCCGAGGTACACGTGCGGTTCGCCGACGAGGTGCGCCGAATGGACGCCGGCGAGGACGTGCGCCGCGGCGTCGACGGCGAGACGATGGCCGAGGTCGCCGATCGGGCCGGAGCCGCCATCGAACGAGCCGCCAAGCTCGCCGAGTCCGACGGCGGCAACACGGTGATCGTCGTCGCCCACGGCCTATCATTGCGGGTCGGTGCGTGCCACTTCCTCGGCATCGCGCCGGAGCATTGGAACGTTTTCGGCGGCCTGAGCAACTGCGCTTGGATCGTGCTGGAGGAAGGTCGCCGGGGTTGGCGAATCACCGAGTGGAACGCCGGCAGCCTCCCCGAGCCGGTGCTGTCCGGCGACGACGTCGACTCCGCCACCGACGAAGCCGAGCCGCTGGCCAACTGAGTTGGCGCGGGGGTCCCCGACGCCAATAGGTTCGGCACTGGGGATCCCTGCGCCAACGCCCCATTGGCGCGACGGGACCCACTCGTACCCGATTTCGTCTCGTCTCGCGCCGACGGCTATGCTGGGCGGGCTCGCGCTCGCGGAGTCGGGCGTCCCGGGGCTGTGGCGCAGTTGGTAGCGCACCTCCATGGCATGGAGGGGGTCAGGGGTTCGAGTCCCCTCAGCTCCACCCAGGTCAGAGGCCAGATCGGCTCTGACGATCAGCTCCTCTGGGAGATATTCGGGGGACGGACCCGTCTCCCGACCCGGCCAGGGGATGCGATGCGGCGTCGATAGATTTCGCCAGGTCCGGATCCCGGATGGTGAGCTCGGCCTAGGAGTTCGACGTACCATTCCGCGCGCCCATGTGTGGACGATCAGGTGCTGCCGTGTCGGTCTCGACTGGTGTGGGATGCCTGGTCTGCTGCCGAGCTCTAGAGTCGGCTGGCGATCTCGTAGAGGTTGCCGTCTGGAGCCCGAAAGTGGATCCACCGCCAATGGGAGTCCACACCCGCGGGGCCTACGATCTCGATCCCGGCTCTGATGAGGTCCTCGCGTGCCTGGTCGACGTCGTCGACCTCGAAGAGAGGGACCGGTCCAGTGGCGTGGGCAGTGAAGAACTCGAAGTACGGGTCACCCGGTGCCAT
>JBKOYM010000181.1:0-8407 GCA_046725375.1 Actinomycetota bacterium
GTCCCAACATGTGGTATTTGCGGCAGATAGGCTGTTGCGGTGCTGATCGACCTGCACACGCACTCGCATCGCTCCGATGGCACCGACTCACCGGCCGAATTGATACAGCAAGCAGTTGAAGCGTCACTCCATGTAGTCGCACTCACCGATCATGACACAGCGGACGGATGGGACGAAGCCGGACAAGCAGCTGCGTGTCATGAGTTGCGCCTGATACGCGGTATGGAGCTGTCGTGCCGGTATGACGAGGTCGGCGTTCACCTGCTCGCTTACGAGGCCGACCCGGCCTTCTCGCCGTTGGCGAATCAACTCGAGCGGATCATCGCCGGGCGTACCTCGCGGCTCCCGACGATGCTCGCTCGGCTTCGCGAGGTCGGTGTCGAGCTCACCGAGGACGACGTCGCGCGAGTCGCCGGACCGGCGTCGGCGACCGGGCGTCCCCACGTGGCCGACGCCATGGTGTCCTTGGGCATCGTGCGCGATCGGAGCGAGGCGTTCGCGCGCTACCTGGCGTGGGGTCGGCCCGGATACGTGCGCCGCTATGCCACCGAGCTCATCCAGATGATCGACCTCGTACGCCAAGCTGGCGGGGTGAGTGTGATCGCCCACCCATGGAGTCGCGGCAGCCGTCGCGTGCTGAGCGCCGAGGTCTTCGGCGAGCTCGCCGACGCCGGCCTGACCGGCATCGAGGTCGACCATCGAGACCACGACCTCGGGACCCGGGCCCGCCTGCGGTCGATCGCGACCGATATCGGGCTCGTCGTGACCGGCGGCAGCGACTATCACGGTGCTGGCAAGCTCGATCATCCGCTGGGAGGCGAGACGACCGCCCCGGATCAGTTCGAGCGGCTGCTGGCGGCCGTGCCGTGAGCGAGCTTGCGAGCGAACGATTCAACACAGCCGCGACTGCGCGAGCGGGCTCGGCGAGCGCTAGCGAGGTGAGCCCGTGAGCGACGTTGTCGACGGGACCCTGTTGGTCTCGGTGTTCGTGACCCTGTTCGTGATCATGGACCCGCCGGGCACGATCCCGTTGTTCTTGGCTCTCACCAGCGGTGGTACGCCGCAGCAGCGTACGCGGGCCGCCTGGCAGGCCGTCGCCGTGGCCTTCTTGGTCATCGTGTCGTTCGCGGTGTTCGGGCGGCAGCTGCTGGAGTACCTCAACATCTCGCTCCCGGCCCTCCAATGTGCCGGTGGGCTGCTGTTGCTGCTGGTCGCGTTGGAGTTGCTGACGGGCAAGCAGGACGAGCCGGTCGAGACCAAGGACGTCAACGTCGCGCTCGTGCCGCTCGGGACCCCGCTCCTCGCCGGGCCTGGCGCGATCGTGGCGACGATGGTGTTCGTCGAGCGGATCGACGACGTCCCGACGTTCGTCGCGGTCGCCCTCGGCATCGTGGGGGTGCACGTAATGCTGTGGGCGTTCATGCGCTACTCGGTCGGAATCCTCCGCCTCATCCATGAGTCGGGCGTGACGCTGGTGACCCGGATCAGCGGTCTGCTGCTGTCGGCGATCGCGGTGCAGCTCGTGGCCGACGCCATCCGGGCGTTCATCGCGGGCGAGGGCTGACGGGCCCCGGCTCGAGTTCCGAGTTACGGTCGGTGTGTACGCGCCGGCACCGACACTAACTCGGAACTCGAGGCGCCGAGTCGGCCAGGGCCGCGAGCACTGCCGGGAAGATTTCGGCCGGTGGCGTGACGAGTCCGGCGCCGACCTGACCGACACCCGCGACGCGGCCGGCCATTCCGGTGTTGATCTGCGGCAGGATCCCGGTACGGCACACCAGCGAGACGTCGATGCCGGTCGGTACGCCGCGAAACTCCAGTGCGGGCACCGTCCACCGCGTGTTCTCGGCGAGCGTGATCTCGTACATGCGCCGAGTGGTTGCCAGTGCGTCGGGCACCGTGCCGCCGACGAACCGTACGATCGCCGGCGCCGCAGCCATCGAGAAGCCGCCGAGCCCGGCCGTCTCGGTAATCGCCGAGTCGCCGATGTCGGGGTTGGCGTCGTCGGGCCCGTACTCGCCGAGGTAGA
The DNA here is from genome assembly GCA_046725375.1 of Actinomycetota bacterium. Classification (GTDB taxonomy): domain Bacteria; phylum Actinomycetota; class Actinomycetes; order Propionibacteriales; family Nocardioidaceae; genus DATFRX01. The sequence continues at coordinate 2,030 of JBKOYM010000181.1, forward strand.
GGCCCTCCGGCACCTGCGCGGGTCCGGTGAACCAGCTGTCGCCGGTGCCGGACACCTGGATCCCGAAGTCGGTGCCGTTGCGTGCCATCGCGACGACCATCGTCGATCCGTCGATGTCGCGAGCCGCGTCGAGTGCGAGCTTGCAGGCCGGCATCGCCAGGTTGAGGAAGAAGTGATCGTTGCCGCCGATGAAGCGAATCGCCTCAGCGACGTCGCCGCTCGTACCGGCGTCGACGAGCGCCGGTCCCAGGTCGCGCAGCAGCATCAGGGTGCCGGACCGATTGCGATTGTGCGCCTCGTCGCCCATGTGCAGCATCTGCGTGAGGATCGCCGTGACGTCGATCGGGCCGGACCGCTGGACCGCCTGCTGCAGCAGTGGACCGAGTGTGGTCGACATCCAGCGCAGTCGGTCGAGGACGTCGAGGGAGTACGCCCCATAGCGGAGCACCTTGCCGAGTCCCTCGTTGAGCGAGCAGTACGTGCGGCGGCCGAAGGCCGGATCCTCGAGGACCCACATCCACATCGACGCGGACACCACTCCTGCCATCGGCCCGACGGCACCGTGGTGATGGCACGGGGACAGACTCAGTTCGGAGCCGTTGGCCAGAATCGGCGCGGCGCGCTCCGGGTCATCCACCAGACCCTCGAGGGCACAAGCGCCCATCAGCGCGCCGCGCATCGGGCCGGAGGCGCGATCCCACGTGACCGGCGGGCCGGCATGCAAGAAGTCGCCGGCGCCGAGGCCGAGTGCCTCGCGAGCCGGCAGCACGTCGACCAGATGCGCCTGGACATCGAGCATCCGACGGACTGCCTCGGCGTTGGCGGCGGACCGGCGTGGATCGCCCGCGACCGCGGCGAGGTGGTCTTGCGTGCCGGGCATCGGGGGTTGCCAGTCGACTCGGGCCACCGGCGCGGCCTGGGTCTCGATCGCGTCGGCGAGGAGATCGACGCCGGTTGCGACGACGGATGGCTCTCGGTGCAGGGGGTCGCTCATGCGGAGATCCCTTCGCCGCTGCGGTTTTGCGCCCTGGTGGTTGGCGTCGGATGCTCGGCACCAACCACCAACGCGCAAAACTGAGTCACGACCGGCTCCCCGCGCTCACCAACGCCACCGCTCGCCGGGCGGCCTGCGCGTTGGAGGCGAAAACTTCGGCCCCGGCGTCGACCAGGGCATCGGCCTGGCGGGTCAGTCCCTGCGGGTCGGCCGCCGTGCCGACCAGTGCCACGACGACCGGCACTCCCCGCGCGGTGGCGTCTCTGATCGCCGGTGCGAGATCGGCCGCCGGATCCGGATGGGCGCCGTGGCCGAGCACCACGTCGAGGAGCAGGACGGCCGTGTCCGGATCGGCAGCCTCCGCCGCAAACAGCTCCAGCCGCAGGGTCGGGTCGATCATCGGATGGGCCCGCCCGGCCGTCAGCGCGTCGTCGCCGAAATCGACCATGACATGCGCCGAGGCCGTCAGCGACGCGTCGAGAGCCAGCTCCGGCGACAGCGGGATGTTGCTGCGAACCGGGCCGAGTGTCTGGGCCGCGATCAGCATCGCCTCATCGCAGAGAGTGCCGCCGCTGTACAGGCCGCGCAGGTAACCGACGCGAGTGCTGGCCGCACGCCCGCTGGCCGCACCCACGCTCGCCGCGCGCCCGCTGGCCGCACGCTCGCCCCATCGCGGCCAGATCGGCGCCGGACGGTCCAGCGCGGCCAGCACCCGCTCGGCCCCGGCCGTGAGATCCGGCTCGCCGGCACCGAGCAGCACGAACTCCACGGGCGTCGACAGCTCGCCCGCAAGCGACGCGAGCTCGGTCGCGACCCCGGCCGCCGGGGGTTTCGACACGACCACGATCAGCTCGGTCACCGGATCGTCGTCGAGTCGGCGCATCGCCTGCCGCGTCGAGGCGCCGCCCACCCGCTCCGACAGGTCTCGGCCGCCGACCCCGAACGCCGCGGTGATCCCGACACCCGCCACATCCAGCAGCGCCAGCACCTGCTGGCAGCCGGTGCCGGACGCCGCGACGACACCGACCGGCCCCGGCCGTACCACGTTGGAGAAGCCCAACCCGAGTCCGCCGACGACGGCGGTGCCGCAGTCGGGACCCATCACGAGCAGACCGCGCTCGGCCGCCTCCGATTTCAGTCGAACCTCTTGCTCCACCGGCACGTTGTCGCTGAAGACCATGACGTCGCGACCGGCGGCCAGGGCATCCATCGCCTCGACGAAGGCATGCGGCCCGGGCACCGACACCAGCGCCAGGGTCGCGTCGGAGTCGCGGAGTGCCGTCGCGGTCGTACGGTGCGGAGCCGCCACGACGGCACCGGCCGCCGGCGTACGACGGGCCGCCGCCAGCGCCGCGTCCACAGCCGCCAAGGCCGCGTCGAGGTCGCCCTCCGGCCCGAGGCGGACCGCCACGACCATGTCGTTGGCGCTCGCCTCCAGAGGCTCGAAACCCATGCCCGTCATGAGATCCAGGTTGAGTGGCGTCGCCATCGCCACTATCGCCGCCTCGACGCCGGGCTCCGCTGCGACCGACCGGCTGACCTGCATCAGCGTCACCGAGTCGGCGTAGGCGCCGCGACGCAGCTCGATGTGGTTCACCCGTCGTCCTCCAATCCGAGCGAGATGCCGACCGCGAGAGCCGCGCCGGAGGTGTGACCGACCGCGACCAACGCATCCAGTGCCGCGTCGACGCCGGCGCCGGCGTGCAAGGCGACGAGGAGATCGCGGCTTTGTGGGATCGTCTCGCCGGCAACGGCTCGGCGCAGCAGCGATGCCGACAGGGTTGTGGTCCGCGTCGACGCGTGTGACCGGACCACGTCGGCGATCTGACCCGGCGATCGCCCCATGGCGTGGCGGGCGACCAACCAACCGGCGATCACGTCGTCTCCCGACGGTGTCAGTCCGTCGCCGCGACCGAGCAGCTTCAGCGCCGCGGACGCCTCCGCAGCGGCCAGCCCCCGAAGCGCCGACGCCGGCAGGTCGATGGATACGGGTGCCGACCATGCTGGCAGCGAACCGAGACGAGGGACCCCGACGTCGACGATGCGATTGACTGCGACGGCGTACTCCTCGAACCACACCCGTTCCAGGCCGACGCTGACCGACCCCTCGACGCAAGGCAGTCGGTCGAGCGTCGTGCGCATTCCGATCGGCACCGCCACCGCACCGCGGGCCAGCACCCCGACGCAGTCGCCTTCGACGTCGATGTACACCGCATGAGGGCCCCAAGCCACGACGGCGACCGGCCGCCGCGTACCTCCGAGGCGCTCGGCGACCCAGGTCGACGCGGCTCCCGGCACGGTGCTTGCGGTCACGATCGCACCCTAGCCCGAGGCGGCCAAGGAACGGTCGGCTAGCGTCCGGAGGTCGTTGGACCCTATGCACCATGAGCGCTGGGAAGCGAAGGTCGTAACGATCTCAGTGCGCGGCCAACTCTGTTGGGCGTGCTGGTCTCACGGTCGGGTGGAGGGTCCACTCACCGGATCTTTCTGGAGGGGAAACCATGAACGAGCTGTCCACGCGTCGCGCCATGCTCCGGAGCGGAGCCGCCGCGGTGATCGCCGGCGGACTCATGGCGACCGGTGCCGTCGTCGGCACGTCCGCGGTAGCGAAGGCTCCGACCGCGCACATCACCGCGCACCCGACGAAGACCAACGTCGACAGCGGCGAGCAGTTCCGCGTCCACGGGCTCTTCACGATCAACGGCGCGCCGGCCGTCAACAAGACCGTCAAGATCCAGTCAAAGACGGCGGACGGTTGGAAGAACCTCACCGGCGCGCACGTCTCGACCGGCAGTGACGGTCGCTACGGCCTCCGGGTGGTCCTCTCGATGAAAGGCAAGCGAGACCTCCGCGCCGTCGGCATCACGCCGAGCCCGGCGGTACCGAACCCGAAGGCACCCTTCACAGTCACCGTCTCCTGATCCGACCCGTACCGGCCGGTTGCCCCTTCGACTGGGCAGCCGGCCGTTCGCGCGGGGACCGCCGCCCCACGGGGTCAGTCGTGCTCGAGTACGGCGCGGCCGGCCTCGAGTCGGGCCACGGGCACGCGGAACGGTGAGCACGACACGTAGTCGAGCCCGACGCGGTGGAAGAAGTGCACCGACTCCGGGTCGCCACCGTGCTCGCCGCAGACGCCGAGCTTGAGGGCGGGCCGAGCGTCACGCCCCTCAGCGGTGGCGATCTCGACGAGACGGCCGATGCCGAACGCGTCGAGAGTCTCGAACGGCGACACGGTGAAAATGCCCTTCTCCAGGTACTTGGCGAAGAACTCGGCCTCCACGTCGTCTCGGGAGAAGCCCCACGTCGTCTGCGTCAGGTCGTTGGTGCCGAAGGAGAAGAAGTCGGCCGTTTCGGCGATCCGGCCAGCTGTCAGGGCCGCCCGCGGCAGCTCGATCATCGTCCCGATCGGGAATCGCAGGTCGACGCCGTGTTCGTCGGCTACCTCGGCAACGACCGACTCCAGTTCGTCGCGGACCAGCCGGAGCTCCATCCACGATCCGACCAGCGGCACCATGACCTCGACATGGGGGTCGCCACCGTCCCGCGTACGCTGCACCGCCGCCTCCGCAATGGCCCGGACCTGCAGCGCGTACAGGCCCGGCACGACCAACCCGAGTCGGACGCCGCGCAGACCGAGCATCGGGTTCGCCTCGTGCAGTCGCTCCACGGCCGCCAGCAGCCGTTCGTCGTCGTCGGCCGATTCGCCTCGCTCCCGAGCGACTGCCACGCGCACGGCGATCTCCGTACGGTCCGGCAAGAACTCGTGCAACGGCGGGTCGAGCAGCCGGATCGTCACGGGCAGCCCGTCCATCGCCTCCAGCAGACCGACGAAATCGGCGCGTTGCAGCGGGCGCAGTGCCTCGAACGCGGCCTCCCGCTCGGCCTCGCCGTCGGCCAGGATGACGCGCTCGATCAGCGGTCGTCGCTCGCCGAGGAACATGTGCTCGGTGCGACACAGCCCGATGCCTTCGGCGCCGAGGTTACGGGCTCGCACCGCGTCGTCGGCGATGTCGGCGTTGGTGCGTACGCGCAGCCGCCGGATGTCGTCGGCGTGGCCGAGCAGCCGGTGTACCGACGTCACGAGCTCGCTGGTCTCGGCGTCGGCGCCGGCGAGTGCGGCGTCGAGCCCGTCGTCGAGATAGCGCGCGACCGGCGACGGTACGACGGGCACGTCCCCGAGGTACACGTCGCCGGTCGACCCGTCGATCGCGATCACGTCGCCCTCGGTGAATTCGGCGTCGCCGGCCCGCGCCGTTTTCGCGTCCTCGTCGATCGCCAGTGCCTCGGCGCCCACGACGCATGTCTTGCCCATGCCGCGGGCGACGACGGCCGCATGCGACGTCTTGCCTCCCCGACTGGTCAGGATGCCGTTTGACGCGATCATGCCGCCGAGGTCGTCCGGGTCGGTCTCGCGACGTACAAGGATGACCTGCTTGCCCTCGGCCGCCCACGACTGCGCGGCCTCGGAGTCGAACACCGCCTGTCCGGTCGCGGCGCCGGGGGAGGCCGCCATGCCCGTGGTCAGCCGCTGTCGCTCGGCCGTCGGGTCGAAGTGCGGAAACATCAGCTGCGCGAGCTGCTGGCCGGTGACCCGCTGCAGCGCTTCGTCGATCGTGATGAGCTGCTCGTCGACGAGCTGCACCGCGATCCGGAACGCGGCGGCCGCGGTGCGCTTGCCGACGCGGGTCTGCAGCATCCACAGCTTGCCGCGTTCGACGGTGAACTCGATGTCGCACAGGTCGCGGTAGTGGGTCTCGAGCAGCCGCATGCTTCGGCGCAGGTTGCGGTACGACGTCGGGTCGAGCTCGCCGAGATCCTCGAGGCTGAGGGTGTTGCGGATGCCGGCGACGACGTCCTCGCCCTGGGCGTTCGGCAGGTAGTCGCCGTAGACACCGGTGCGCCCGGTCGCGGGGTCTCTGGTGAAGGCGACGCCGGTGCCGGAGGTCTCGCCAAGGTTGCCGAACACCATCATGACGATGTTGACCGCGGTGCCGAGGTCGTGCGGGATCCGCTCGCGACGTCGGTACAGCCGGGCCCGCTCGGTGTTCCACGACTCGAACACGGCCCGGACGGCAAGATCGAGCTGCGTACGCGGGTCTTGCGGAAAGTCCTGCTCGGCATGCTCCTTGACGAGGCCCTTGTACGCGGTGACGAGCCTCTCGAGGTCGTCGGCGTCGAGGTCGAGGTCCGACTCGACGCCCTTGGCCTGCTTGGCGTCGTCGAAGGCCCGGGAGAAGACCCGGCCGTCGATGCCGAGCACGGTGTCCCCGAACATCTGGATCAGGCGCCGGTAGGAGTCCCACGCGAACCGGGCGTCGTCGGAGATCGCGGCCAGGCCGTGGACGGACTCGTCGTTGAGTCCGATATTGAAGACGGTGTCCATC
>JBKOYM010000052.1:0-11124 GCA_046725375.1 Actinomycetota bacterium
CTCGTTCCTCGCTCGGCGGCCAGGCCCATCCACACGCGGCATGAGACATCGCGGAGCCTCGGCTCCGTCATCCACACGCGGCATGAGACATCGCGGGTCCTCCCGCCGTCGGCGAATGCGACTCTGGGTGGGTTTCAGGTACAGACTGTGGTGGGGGGGCGACCGTCTGTGGCCGAAATCGAATGCTAGATATGAGATCGTGACAAGAAGTTGCGGAATCTCCGTTTCAGGGACCTCTCACGCGCTACATTCGCCTCATACGGCCATGTCCCATTGGTCGGGAATTAAGAGGAGCATCATGAACACACGGCCCACGGAGTCGGAAGCGCTGTTGACCCCAGCAGAGGTTGCCGCGTTGTTCCGCGTGGACCCGAAGACGGTCACGCGTTGGGCGAAGGCGGGCAAGTTGAGCTCGATTCGCACCTTGGGCGGGCACCGTCGCTACCGGGAGTCCGAAGTACGCGCTTTGCTGTCGGGAGGCCTACCCCGCCAGCGCACCACCGACAAGAAGTAAAAACGGGAGGGCCAGTTAGGGCTCGGGCCCTAGCTGCCTAACGACGCCGAAGCAGCCGACGCAACTTTCCGAGGGATTCAGGGGTCGAATCTTCAAGCGGGAGCATCCGGTGGGGTTTGCCCGCGCCCCACTCGGCGAGCAGGTCGATGATGGTCGACAGCCCCATCTCGAGCACCGCCGCATCAGAGATGTCGTCGGGCTGGGGACCGGCCTGTGCCGGAGGCGGACCAACCCGCAGCTCGTCGAGGTCGCCGACCACGTCGTAGCCGCGCCGCTTCAGGATGCGGATGGCCTGATCGGCCCGCTCTTCCATCCACTCGTACTCCGAGGGCGGCGTCGTGATCCGGTCGACGTTGGTGTGTCGTGCCAGTCGAGCCTCGGCGAGTTGGCGCTTGACCAGGGTCGAGTACGTCGGCCAGTCCATCGTGTCGGGGATGACGAGGTTGAGCCGGCGGACCAGCTCGGCTTCGAGTACGCCTAGAGACGCGTTGTTGCGACTGATCTGCCGGTCGTACTTGTACGGGTCCAGCCCGAGTATCCGTGCGAACCGGTCCCAGAGGGCGTCCGGGTCGGTTGACGACTGCGGCACTGTCATGACGTGGATGCGCTCGGGCGGAATGACCGCACCCCATCGGTCGAGCACGTTGACCGGGCCGTGCGCCCGCCAGAATCGCTGGTGGACCTTCTCGTTGGCGTCCGGACTCTTGACCGCGGCCAGGAACTCACCGTAGGGGAGTGTGTCGCGGTTTTTGACCCGTTCCTGCCACACCGCCGGGATCTGGCGGGTCAGGTTACGCGTCCCGTAGATGACGTGCACTTCGGCCGGCGCCAGCGACTCCACGGCCCGCTCGACGTCGTCGCGCTGCGCGCGGGCGAACGTTTCGTGCGACAGGACAATCGTGCCGCCGCGCCATTGCCTCGACTGCCTGACCACCACCTGCCAGGCGCCGTTGGCGGCGGGATCGCGATAGCCGGCGAACCCCGAGTCACGCAGGTCCAGCGAGGCCAGGAAATGGGCGTTGCGCCTGCCCGGGTACAGCAGGCCATCGGACTTGAGCGCTTTGCGGTTCTTTCGCATGACGCTTTGAAGGTAGGTCGTACCGGTCTTCGGCGCACCGATGTGCAAGAAGACTGTCGCCCCCGCTGCATCGGTCACGGTGAACGGCTCCTCACCTGTTATGGCGTCGTGGGCAGGGGCGGGATCGAACCGCCGACCTTCCGCTTTTCAGGCGGACGCTCGTACCAACTGAGCTACCTGCCCGAGCGCCCGGCTACCTTATCGTAGGGCGGGCAACGGCCGCCGGGTTGGGGATTCGATGAGTTTCGCAGACATCAGCGTACGTCGGGTCGCCGCGCCCGCGCTCGCCGTCGCGTTGCTCACGAGTTACGCCGTTGTCGCCCTCGGTGACCCAGACGTCGCGATCTCGCACGCGGCAGCCGTCATCGCAGGCGGGGCCGTCGGAGTCGCCGGTTTTATCGCGGTTACGCTGTTTCTCGCTCAAGGCGAAGATCGGCCGTGGGGTGCCTTGTTGGCCGGCGCCGGTGGGCTCGTCCTTCTGACGCTGCTGGTCCTGGTGATGCCGTCCGACGACATCGAGTTGAAGCGCTCGAGAACCGGTCCGCCCGGAAGTGTGCAACCGAATCCGTCGCCCAGCCCGTCGCCCGAAGCGACCAAGCCGAACGCGCCGAGGAGCGATGACGTGCCGACGTGGGTGATCGTCGCCGTGGCCGTCGTCGTGCTGGTGTTGGCGTTCGTCGCCTGGCGCCAGATTGCCGGACGTCGGCGGACACCGCTCGGGCCTGAGAGTGGCTCGCCGGGTCGGGTAGTCGAGTCCGATGACACCGAAGAGCAGCTGCGCGCGCGCCGGGCCGCTGCCGTCCGCGAAGCCCTGTCCAGGGGCCGGGCGGAGTTGCTCGACGAGGACGACCCGCGACTCGCCGTCGTGCGGGCCTATCTCGCCTTCGAGCGTCATGTAAGCCGGTACGGCCTGGTGCGCGAGCCGGCCGAGACCGAAGCCGAGTACGCCACCCGCGTTCTCGCCTCGGGACGGCTCGCTGCTGCCGAACGCGTGCATGCCTTGGTCGATCTGTTCAACGTCGCGCGGTTCTCCGAGCTGCCGGTGGGTCCAGACGACGCGCGGGCGGCTCGGACCCACATCGACGCGTTGATGGAGGCACGGTGATAATCCTCGGGCCGATCGCCATGCTCGCCGGATGGCTGGCGATCCTGGCGTTCGGCAATGCGACGGCCGTTGCGGTCGCCGCCTGCGGGCCGGTCCTCCTGGCGCTCACGTTGCGCGAGCTGATGCCGCGACCCGACCGCCCGGTGCCGCCGTCGGCGCCGACCGCGGTCGATATCGAGGCCCTGCATATCCGGTCCTTCGCCGAATCGCTCGACACGCCACCACAAAGGGAAAGGGGGCCACGTGCCAGCGAACGCTGACGCCATCGCCGCACAGGAATCGGTCCAGGAAGCCGCCGAGCTGATCGGCCGGGTAATCGACGCGGTCGAGACCATTGTCGTCGGCAAGCGAGAGGCGATCGAGCTGGTCATGATGGCGGTGCTCGCCCGTGGACATGTCCTGGTCGAAGACGTACCCGGGGTGGGCAAGACGGTGCTGTCGCGGGCACTCGCCAGAGCTCTGGGGCTTACCTTCGCGCGGGTTCAGTTCACGCCCGATCTGCTGCCGCAGGACCTCACCGGCACGATGATCTTCGACCAGCGGGCCAGTGACTTCAGCTTCCGGCCGGGGCCGGTCTTCACCCAGTTCCTCCTCGCTGACGAGATCAATCGGACGCCTCCGAAGACTCAGGCCGCTCTGCTCGAGGCGATGGCCGAGCAGCAGGTCACGACCGATGGGCAGACGCGGCCGTTGCCGCAGCCGTTCTTCGTGATGGCGACCAGCAACCCCATCGAGTACGAAGGGACCTACATCCTGCCCGAGGCGCAGCTGGACCGGTTCGTCGCTCGGGTCCGGATCGGTTACCTCGATCCCGCCCATGAAGCGTCCATGCTCGCCGAGCGACTCAGTCGCGAGGTCTCGGAGCAGCAGCTGACCGCCGTCACCGACGCCGACGGCCTGGCCGCGCTCTGTCAGCTTCGGGCCGGGGTCACAGTCCACCCTGATCTCCTCGACTACATCGTCGCCGTGGTCAACACGACCCGCGACCACGACAGCGCGGCGGTCGGCGCCAGCCCCCGAGGCGGGCTCGCCGTAGGCGCTCTCGCGCAGGCTGCGGCCATGCTGCAGGGGCGGTCATACGTGCTCGCCGACGACATCAAGCGGGTCGCGGTCGCCGGACTCGGCCATCGGATCGTGATCCGGCCCGACCTGTGGGCGAGCCGGATCACCGGCGACACAGTGGTCGCCGAGGTGTTGGGCAAGGTGCCGATGCCCGATCCCCTTCTCGGCGAGCGAGCGAACGAGTGAGCCGCAGCGTCCGGGCGACGTCGGTCGGACTGCGATGGGGAGTCGGGTCGTCGGTCCGCCGCGCGGTGGTGCTGGCCGCCGGGCTGCTCGTCGTCGCCGCGATCAGGCCCGGACCGGTTGCGGCCGCTGCGGTTGGGCTGGTTCTCCTGGTCATCTTGGTATGCCTGGCCGAGCCGACTCCGCGCGAGATCGACGTCGCTGTCGGGTTGAGTGCAGGCCGCCTCTCGCCCGGCGAGGTCGTGCGCATTGACGTTGCGGTGTCGTCGATTGCCGGCTCGCCGGGGGTCGGCGGCGTGGCGACGGTCGCGCTGACCGGAGGGGTCGAGCCGGCGGGTCGGCAGCGTTGGCGAGTACGGTCGGGCGCCGACCCCGTGGCGATCACGGTCCGCCCTCGCGAGTGGATGCGGGACTCGCTCGGCCATCTACAATTGCGCCTCGCGACGCCGCTCGGCGGGTGGGTCGCGGTGGCCACGGTGGAGTTGCCGTCGCTCACCGTGCATCCGTTGGGTGAGCCCGATCCTCAGGTGTATGCCCCGCCCGATCTGCTGGCGCGATTCGGCGCTCATCCGGGTCGGGTGCGCGGCGCCGGCCTGGAGTTCGCCGAGCTCCGGCCGTACGTCACCGGCGACGCCTTGCGCGATGTGGACTGGAAGTCGTCGGCCCGGACGCGTCAGCTCATGGTGTCGCAGCGCTATCAGGATCAAAGCGCCGATGTCGTCGTCCTCGTCGACCACACCAGTGTGGCCGGAGGCTACGACCGGCGACTGCACGACCGGGTCGTACGTGGCGCGGCAGCGGTCGCCCGCGCGTACCTCGACGCCGGCGACAGGGTCGGCCTGGTGATGTACGGCAGCTCCGTACGCTGGCTCGCGCCCGGCCAAGGGCGACCCCAGGAGCTTCGGATTCTCGACGACATCGTCCTGCGGCCGATCGTGCAGTCGATCGTGGCTCCCGACCTGGCCCGGATACCGGGCGTCGCATTGCCGCCGCGGTCGATCGTCTTCTGCTTCTCGGCGCTGCCCGACGATCGGATGGTCGGCGCGATCGCGCGACTCGCCCGGCGCGGGCACCGGCTCGTCGTCGTCGACACCATCGGCGTCGAGCCAGCCGCCTGGCCGCGCGGCGTCGGTGAGCGAGTACGGGTGGAGTGGCCACGTCATCGGCGGCTGCTGCGTACTCGACTGAGCGAACTCGGCGCGATCGTGATCGACGACGTCCACGCGATCGGTCCGGCCGTACGCGGCATGAGCCGAGCGGGTGTCGGTCGATGAGGCACGTACGGATCGGCGTCTACGCCGCGGTCGCCTGGACGGTCGCGATCGCGGCTGGGCTCGGTGCCAACTCGACGTCGGCCCTGGCGTGGCTGTTGCCGATTGCGGCCGGGGCGACCGTCGCGTTGGCGGTCAGACCCGTGCGTACCGTCGCCATGGCCCTCCCGATCGCATCGCTGGCCAGCATCGAACCGTCGTCGATCGGCCCGCGAGCGTGGCTCGTCGTGGTCAGCGTGGCCGCGTCCCTGCTGGCGGTCGGTGCACTCGACGCCTGGGCCGACTGCCGTCCCGACCGTCGGATGGCTCGCATCGCCGATCGCATCGACCTCGCGGCGTGGCGAGCCGATCGACGCCGACCCCTGTTGTGGCTGGCGGCTGTGGTCGTCGCGGCGTCGATCGGCTGGCTCACCCTGGCGGTCATCTCGTGGCCCATGTCGGGTTGGGTCGTCGCGCTGCTGCCAGCGGTCGCGCTGATCGCAGTCGCGGTCGCCCTCTGGCCGCTGAAGCGGGCCGACCCCCTCTGACAGCTCACCGAACCGATGCCTCTGCCGCGGGCGCATCGGCCACGCCGGTGGCGTAACGAGATCACGGCCGCGTCGTTAGAGCTACTGGACGGCGTTCTATGTCGGCCTAAATGGGGAGACAGAAGCGAAGTGACGAACGTTCGGGCGTTCCTACTCGACGACCATGAACTGGTCAGACGTGGCATCCGTGACATTCTCGCGGACGCGCCTGACATCGACGTCGTCGGCGAAGCCGCAACCGCGCGGGACGGGCGCGACAAGATCCTCGAGCTGCGACCCGACGTCGCCGTGCTCGACGCGCGGCTGCCCGACGGGAGCGGCATCGACGTCTGTCGTGACGTACGAGCGGCCGACTCCAACGTTCGAGCCCTGATCCTGACCTCGTACGACGACGACAGTGCGCTGCTGACGGCGATCCTTGCGGGGGCTTCCGGCTACGTACTCAAGGAGATCGGTGGCGTTGACCTGGTCGACGCGGTGCGACGGGTGGCCGCGGGACAGTCGCTGCTCGACCCCCAGATGACAGACCGCGTCATCGAGCGGATTCAGCGCCGCGACGACCGGCCGGAGCCAGCCGAGCTCAAGATGCTGTCGGCGCGAGAGCGTGAGGTCCTGACGCTGATCGCCGAGGGTCTCACAAACCGCCAGATGGCCGATCGGCTCGTACTCACCGAGACGACGGTGAAGACGTACGTCTCGCGGGTGTTTACCAAGCTCGACGTGGAGCGGCGTGCGCAGGCGGCGGTTCTTGCGATGAAGCTGCTCCACAACAACTGAAACCGTCTCGCAACCGCGGGACGGCTTCGGAAATGATGCTGTGGCGACCCCGACGGGACTCGAACCCGCGGCCTCCGCCGTGACAGGGCGGCGCGCTAACCAACTGCGCTACGGGGCCAGGAACCAGATGCGCGGACAATCGTAGCTCACGCACTGGCTGGGTGCCCCCAACGGGATTCGAACCCGTGCTACCGCCTTGAAAGGGCGGCGTCCTAGGCCTCTAGACGATGAGGGCGAGGGTCGCAGGCGCGCGATTGCCGTCAGGGACCGCCCCAGCATAGGGGGTCCGGGTGTCGCGGGCCAAACCGCGCCGTACGCCGTATTGGCGCAGGGGTCCCCCACGCCAATAGGTTTGGCGCAGGGGTCCCCAGCGCCAACGGCCCAACCCCGCGGCGTCGGTCACAATGGCCCCGTGATCGCGATGTCGCCGCAGCGTTTCGAGGAGCTGGTGGAGGCGGCGTTCGCCCGAATCCCGGAGGAGCTGATTGCGCTGCTCGACAACGTCGTTCTCTTCGTCGAGGACGACCCGCCGGCGGGCGATCCGCATCTGCTCGGGCTCTACAGCGGCATCCCGCAGACCGAGCGCGGTTGGAGTTACGGTGGCGCTCTGCCGGATCGGATCTTCATCTATCGCAATCCGACGCTGCGGATCTGTGACACCGAGCAGGACGTGATCGAGGAGGTCGAGATCACCGTCGCGCACGAGATCGCCCACCACTTCGGCATCGACGACGCCCGGCTGTACGAGCTCGGCTACGGCTGAGGCTTCCAGCCCCAACCACGGTTTTGCGCCCGTACGCACCACCAGACGGCACCCGGGCGGTGCGTACGGGCGCAAAACCGTCGGTGGTCGCCGATCGGGCCTGTGGACAACGCCGTGGAGCCCGGTCGCGCGCCTACATTCCCGTGCGTGACCAGACCACGACCGGTTCCGGTCCGGCTTGCCGCCCGACCCTTTTCGTACGCCGAGGCTACTGCCGTAGGGCTGTCTCGCCGCGTGCTCCAGGGCCGCCGCTTCCGGCGCCTGCACCGGGAGGTGTACGCCTGCGCCGAACTCGAACTCACCTTGGAGATGCGGATCCGTGCGGCGCTCCTCATCCTGCCGGCCGACGCGGTTGTCACGGGTGTTACCGCGCTGCGTTGGTACGGACTCGACGTGGGTCGTGACAATCGGCTGCACTTCTCTACCACCCACCCACACCAGCTGAAGTTGGCCGGCGTCGTGGTGCACCGCCGCAACCGTCCCGCTCGACGGACCCGACACGAGGGGCTCCCAATCACGAGGCCGGAGCAAGCCTTCGTCGAAGCATCCCGCACGCTCTCGTTGGTGGATCGGGTCGTCGCTGGCGACTGGTTGGTCCACCGGAAGTTGGTCTCGCTGACCGGCCTGCGGCGCTTCGTCGACACCGTCCACGATCACGGCGTCAAACGGGCCCGCCGCGCGATGGCGCTCGTCCGAGAGCGTGTCGAGTCGCCGCGGGAGACGGTGTTGCGGCTGATGATCGTCTTCGCCCGACTCCCCGAGCCGGAGCCCAACGTGCCGCTCGGCGATGAGTGGGAGTTCGTCGCCCGGCCGGACCTCATCTACCAGAGGTATCGGGTTGCCATCAAATACGACGGGCTCTACCACTTCAAGGACCGTGCTCAGCGCGACCGCGACATCAAACGCCGGGAAGCACTGGAAGCGCTCGGCTGGCGGGTCATCGTGATCACGTCCGAGGGCATGCGCCGGCCCCAGGAGGTCGTATGGCGGGTCTACAGAGCATTGCGGGATCGGGGCTACATCGGCCCACCGCCAGCGTTCGACGACATGTGGAGCTGCTGGTTCACCGGCTGGACCGGTACGCAGCGCTCGGCGGCTTGACGCTTTTGCGCCCGCGCGCACCACTCGACGCCCACCGGACGGTGCGTACGGGCGCAAACCGATAGCGTGAGGCGCATGGCGATCCTGGTCCTCAATGGGCCCAACCTCGATCGGCTCGGGACGCGCGAGCCCGACGTCTACGGCACGACGACGTACGCGGACCTCGAGAAGCTCTGCCACGCCATCGCGACCGAATGCCGCGCCGACGTCGAGGTACGCCAGACCGCCGACGAGGCGACGATGATCGGCTGGCTGCACGAGGCGGCCGACTCCGACGCTCGGGTGGTCATCAACGCCGGCGCCTGGACCCACACGTCGATCGCGATCCGGGACGCGGCGGCCCTGCTGACCGAGCCGTGGATCGAGGTCCACATCTCCAATGTCTACGCGCGCGAGGCGTTCCGGCACCACTCGTACCTGTCCGAGCTCGCGAGCGGCGTCATCGTGGGCCTCGGTGTCGAGGGGTACGCCGCGGCGATCCGGAGACTCGCGGCCTGACATGTATTTGCGCACATCTGCGTCACCGGCGTAGCCCGCCACGACGCAGATGGGCGCAAAACCGCGGACCAGCCGCTGGGTCGGATACCGTTGGTATGCCATGACCGAGCAGGCTCTGATATCGCACGAGGCCGCCGTACGCCGGCTCGTCGAGTCGTACCGAGGCATCCCGGACGGAGCGCCGATCCGGCTCGCCAAGCCGACGTCCAATCTCTTCCGGCCGCGCGGCCGAATCGATCGGCCCGGCCTCGACGTGTCCGGGCTGCGTGGCGTGATCTCCGTCGACTCGGACGCCCGCACCGCCGACGTGCAGGGCATGTGCACGTACGAGGATCTCGTCGACGCCACCCTGCCACACGGTCTGATGCCGCTGGTCGTGCCGCAATTGCGCACCATCACGCTCGGCGGCGCCGTGAGTGGGCTCGGCATCGAGTCGACGTCGTTCCGCGACGGCCTCCCGCACGAGTCGGTGCTCGAGATGGACATCCTCACCGGCGCCGGTGAGGTCGTGACGGCGACGCCCGAGGGCGAGCATGCCGATCTGTTCGCGGCGTTCCCCAACTCCTACGGCTCGCTGGGCTACGCGACGCGGCTCCGCATCGAGCTGGCGCCGGTGCGACGCGGGGTGGCGCTGCGGCACGTGCGCTATCACAGTCTCGACACCCTGGCGAAGCGGACCGCGACGGTGGTCGAGCGCGGGTCGTACGACGGGCAGCCGGTCGATTTCGTCGACGGCGTCGTCTTCGCTCCGGACGAGGCGTACCTCACCCTGGGCCACTGGACCGACAACGTCGACGACGCGAGCGACTACACCGGCGAGCAGATCTACTACCGATCGATCCAGCAGCGCGAGCGGGATGTGCTCACGACTTACGACTACATCTGGCGCTGGGACACCGACTGGTTCTGGTGCTCGCGGGCGTTCGGCGTGCAGCACCCGATCGTGCGGCGGTTGTGGCCGCGGCGTTATCGGCGCAGCGACGTCTACCACCGGATCGTTGGGCTCGAGAACCGGTACGGCGTGGTCGCTCGCATCCATCGGCTGCGGCACCGGCCGGCCCGCGAGCGAGTCGTGCAAGACGTCGAGATCCCGGTCGAGCGGCTCGCGAGCTTCCTGCGGTGGTTCGACGAGCACATCGGCATGCGGCCCGTGTGGCTGTGCCCCCTGCGCCTCCGCGAGGTCCGGCCAGAGTTGTCAGGCACATATGGCCCTGGGGGGCAAATAGTGCCTGACAACTCTGCGAGTACGGGGGCGAGGCAGTGGCCGCTGTACCCGTTGGAGCCGGGCCGTACGTACGTCAACGTCGGGTTCTGGGGCGCCATGCCGCTGCGCGACGGCGCGAGCGACGGCGACCTCAACCGCGCCATCGAGGCGGCGGTCGCAGACCATGACGGACATAAGTCGCTCTACTCCGACGCTTACTACGACCGGGAGACTTTCGACCGGCTGTACGGCGGGGCGACACTGGCGAAGGTGAAGCATCGGTACGACCCCGGTCACCGGCTGACCGGGCTGTATGACAAGGCGGTGGGGCGACGATGACAGCACTGACGGGGCCGGGAGCGACGACCAAGCTGACCGTGGCGGATGCCCTGGAGGCGGTCCTGCCCGGCGGCGTACCGTTCCGATTCAGCGCGTACGACGGCAGCGCCACCGGCCCGGAGGGCGCCGCGATCCACGTGCACCTCGCCACGGAGCGGGGCCTGTCGTACATCCTCAGCGCGCCGAGCGACCTCGGACTCGCCCGTGCGTACGTCTCGGGCGATCTCCTCATCGAGGGCGTCCATCCGGGTGACCCGTACGACGGCATGAGGGCGTTCACCGCCCTTGAGATCGAGCGGCCGTCGGCGCGTGCGATCCTCCGGATCATCCGTGGCCTCGGCTGGACCCGACTGAAGCCGCCGCCTCCACCGCCGCAGGAGCACCTGCCGAGATGGCGCCGCACGATGGAGGGTTTGCGGCACTCGCGCTCGCGCGACGCGGCGGTGATCCGCCACCACTACGACGTCTCGAACCGCTTCTACGAGTGGGTGCTCGGGCCGTCGATGACGTACACCTGCGCCGTCTTCCCGAAGGCCGATGCGAGTCTCGAGGAGGCGCAGGCAGAGAAGTACGACCTGGTCGCCCGCAAGCTCGGCCTGCGACCCGGCATGACCCTGCTCGACGTGGGTTGCGGGTGGGGTGGCATGGTGCGGCACGCCGCAAGGGAGTACGGCGTGCGCGCCCTCGGTGTCACGCTGTCGC
>JBKOYM010000015.1:0-6947 GCA_046725375.1 Actinomycetota bacterium
CCGCTGACGGTCGCGAGCCGTACCGTCGGAGGCAGCCGTGCCGACCGGCGCTCGGCCAACTCCCGTTCGGCAAACCCCACCGGATCGGCCCGCACGAGCGCCTGGACCGGCAGCGCGGAGGCCGACCCGACCAGCACCACGTGGCCGCCGTCAGCCTCGGGGCGGACCAGCGACACGACATGCGACCAGCGCCGGACGGCTTCCTCGGCGGTGCGCAGATCGGCTCGGGCCAGCACCAGTCCGGCATCGAGGATCAGACCCGCCAGGTAGCCGCCGTCGGCCACGGGCTCCGCGCCCGGGGTCGCGACGACGACCTGCGGCCGAGCGTCGACCCGGTCGAGAACCCGCTCTCCGGCCGAGGTTCGGACCGCCACGCCGGAGACCGCACGCCCGATCTCTTCGGCGGTGCGGCGCTCGCCAATGACCGGGGCCCGGAGGGTGGTGCCGTCGCACTCGGGACAGACCCACGCGGTGGCGACCGTGCCGCACCAACGGCAGGCCGGCGCTGCCTGCGATTCGGATTGGGCGAGCGGACCGCGGCAGGTGGCGCAGCGCGCCGGCGCGTGACAGGTCTGACAGGCCAAGCTGGGTCGGTAGCCGGTGCGAGGCACGCTGACCAGCACCGGGCCGGCCGGGGCGCTCTCGCGCAATACGGTCAGGGCCTCGCGAGGGAGTCGGGCGCCCCGGCCGGCGGGGTCACGCTCGGCCCCATGGGAGTCGGCGCCGGCGGCCGTGACCCTCGGGCCGGCGTGCCGACGGCGCTCGGGCTCGGCCGCGAGGTCGACGCACCATCCGGACTCGACCAGCGCCTGGGCCTCAACCGAGCGCGCCGGGCTCGCGAGCAAGACAGCGGCGCCGGACTCGAGCGCCCTGGTGAGCATGACCTCGCGCGCGTGGGGGTAGGGCGCGCGCGGCTCGGCATGCAGGTCGTCGCCGTCGTCCCAGACGGCCGCGAGGCCGAGCTGGTGCACCGGCGCGAACGCGGCCGCGCGATTGCCGATCGCGACGCGTACATGGCCCCGGGCCAGCGCCAGGAACGCGCGGTAGCGCGCCTGCGGCCCCTGTGCGGCGGTGAGCACGACATGGCGATCGGGGCCGCCGAGCACCGCGGTCAGCGCCGCATCGAGGCGGTCGACGTCACGCTCGTCCGGCAAGCACACGACGCTCCCCCGGCCCGACCGGAGCGTGGCGAGGACCGACTGGGCCAGCGCGGTCGGCCAATCGGTGCCCGGCCCGTCGGCGCCGGGGAGCGCGGTCCAGCACACGCGGGGGCTGCGGCCCTCGGCGAGTGGGTCGATGAGGCGAGTACGGCCGGCGTAGGGCTGCCAGACGGTGTCGTCCGGGTCCGGCAGCGGACCTGGTGTCGGCGCGTCGCGTTCGGTCTGCTCCTCGCGCGCATGTCGAGGTGGAACCGCGAGCCGGACGACATCGGCGAAGGTGCCCGCGTAGCGGTCGGCGACGGAGCGACACAGTCGGGCGATGTCGGGACGCAGGACGACTTCGGGCGATACGACGCGTTCGAGTCGGCCCAGGCGACCATCGTGGTCGGTTGTGTCGACCCGATCGAGTACGAAGGCGTCGAGCCGCTGACCGGCGAACCGCACCCGTACCCGGCAGCCCGGCCGCGCCGACTCGGCCTGCTCCTCGGTCACGAGGTAGTCGAAGGGCCGATCGAGATGGGCCAGGGGCATATCGACCGCGACTCGGGCGATCGGACGGTCGGACGCGATCGACGGACTCGGCTTGGGACGACGGGTACGCGCGGTCTCGCGCACCAACGCCAGTTGCTCTGGCGGCGGATTGGCGCTCGTCCCGGTCACACTGCGGTTGTACCAGCCGGATCGGACCGTTGCGGGTTGTCCACAGGCCCGATCTCGATCAGACCGCGGGCGACGAGCTGCGCTCGGGTGGTCGCCGCGTCGACGAACCGCTCGGCGTCGATGCCGACGGCCCTTGCAGCCTCGACATTGGCGGCGACGTCGTCGGTGAAGTACGTGGTCGCCGGGTTCAGGTCGTACCGTTCGAGAAGGATGCGAAAGATCCGCTCGTCCGGCTTGGCGACCCGCTCCTCACCGGACACGACCACGGCGTCGAACTCGCGCAGGATGTCGATGCTCTCCCGCGACAGCGCCCACTTCTCGGACGAGTAGTTCGTCAGCGCGTACGTCGGCATGCCGGTGCGTCGGACGTCGCGTACGAGGTCGGCCGTCGCCTCGTCGACGCCGCCGATCGTCTCGAGCCAGCGCTCGTCGTACGTCCGAATCCACTCAGCATGGTCGGGGTGCCGCCCGATCGCCTCGGCGACGGCGTTGGCCCAGGATCGGCCTCGATCCTGTTCGAGGTTCCATGCCGGCGAGCACACCTCGCGCAGGAACCACTCACGGGTGGCTTCGTCGTCGATGACGTCGCGAAACAGGTAGCGCGGATCCCAGTCGAGAAGCACGCCGCCGATGTCGAAGACGACCGCAGTGGGTGGCATCAGGCCGAATCCTCCGGGTTTGGGGGGAGCTGCGTTTTGGCGCTAGGGTCCCCCACGCCAATAGGTTCGTCGCAGGGGTCCCCCACGCCAATCCCGCACCCCCGACCCCCTCACGCCCCCGCTGCCTCCCGCAGCGCGTCAGCCCGGTCGGTGCGCTCCCAGGTGAACTCGGGCAGCTCCCGACCGAAGTGCCCGTAGGCAGCCGTCGCAGCGTAGATCGGCCGCAGCAGATCCAGGTCGCGGATCAACGCCGCCGGCCGCAGGTCGAAGACGTCGCGAACCGCCGACGCGATCCGGGCCGACGGCACTGACTCCGTCCCGAAGCAATCGACGTAGAAGCCGACCGGCTGTGCCTTGCCGATCGCGTACGCCACTTGCACCTCACACCGGCGGGCGAGCCCGGCAGCGACGACGTTCTTCGCGACCCAGCGCATGCCGTACGCGGCCGACCGGTCGACCTTGCTCGGATCCTTGCCGCTGAAGGCGCCGCCGCCGTGTCGAGCCATGCCGCCGTAGGTGTCGATGATGATTTTGCGTCCGGTGAGCCCGGCATCGCCCATCGGCCCGCCGATCTCGAAGCGCCCCGTCGGATTGACCAGGAGCCGATAGCCGCCATGGTCGATGTCGAACCGGTCGAGTACCGAGTCGACGACGTGCTTGCGTACGTCCGGCGTCAACATCGCGTCGAGGTCGATGTCGGCCGCGTGCTGGGTCGAGACCACGACCGTATCGACGCTCGCCGGCCGATCGCCGTCGTAGTCGATCGTCACCTGCGTCTTCGCGTCCGGCCGGAGGTACGCCATCGTGCCGTCCCGACGGACGTCGGCCAGCCGCTGCGCGAGCCGCTGGGCGATCGTGATCGGGAGCGGCATCAGTTCGGGCGTCTCGTCACAGGCATACCCGAACATCAGCCCCTGGTCGCCCGCACCCTGCCGGTCGAGTGGGTCCGTCGACTGTTCGGAGCGTTCCTCGTACGCGTCGTCCACGCCCTGCGCGATGTCTGGCGACTGCGCATCGAGCGAGATCTGCACTCCACAGGAGTGGCCGTCGAAGCCCTTCTTCGATGAGTCGTAGCCGATCTTGACGATCCGCTCGCGGACGATGCGGGGGATGTCGGCGTACGCCTCGGTCGTCACCTCTCCCGCGACGACGACCAGCCCGGTGGTGACCAGTGTTTCGATCGCGACCCGACTGCGCGGATCCTCCGCGAGCAGTGCGTCCAAGACGCTGTCGCTGATCTGGTCGGCGATCTTGTCGGGATGTCCTTCGGTCACGGACTCGGAGGTGAACAGGCGGCTCACTTTTGTCCCATCTGTCGGCAGTCCCTGGCGACCAGCGTAGCCCGACCGCCGATGGGCGGCTTAGCCCTCGACCGCGTGTGGAGACGACCCCGGCCGGATCGCACCGCCCCCGCGCCGCGCGACAACTGACCTATCACCGCACGACGAGTGACCTATCGTCGTTCAGTCGAGATGGTGGACGACGGCGTCCCAAACGGCGTGCGCGATCTCTTCCTTCGGCCCGGCTGGCACGGCGGTCGCCGAGCCGTCGGCACCGAGGATGACGGCCTCGCTGACCGGCTGGCCGAAGACCTTGCCGGCGCTGACGTCGTTGACGACGAGGAAGTCACACCCCTTGCGGCTCAGCTTCTCGCGGCCGTGTTCGAGTACGCCTCCCGCGTCGTCCCCTGTCTCGGCGGCGAACCCAACGATGACCGGCGCCTTGCCGCTGCGGCTGGCGACCAGATGGGCGAGGATGTCGGGGTTTTGGGTCAGTTCGATCTGCGGCGCGCTCCCGTCGGCGGAGCGTTTGATCTTGACGCTGCTCGGGTTGACCGGTCGGAAGTCGGCCGGTGCCGCGGCCATCACGACCACGTCGGCGTCGACGGCGGCGCCGAGCATCTGCTCGCGCAGCTCCTCGGTCGTGTCTACCCGGACCACGTCGACACCCGCCGGAGGGGGTACGTCGACATGCGCGGCGACGACGGTGACCGTGGCACCACGGGCGACAGCCGTACTGGCCAACGCGAACCCCTGACGTCCGGACGAACGGTTGCCGAGGAACCGCACTGGGTCGACGTATTCGCGGGTGCCGCCGGCGGAAATGACGACGTGCCGGCCGACCAGATCGGGCTCGAGGCCGTCGACGCCGCGACGCAGCACGACCCGCAGCAGGTCGAAGATCTGCGTCGGATCGGGAAGCCGCCCCTTGCCGCTGTCAGCGCCGGTGAGGCGACCGACGTCGGGCTCCATGACGATGACGCCGCGCGCCCGCAGCGTCTCGACGTTGGCGATGGTCGCCGGATGCTCCCACATCTCGGTGTGCATCGCGGGCGCCATCACCACCGGGCAGCGAGCCGTGAGCAGTGTGCTCGTGAGCAGGTCGTCGGCGATGCCGTTGGCCGCCTTGGCCATGAGATTGGCAGTCGCCGGCGCCACGACGACGAGATCGGCCTGCCGACCGAGCTCGACATGCGGCACCTCGTGAGCGTCGGCGAATACCCCGGTATGAACAGGGTGACCGGACAGTGCCTCCCAGGTTGCGGCGCCGACGAACTCGAGCGCCGAGGCGGTCGGTGCCACGCGTACGTCGTGGCCGGACTCGGCGAGCAGCCGCAACAGCCCGCAGACCTTGTACGCGGCGATGCCTCCCCCGACGCCCAGGATCACGCGAAGGCGGCGAGGCGACATCGCGGACCCGTCGGACGCGGCCATGACGACCGGGCGGCCTTAGGCCGTCTCCCCCTTGCCGGCAGACGCAGACCCGGCCTCGGGAGCGTCGGACTCATCGATGTCTTCGACGGTCAGAAGGTCGGCCTCGATCTCGCGGAGGGCGATCGACAGCGGCTTCTCCTGCACATGGGTGTCGACCAGCGGGCCGACGTACTCGAGCAGGCCCTCGCCGAGCTGGGAGTAGTACGCGTTGATCTGACGAGCCCGCTTGGCACCGTAGAGGACCAGCTTGTACTTCGAGTCGGTCTTAGTCAGGAGATCATCGATGGGTGGGTTCGTGATCCCTTCGGCGGATGCCTGGGTTCCGGACACGGTTGAGCCTCAATCAGTGTGTTGGGTCGGTTGATCGCTAGCCGATCGCATCAAGGCTACCAATTCCTCGCACGCTTGCTCGACTTCGCGGTTGACGATGGTCACATCAAACTCCGACTCCGCCGCCAGCTCGGTCCGCGCGGTTTCGAGGCGTCGCTCCCGTTCGGCGGCGTCCTCGGTGCCGCGCCCGCGCTGCCGGCGTACGAGCTCCTCCCAACTCGGCGGGGCCAGGAAGACGAACAATGCGTCCGGCATGGTCTCGCGGATCTGGCGAGCACCCTGGAGGTCGATCTCCAACAGCGCCAGCCGCCCGGCAGCGAGCGCGTCGGCGACCGGCTGTCGTGGCGTCCCGTAACGCGCCGTGCCGTGAATCAGCGCCCACTCGAGAAACTCGCCGGCCTCGACCATCTGGTCGAAGTGCGCGTCATCGACAAAGAAGTAATGCACTCCATCGATCTCTCCAGGGCGTGGGTCACGCGTCGTCGCCGACACGGAGATCCAGACGTCGGGATGATTCTCCCGAACACGGGCGGCGACCGTCCCCTTGCCGACCGCCGTCGGCCCGGCGAGCACGACCAGCCGGGACCGCTCCGACTCAGCCTTGGTCGGCGAACTCACGCTCGAGGGCGGAGATCTGATTGACGCCGAGCCCGCGGACCCGACGCGTCTCGGCGATGCCGATCCGCTCCATCAGCTGTTTGGCCCTGACCTTCCCGAGCCCAGGCATCGACTGCAGCAGGTCGAGCACTTTCATCTTGCCGATGACCTCGTTGTTCTGGCCCTCGCTCAACACCTCGTGAAGAGATGCACCCGAGTGCTTCAACCGATTCTTGACCTCGGCACGTTCCCTCCGGGCCGCAGCAGCCTTCTCCAAGGCTGCTTGACGCTGTTCAGGAGTCAGGGGCGGTAGTGCCACGGTTTCACCTCGGGGTGCGGCGGATGAGATCGGCTTCGCATCAGGAAACTAGCGATGGTTGGCCTCAAGGGGCAAACGTTCTGACGAGTTCGGTAGCGATCTGTCAGAACCGACTGCGCTCCGGAGGCGATCGCTACTCGATCATGCCCGAGATATCCGATTCTACTGTGTCGTCGTCAGGACGCGCACAGCGCCCGCCGCCGAAGACAAGAAGGGCGCGGCCATCGACACACGAGCGATCTGACTCGAGACATGGGGTGCGCCCCCGCTTGCCACTCTGCTGTGGTCAACGAAGAGGGCGCGGCGTTGGCACGCCGCGCCCTCTTCGTTCTCTGGGGGTCAGCTGTCGGTGTCGCAGTTGTCGTCGCCCCAGGACTGGATGTTGCCCTGCGCTTCTTGAACGGCGGCCTGGTCGGCCGACCGCGGGTCGCTCATCGCGTCAGCCAGCACTTGGAAGTCGTCCGAGATCTCGTCCGGAGCCTTGTCTGCGAGTTCCTGGATCGTACCC
>JBKOYM010000148.1:0-35262 GCA_046725375.1 Actinomycetota bacterium
GCGACAGCGCGCGTACGCGACTTCGCCGCCGACAGCCGCACGTCGTTCGCGTACGCCCGAGAACGTCGGATCGACCGGCTCGCGGACCTGATCGACACGCACGTCGACACCGAGGCGGTGCTGGCGCTCATCGAGCACGGAGCGCCAGACCGCCTGCCGCTGCTGCCGCCGGGGGCCCGCGACGCCCGGCTCTAGAAGCCGAGCGCTCCGACGCCGCCGACGATCGGCAGGGTGACCCGACTTTCGCCGGGCGCGACGGTGAGCTCGGTGCCGCCCCGTGGCAGCAACGTGTACTCCTGGTCGGAAGAGAAGACCACCACGCCGATCCGATGTCCGGCCGGGAAGATGTAGTCCTTCGGCTCGAACGTCCACGAGTAGGTATACATCTCGCCCTGCTTGACCGGCAGCGTGCGATCCCATCCCGCCCGGTTTTGCGGGTCCATCCAGCCCCGGGTCACGACGAACGGCGCGGCGTCTGAACCGGCCGCTCCGTAGTCGACGAGGTACGCGGTGAGGTTGGCGTCGTTGCGATTTTCGATCGCCATCCCCAGTCGGATCGACGGCCGACCGGACAGCCGCACACTGTCGGCGAGCTCCGGTGAACGATAGACCAGCCGGTTAGGGCTCGCGGCATCCGGGCCCGCGACGAGCTGCGCGGGGCCGATCGTCCGGCCCTCGTCGACGAAGCCCTGCGTGACATCGGTCGACGCGTCCTCGATCGAGAGACCGCCGGGCGATGTCGCGTCGTCGGCGGTGAAGTGCAGCTGCACCGGGCGCGCACCGGGGTCCGGCCAGTCCCTGTACGTGGTGTAGCTGCGGTCCTCGCGCTGCACGATCGCCCGCGGCTCGCCCATGATGCCGTTGTCGATACCCATGAGTTCGTGGTCGAACCAGCGGTTCTCGGTCTGGCGGTAGGTCCACGACTGGCCGCCCGGCAACGTGTAGGTCGCGCTGTTGCCTGGACCGCCGTGGCCGCCCTGGTGCAGCCAGATCTTGCGGGTCACCCCTGCCTGGGCGAGCTTGTCCCACCAGGCCGCGAAGTTGTTGGTCATGACGTTCCAGTCGTTCAGCCCGTGGACGACGAAGACGCTCGCCTTGACGCGGCTCGCATCCGGTAGATAGTCGCGCTGCCGCCAGAACGGCGAGTAGTCGCCGGTGTTGCGGTCCTGTTTCTCGGTGAGCTCGGCGATCTCGTCCGCGCAGGGCCCGGTGGCGCGTGCCTCGCCGGCGGTGAACTGGGCGAGGATGTCGAGGTCCTCACCCTGGAAGGTCCCAGGCGCGCGCACGAGGCCGTTGGCACGGTAGTACTCGTACCAGTTGCTGATCGCCGAGACCGGGATGATCGTCTTCAGGCCCTCGACACCAGTGGTCGCGACCTGGTTGGGCAGCGTGCCGTTGTACGACGTGCCCGTCATGCCGACGTCGCCGTTCGTCCAGTCCGCCGACACCGGGTCGCCGTCGGCGTCGAAGCCGGACGCCCGGCCGTTCAGCCAGTCGATGACCGCCTTCGTGCCGAGCGTCTCGGCCTGGTCGCCGCTGGTCGGGCAGCCGTCGGAGTCGGCCGTGCCGACGCTCATGCCGAGCACGACGCCGTAGCCGCGCGGCACGTAGTAGTCGTCGAGCGAGCCAGGAAGGTTGGGCACCGGCCGACCCGTCTCACGGGAGGTCGGCGCCGCCAGGGCACCGGGGGCCTCGAGGTCGTTCTGCGGCAGCTCGTCGACCAGCACACTCGGGTACGGCACGTCGCCCCAGACGTCCTTGCGGTACGGGCTGTGCTCGAAGACAACCGGGACGTCACAGCCCAGGGTCTCGGTCTCGCGCGGCCGGGAGATGAGGACGGCAACCCGGTCGGGCTGGCCGTTGTGGTCGGTGTCGAGCGAGGTCTGGATCCACACCTCCTCCTCGACCGCCTGGCTGAAGTCGTACTTCGGCTGGGTCATGCCGCCGGTGACCTTGGTCTCGCAGGCGGGATCAGCCGCGGCCGGGGTGGCCGGGGCCGAGCTGGCGGGCGCCGGACTGGCAGGCGCAGAGCCACTCGACAGGACGGTTGCGGTGACGAATGGAGCGATCAATCCGGCGATGAGAAGCGGACGAAGAGCCATGGAGTCCTCCGGCGGGCAAACGGACGGCCCTCATTCTCACCCGCCCGGCCGCGTTGCGGAACCCCATCGCACGAATCGTCGCTGATCATGGAAGCCGACGAAGGGTTCGTGCCTCTTGCGCACGAAACCCGCGAGGTCTTCGGACTACGTCTGACACAGGAACGTGACACCGGGCTGCTTTCTGCCGCCGTGCTCGGCAACGGAGCTCCCCCGTTCCGCGACAACGTCGACCATGCCCATCGCCACCGAGTCCAATACATCGCGGATCCGGGCGGATCCATCAGGTCTCACGAGGTCGAGACCGCCTGTCGTGAACACAGGATCACACTCGTCCGCACCAGCCTGAAACTTTTTCACCACTGACTCTCTCCGAAGGTCCGAACCTGGTTTCCCGTCATCAAGGGAACGGGGTCGGAGATGCTCGCGACTGTCAGTGGGCGCTGCTAGTTTCGCACACATGATCGATCGCGAGGTACGCATGCTGTTGGCCGAGACGGCGGCGCTTGCCAAGCAGTGTCGCCGCTCCGACGCGGCCCGGGGAGCCCCGGCCAATGTGGCGGGCCGGGGAGCCTCGGTCGAGATCGCGATGGCACGCCGAGTGTCGAAAGCGACGATCGATCACCAGCTCGGCGTCGCCGAGTCCCTGGTCGACGACTTCCCGACGCTGTTGGCGGCCTGCCTCGACGGGCGGGTGTCGCAAGCTACCGCGAAACACGCAGTCAAGGCCGCCGAGCCGTTGACCCGCGAGCAGCGGCGGGCGATCGATGGTGAGCTCACCCGTCTCGCGTGCGAGCTCACTCCCGGCAAACTCCGCAAGGCGGCCGACCGGCTGGTCGCCTCGAGCGACCCCGAGGCGGCGGCCAAGCTGGCGTCCGCCGCGCGGGCGCGGAAGTCAGTGCGAGCGATCATGCACGGTGACGCCACCGGCACCCTGTCCGCCCTGCTGCCGGCCGAGCAAGCCCTCGCGTGCTGGCAGACCCTCGACCACGAGGCACGGTGTCGCCGTGCCGATGGGGACGAGCGGCCGCTGAACCACCTCATGTGCGACCTCCTCGTCGAACGCGTCACCGGCCAAGCCGATGCCACCGACCTCAATCTCGAGGTCGGCGTCGTGATCTCGGCGTCGTCGCTGTTCGGGGCGGATGATCAACCGGCCAAGCTTGTCGGCCACCGCGGCGGCGACAATGGCACCCTGCCCGCCGGACTCGCCCGTCAGCTGGCGGCCTCCGACTCCGCTTGGGCCAGGCGGTTGGTCTGCGACCCCGCCGACGGCACGCTCCTCAGCATGGACACCAAGAAGCGCCGCTTCGACGGAGCGCTCCGCAAGTTCATCGTCTACCGCGACGGAGTGTCGCGCCGGCCGTACTCCGACACACCGATCTACGACATCGACCACATCACCCGCCACGCCGACGGCGGCCCCACCTCGGCTCTCAACGGCGAAGGCCTCGGTCTCGGTGATCACCACACCCTCGATCTTCCGGGCTGGACGGTCGAGGCCGTCAACGGCGACGCCGCAGAAGGCGTCCGCTGGACCACCCCCACGGGGCACACGTACACCTCCAAGCCGCCGCCCATCCTCGGCCACGGCAACCACCGCAGGCGGCCACCACTGATCGAGGTCTACGCACACCCGATCAACGCCGAGTACGCGGCCGCCCACCGAAGATCCGACGAATGACCCACCTGGTCCAACGGGAATGACCAGGACCGATCGGGGCCTTCCGCTGCCCTGCCATGGCGAAACGCTACGCCAGGGGCCACGCGCTCCGTCAGGCCTCGCTAGGGTCGGTGATCGTCCGTACGAGGTGGGCTCGAACATATATCCGCTTGGCCGAGCCGTACCTGGGCCAGCACGTGGTCATGGTGAGCTGATGCCCGGGCAACGACTTCAGCACCCATACTGCCGTGATGGGAATGATCCGTGGCTCGATGTCGATCCGGTAGACCCAGGTCGCGCCGCGCTGGCTGAAGATCACCTGGTCGCCGGGACGGAGACGATCGAAGTCGATGAAGGGGTCGCCGTATCCGGCTCGATGCGCGGCGAAGGCCACATTGCCCCGCTGGCCAGGCAACGGGGTGCCGGTGTAGTGGCCCGGCCCGGCGGCGAGATCGTCGGCGGACGTACCCTCCACCGCGACCCAGCTCCAGGACGCGCCGAACCTCGGGATCCGGATGACGGCAAGCGCATCGCCGGGCGCGACCGGGCGAGCGACAGCCGCCTTCCCGAGTGCGGCCCGATCGTCGGCCGGTGCCTTCCCGGTTGCGGCCGGAGTGTCGACCGGCGCATTCCTCGTGATCATGCGAGCTGAGGGGATGGACGACGCGAGCCGATCTTGGGCAGCATCGGTACGGGCGTCCTGCAACCTCGGCTGCAGGACCCCTACCGCCAGCGTCGCCATGCCCGAGGCGACGAGCAAAGCCGCGAGTCCGCGTAAAGTGTTGCGGAGGCTCATGCTGAGTACTCCACGAGCTCTCACACGTCGCGACGCAAGGTGCCTGCGGCACGCCAAAGGGCTATGCCCAAGGCGACGAAGGCGAACGCCGCCAGCGGGAGCCACAGCATCGCCGCTCCGGCGAGACCGGTGGCCGCGAGGGTCGGACCGTACATAGTCACCACTCCTTTCTTCTCCTGAACACGACGTCGACGTCCACCCGGGCCTGGACGGCCTGGAGGATGGGGTCTTATGCGGTCTCGTTGACGACGAGCGCGGAGACAACCAGGGCCCGCGGGCCACGACGCCGCACGGTGACGACGCGCTCCACCGAGAACAGCGCGCCGACGACGATCCAGATCGGATTCAGCTTGATGCCCACGATCAGGCTGGCAACCGTGCCGAGGACATAAGCGGAGCTGGCGACGACACCGGCGATCCCGAGGAACTGCCGCCACCAGTACGAGCGGGTGGCCGGGGTCCATCCGTACTGGAACAGGTTTTCCAGTGCGCCCCGCTTCCATCGCAGCCGCTGCTTGGCGAGCGTTCGCCAGGTGGGCATCGTCTCGGTCGTGAGCGTGCATCCCTTCGGCGAGGCGATCCGGTACCCGAGATGCATCAGCGCGAACGACAGTTCGTTGTCCTCGGTGAGTACGTCGGTGTCGTAGACCTGCGGCTTGCCCGGCAGCCGTCCCTCGATCCGGGCGGCGATGACCTCGCGGAGGACGCGGGCCCGCAACAGGGTCGCCGTGCCGGTGAGGACGAGTACCTTGCCGCGCCGTCGGCGGATGTCGAGCTCGTACCGCGCGTACTCGTTGGCCTGGAACGCCTGCACCGCCCGGCCCCACCGAGTCGGGGCGTCGATGCGGCCCCGGAAGACACCGCCCACGCCGCCGACACCATCGACGTACGCGGCCAGCCCGCGCTCGATGAACTCCGGATCGAGGTACGAATCGGCGTCCTGTACCAGCACGACGTCGTCATCGTCCAGACTCGGCATCAGAAGGTCGAGGGCCTCGTTGAGCGCGCCCGCCTTGAGGTCGGGGCAGTGCTCGATGATGTGACACTCGGCGCCGGTCGAGCGTCCGACCTCGACGATGCGGTCGCGCGGGTTGTTGATGATGACGGCGATGTGGTCCGGCGGTCGGGTCTGCCGCCGTAGCGCGTCGATCGCGAGCGGCAACTCGGCCACCTCGTTGTACGCAGGCACGAGTGCGATGACCTCGCGGGTACGACGACGCGGCACGCGTACTTCGTCGCAGTCTGCGGGGTGAAGGTCGCCGCGTTCGACGGTCGGGGCGTGCGGGGGCGTCCCGAGACAAGTTTCCACTGTTGAACGGTTACATAAGCCGTTGTCGATCTGTGTCGCCCGAAAGCTCCTTTCGCCCAGGTCGTTGGGCGTAAATCGGACCTCGCTCCGACTTGATCCGCTCGTCGCGGACCGCCCGTACCGCGCCGACAAGCAGCAGCAACAGGGCTCCGCCTAGCACTCCCCCGAGGGCATAGCGGGAGCCGCTGTCGACGCCGCCGAGCCCGTGTCGCATCACCGCTTCCAGCGCGCTCCGAGGCAGGGCGTAGCCGAGCGCGAAGGCCTGAGCGGTCACGTAACTCACGACCGTCAGCCTCGCCGGCCAGGACTGCTGCCGCGCCACGCGTACGGGTGAGGCCGCTCCCTCTCGGGAGGGAGCCGTCGACGGACGTTGCCCTGGCAGGATGGCGCAATGCACCGGATCGGTCGCGCGCTGCGCCATACGGTCTTCAGCGCGTCGACCTACCTTCGGCAGGTCCACCTGCTGCTCGGTGCGGCGCTCGCTCTCGCCTTCGGCGTCGTCGACCTCGGCGTGGTCGGCGCCCTCCTGAGCATGGGGACATCGGGAACAGTCGTGGTGGTCGTCGGCGTCTTCGCAGCCCTCGTCCTACCGGCGCTGGTCGGGCTGTTGCCGGCCGTTCGCCAGGTCGAGGGCGTCGCGGTGGAGTCGATGCTCGGTGTCAGCTTCCCGGACGGGCCGCCGGGCCCCGCGACGACCTGGCCGCAACGGCGGCGCGCCTCGGCCTGGTTTCTGATCCACGTGACGTTCGGTTTTCTCGTTGGCTGCGCACTGGCAATCGCCGTGCCGCTGGCCCTGCTCGCGATGCTCACCGGGTTTGGCGGTGAGAAGGCTTGGTGGCTGCCTGTCGGTGGGATCCTGCTGCTGATCTCGCTTGCGGGCTGCCTCGTACTCGGTGCGGCGGCGACGGCGATTGCACCACGGCTCCTCGGTCCGTCGGCGAAGGACCGAGTACACGCCTTGGAGCGCCGGACGGCCCGGCTCAGCGAGCGAACTCGGCTGGCCCGCGAGCTGCATGACAGCGTCGGCCACGCGCTGAGCCTGGTCGTCGTGCAAGCCGGTGCCGCTCGGAAGGTGCGCGACATCGATCCGGCGTTCGTCGACGGAGCACTGGAGGCGGTGGAGGACGCGGCCCGCATCGCGCTCACGGATCTCGACCAGGTACTCGGTCTGCTGCGCGACGAGGAGTCCGCCGACGGCGGCGAGCATCGGCCGGTCGCCGACCTCGGCCAGCTCGACGTGCTGCTGGCCGCGACCCGACGGGCAGGGCTCGACGTGTCGACGACAGTCGAGGGCGATGTCGACCTCGTGCCGGCGGTGGTGTCGAGGGAGTCGTATCGCATCATCCAGGAGGCGCTGACCAATGCCTTGCGGCACGGGGGGCTGTCCGTCGACCTTCGGCTGTCGGTCGGCACCGAAGCGTTCGTCATCGAGGCCGCTAACCCGGTCGCGGCCGGGCGCCGATCCCGTCGCGGCGGCCGCGGGCTACGGGGCATCCGCGAGCGCGCGTCCGTACTCGGCGGCGAGATGTCCGCCGGCGCCGAAGCGGATCGGTGGCGGCTGCGAGTGCGGCTGCCGTTGCCCGACGAGGAGACCGGATGAGCGACATCCGCGTCCTGCTGGCCGACGACGAGTCCCTCGTACGCGCCGGTCTCCGGGCGATCATCGATGCCGAGCCGGACCTCGAGATCGTCGGCGAGGCCCGTGACGGCGCCGAGGCGGTCGCGCAGGTGCGCAGGCTTCGGCCGGACGTCGTGTGCATGGACGTCCGCATGCCCCGCGTTGACGGCATCGCCGCGACCCGGGTGCTCGTGGAGCGATCGGAGTCGACGCGGGTGCTGGTCCTGACGACGTTCGAAAACGACGACTACGTCTACGATGCGCTGGCCGCCGGGGCGTACGGCTTCCTGCTGAAGCGTTCGGCGCCGGAGCAGGTGACCGCGGCGATCCGGACCGTGCATGCCGGTGAGTCGCTGCTGTTCCCGGACGCGGTACGGCGGCTCGTCTGTGCACGCGGCCGGTGGCCCGCGAGCAATCGGCCGGGGCTGCCGATGCTGACCGAGCGCGAGGGCGACGTGCTTCGGCTGATGGCCCGCGGCATGTCCAACGCCGAGATCGCCGGAGAGTTGGTGCTCGGGATCGAGACGGTCAAGTCGCACGTGGCGAGCCTGCTCGGCAAGCTCGACGTGCGGGACCGGACCCAGGCGGTGATTCGGGCGTACGAGAGCGGGTTCGTGGGGCTGGGGTGAGGGGCGGTGGTGGTATTGGCGCGGGGGTCCCCTGCGACGAACCTATTGGCACTGGGGACCCCTGCGCCAAAACCGAGTTGGCGCATCCTTCCCCAGTCGGCGCCCCCGACCCGTGCTCAGTCCGCCAGCCGGATCCGGACGCGGCGGAAGCCCTTGCCCTTGTTCTCCACCTTGGCGACCTCGACGCGACCGATCTGGCGGGTTGACGCGACGTGCGTGCCGGCATCGGCCTGCGTGTCGAGACCGACGATGTCGACGATGCGGACGACCTCGACCTCCGGCGGCACCAGGTTGGTCGCGGTTCGGATGATGTCGGGGATCTCGAACGCCTCGTCGCGCTTCATCATCGACACCTGGATGGCGCGGTCGGCACCGACCTCGGTGTTGACCGCCTCCTCGACACGGGCCTTGAAACCTTCCGGGACGGTCGGCAGGTTGAAGTCCATCCGGGCCACACCAGGCTGCATATTGCCGCCCGTCACGAGGCAGCCGAAGTCGCGAAACACCACGCCGGCGAGAACATGCAGGCCCGAGTGTGTACGCATGAGCATCGATCGCCGCTCGTCTTCGATCGCACCTCGTACAGCGGTGCCGACCGGCGGTAGCGGATCGCCTTCGGCCGGAATCAGGTAGAGATCGTCGCCCTTGCGTACGCCGTCGATCCGGGTCTGGACGCCGCCCCAGAGCAGCACGCCATGGTCCGGCGGTTGGCCGCCACCACCTGGGTAGAACGCCGAGCGGTCGAGCACGATCCCCTGCTCGGGATCGACGGCGAGGACGGTGGCATCCCACTCGCGCAGCGTCTGGTCGGCCATCTCGAGCCGATGCGTGCGGCCATGCTGGTCAGGCTCCATGGCGACAGCGTACGGGCGGCGCTCCCGACGGATCCTGAGGGGTTTGGGTAGTCGGGGCTGCCCAAACCCCTCAAGATCCGTCGGTCCCTCTAGCGCTCCGACAGCATCTCCGCGACGAGGAACGCCAACTCCAGCGCCTGGGCCCGATTGAGCCGCGGATCGCATACCGACTCGTACCGGTGCACCAGGTCGTCGTGCGACAGCTCGGCACCGCCGCCGACGCACTCGGTGACGTCGTCGCCGGTCAGCTCGATGTGCAACCCACCCGGCCAGCTGCCGAGCGCCCGGTGCACCTCGAAGAAGCCGCGTACCTCGTCGATGACGTCGTCGAAGTTGCGGGTCTTGTAGCCGTTCGCCTCGTAGGTGTTGCCGTGCATCGGGTCGCAGACCCAGGTCGTCTGGATGCCGGCGGCGGTGACCTTCTCGACCAGCTCGGGCAGCACGTCGCGAACCTTGCCGGCACCCATCCGCGTGATGAACGTCAGCCGGCCAGGTTCGCGGTCCGGATCGAGTCGCGAGGCCAGCGAAATCGCATCGTCGGGCGAAGTCGTCGGGCCAAGCTTGACACCGATCGGGTTGCGCACCTTCGACAACAGTTCGACATGGGCGCCGTCGAGCTGCCGGGTCCGTTCGCCGATCCAGATGAAGTGGCCGGAGACGTCGTACGGCGTGCCGGTGCGCGAGTCGATCCGGGTCAGGGAGTGCTCGTACTCGAGGATCAGTCCCTCGTGCGAGGCGAAGAAGTCGACGGTGTGAAACTCCTCCGGCTCGATGCCACACGCGTCCATGAAGGCCAGCGCCCGATCGATCTCGGCGGCGACCGCTTCGTAACGCTTGCCGACCGGGCTGGTGCGGACGAAGTCGGTGTTCCACGCGTGCACCTGGCGCAGGTCGGCGTAGCCCCCGGTGATGAATGCGCGGGTCAGGTTGAGCGTCGCCGCCGACGCGTTGTAGACGTCGACGAGCCGACGCGGGTCGTGCATGCGCGACTGCGCGGTGAACTCGTAGCCGTTGACAGCGTCGCCCCGGTAGGCCGGCAGCGTGACGCCATCGCGGGATTCCGTGTCGGAGCTGCGCGGCTTGGCGTACTGACCGGCGAGCCGGCCGACCTTGACGACCGGGACGCTTGCCGCGTACGTGAGGACCACGGCCATCGACAGGAGCACCTGCAGCTTGTTGCGTACGTTCTCCGCGCTGACGCCCTCGAACGTCTCGGCGCAGTCGCCGCCCTGCAGCAAAAACGCCTCGCCACGGGACACTCGCGCCAGCTTGCCGCGGAGCACGTCGCACTCGCCGGCGAACACCAGCGGAGGCAACCTGCGCAGCCGCTCGACGACGGTGTCTCGCTCGGCGGCGTCCGGCCAGTTCGGTTGCTGAGCCGGTCGCAGTGTGCGTAGGTCGGATAGATCCGGAATCGACGTCACCCGTCAAGGGTACGGGTGAGCCGCAGGCGCCGACCGTGACGTCCACTCCTCGTACATGGCGAGGCGAGGCCTTCGCCGCCCGACTGGGGAAGGTTGCGCCAATCGGGTTTTGGCGCAGGGGTCCCCAGTGCCAATAGGTTCGTCGTAGGGGACCCCGGCGCCAATGGCCGGCCGCCCAGCTCAGCCGAAGAGGACGTCCGCCTCGTGATAGAGCTCCGGGCGGACCAGCTTGAGCTCCTTGGTCCCCTCGGACAGCGGCACCCGAACGATCTCGGCACCGCGCAGCGCCATCATCATGCCAAAGTCGCCGTCGTGCACGGCCGTCACCGCATGCAGCCCGAACCGGGTCGCGAGCCACCGGTCGAACGCCGTCGGCGTGCCACCGCGCTGGATGTGCCCGAGGACGACCGCCCGCGCCTCCTTGCCGGTTCGCGCCTCGATCTCCTTGGCCACCCGGTCGCCCACGCCGCCATGTCGCACGTGTCCGAACTGATCGCGCTCCGCAGTGGCCACCGACTCCTCACCGTCGACCGGCATCGCGCCCTCGGAAACCACGATGATCGGCGAGTAACGCGTGGCGAACCGGCTCTCGACCTGGGCGCAGACCCTCTCGATGTCGTACGGCTGCTCCGGGATCAGGATGATGTTGGCGCCGCCGGCGAGGCCGCTGTGCAGCGCGATCCACCCGGCATGGCGACCCATTACCTCGACAACGAGCACCCGGTGATGCGACTCGGCCGTCGTGTGCAGTCGGTCGATGGCCTCCATCGCGACGTTGACCGCGGTGTCGAAGCCGAACGTGAAATCGGTGCCGGACAGGTCGTTGTCGATCGTCTTGGGCACGCCGACGACCGCAACGCCGAGGTCGGCCAGCTTGGTCGCGACCCCGAGCGTGTCCTCGCCGCCGATCGCGACCAGCGCGTCGAGCCCGTTGGCTACGAGGTTGTCCTTGATCTTCTCGACGCCGTTCTCGATGGCGAACGGGTTGGTCCGGGACGAGCCCAGGATGGTGCCGCCGCGCGGCAGGATCCCGCGTACCTCCGGGATCCCGAGCTTGAGGGTGTCGTTTTGTAGCGGGCCTCGCCAGCCGTCGCGGAAGCCGACGAATTCCATGCCGTACTCCGTCACTCCCTTCCGCACAACGGCCCGGATCACGGCATTCAGACCGGGGCAGTCGCCGCCGCCGGTAAGCACACCTACGCGCACCAGAGTCTCCTTCACACCGTGGTTGTCACCTCGTCGCCCCTTTGCGCAGAGGACAGCCAAGCACGTCGAGCGCCGAGCCGGTCAGAGACCCGCCACTTCGTGGACACCCAGTCTGGGCGAAATGCGCGGATTTCCACAGAAACGGTGGACCCCGTCGCGTTTGCTTCGCCGCCAGTCGACTGTGATAAGTCATGTTTTGCGGTCCAATCCGTTTTTGCTATATACATGTGTGTATAGTGACTAACTAAACTAAGGATGGCCATGGTCCATGCGCCTCGGCGCCTCACCCGCAAGTCGGTCCTCGCTCTCGGGCTCAGCGTCAGTCTGGGGGCGGTCGCCCCGGCGGTGGCCCTCTCGGCAGGCAAGTCCGCCGAACCAGCACCGGCTCCTGAGGCCCAACAAGCCCGGCAAGGTCGCCCGAACGTCGTCATGATCATGGCCGACGACATGCGGGTGGGCGACCTGCGGTGGATGCCCAAGACCAGGCACTTGCTCGCGCGCAAGGGCGCCCGGTTCGCGAACTCGTTCGCGCCGTACCCCCTGTGCTGTCCGGCCCGAGCGTCATTCCTCAGCGGTCAGTACACACACAACCACCATGTGTGGTCGCACAAAGCGCCGTACGGGTTCGCCTCGTTCGACGACGACAGCACCCTGCCGGTCTGGCTGCGGCGAGCCGGCTACAACACGCTCTTCGTCGGCAAGTACCTCAACGGGTACGGCAGGCAGCCGCTCGCCAACGGCAACTCCTCGGTGCGGTACGAGCCTCCCGGTTGGACGCAGTGGCACGCCTCGATCGACGGCGGTGTCCCGGCCCGCTCCAAGCGGAACGGCGGCACGTACCGCTACTGGGACATGACGCTCAACGTCAACGGCACACTCGAGGCACATCAGGGCGAGTACTCCACCCGCCTCATCGGCAAGCGAAGCACCCGCCTGATCAAGAAGTTCGCGACAAGGTCCAGGCCGTTCTTCATGTGGGCCTCGTACGTCGCGCCGCACAACGGACGGCCGCACGAGGCCGACGACCCACGCGACGTCCGCCGCGCCGACGGCAAGAAGACCCATATCGTGACGCCGGCCGTGCCGGCCAAGGTCCGCGGCCGCTTCGACAGTCGGATCCGCAAGGCGCCCGGTCTCCCGAGCGAGGGTGACGTCTCCGACAAGCCCGCGTTCATCCGCAACCTGCCGCCGATCAACAAGCGCGAGCGGCGGGCGATGCGCGAGGCGGCCAGGCAACGCGCCGAATCCGTCTCCGTGCTCGACTCCCAGGTATCGCGCACCGTCAGGGCGCTCGGCGCCACGGGCGAGCTCCGCAACACCATCGTCATGTTCACCTCGGACAACGGGTTCTTCGAGGGCGAGCACCGGATGCGTCAGGGCAAGACGCTGCCGTACGAGCCATCGCTGCGCACGCCGCTGCTGATGCGAGGGCCGGGCATTCCGCACGGAGTCACCCGGAGGTCGCCGTTCATGACCATCGACTTCGCGCCCACGATCCTGGATGCGGCCGGCGTCAGGTTCAGAAAGTCGATCGACGGCGAGGCGCGACTCGGGATTGCACGACACGGCGGCGGCGGGTGGAAGCGACCGGTTCTGACCGAGACCGGCCCCCGCTCGACCGTGACGACCGCGGCCGAGGCGGGTCCCCGGCTCGAGCTGGACTCCAACACGAGGGCGAACAAGCGGTACTCGGTCGGTGTGCGTACCCGCCGCTTCCTCTACGTGGAGTACCTGTCGGGCGAGAAGGAGCTCTACGACATGCGGAAGGACCCTCGCCAGGTACGTAGCGTCGTCGGCCAACCGAGGTACCGGAAGGAGCAGCGCCACTTGGCCCGGATCTTGCGCGACCTACGGCACTGCAAGGGCGCCGAATGCCGTCGCCACTTGTCGAGCTGGTGACGTCGCGCCTGGCCGCCGGATCCTGCGCAATCAGTCGCCTCCGTGGGCGGCCTCGGGCTCCTTGGCCGCCCGCTTCGCCTCCTCCTTGGCCCGCGTGGCGTACATGTCGACGTACTCCTGCTCGGACAGCCGCATGATCTCGTACATGATCTCGTCGGTGATCGCCCGCAAGATGTACCGATCGCCCTCCATGCCGTCGTAGCGGCTGAAGTCCAGCGGCTTGCCAAACCGAATGACGGGCCGTACCAGCTTGCCGAAGATCTTGCCCGGCGGCGCGACCTCGTCGGTGCGCAGCACCGCGACCGGGATGACCGGGACCTTCGCCTCGAGAGCCAGCCGGGCGAGCCCGGTGCGACCGCGATAGAGCCGGCCGTCGTGGGAGCGGGTGCCCTCGGGGAAGATGCCGAAGAGGTCGCCGTTGCCGAGGATTCGCAGACCGGTGCGCAATGCCCCCTCGGACGCGCGGCCACCGGAGCGGTCGATGGGGACTTGGCCGGTGCCTCCGAAGAACGTGCGCTGACCCCACCCCTTGATGCCGCGGCCCTCGAAGTATTCGGCCTTGGCCACAAACGTCACGCGCCGCGGGATCACCAACGGCATGAACAGCCAGTCGGTGTACGACAGGTGGTTGCACGCCAGGATCGCGGGACCTTCGGCTGGCACGTTGTCGGCTCCGTCGACCTCCGGCCGAAAGACGGTCCGCAGCAAAGGCCCGATAAAGATCCACTTGAGCCACCAGTAGAGCACCGTCGAACCTCCTCGAGCGCGGCCAGCAGCGCGTCCCTGACCCTACCTGCGGCAATGCCTCGCCGGCACCCACCCACGCTCGCCCGGGGGCCCGATCGCGTGCGACGATGCCCACAGGGAGTGGCTCCGGGAGCGTCCGGCGACTCGCGAAGGGAGGCGGAGCGATGTCGAATGACCGACCCGAAGACGTCGACGCGGCATTTGCCCGCCTCGTCGCCGGTTACGACGGCGACCCCAACGCTCCGGCAGCCGGGGACGACGGGGTGCGGCCGTGGCCGGCGGCCGAGGATGTCGACGAGTCCGGCGACCCGCATCCGCCGTCGGCGGAGTCGCCAGACCTCGACGAGCCGGACATACCGATCGGCGAGGGGTTCGTCATCGCGCCCAACTCGCTCAACGTCTCGTCGACCGACCCACTCAACACCGAGGCCACGTGGGAGGACGAGGGCCATTTCGTCCCGCCAACTCCGCCCCCGGTCCCCCGCCTGGAGCCGTTGATGCTACTGGCCTGGGTGGGCGTGCTCGGCAGCGTTGCGGTGGCGGTCTTCGCCGCCCTGGTCGGCTGGGTCATCCCGCAACTGCTTCTGCTCGCGATGATCGTGGGTTTCATCGGCGGCATCGTCGTCCTGATCGCCCGGCTCAGCCGGGACCCGACCGACCCCGACCATCCCGACGACGGCGCGGTCGTTTAGGCGCCATACCATCGCCCTGGCGTCGTACGCCGTGTCAGCTCTGGTGTGGAAGGGAGGACTCGTGCAGGTCACCGAGACCGTCGAGATCACTGGTCATCTGATGGACTCCGGCATCATGTCCCAGGCGTTGGACGATATCCGCGAATACGGCGGGGACTTCGTCATCGAGAGGTTCGACGTCGGGCATGGTCGCGACGATGCGTCGTACGCTCGCATCCTCGTCTCGGCCGACGACGAAGAGTCCATGCAGCGGCTGCTGATGCGACTGCAGACCAGGGGCGTCAACCCGACCGACCCGGAGGAGGCGACCCTGGAGGCGGCCGAGCAGGACGGCGTCTTTCCGGACACCTTCTACTCCACGACCAACCTCGAGACGCTGGTCCGTCTCGGCGGCCGCTGGGTACCGGTCGCCCAGCCCGAGATGGACTGCGGACTCGTCGTCGAGGGCTCCGGTCACGACGTACGGGTCCGCACGATCCCGATGTCCGACGTCGAGGCCGGCATGCGCATCGTGTGCGGTGTGCGTGGCGTACGGGTGCGAGTGCCGGTGCCCGAGCGCAGCGGCGACGAGGTGTTCGGGTTCATGGAGTCGGTGGTGTCGAGTGAGAAGCCGCAGGCGGTACAGGTCCGCCAGGTGGCCGACGGCATGCGGGAGGCCAAGGCGGCCGGCCAGAAGGTGTTGTGGGTCGGCGGCCCGGGCGTCGTACACACCGGTGCCGCCCCCGCGATGGTGGCGCTGGTCAACGCCGGATACGTCGACATCCTGTTCGCCGGCAACGCGCTGGCGACGCACGACATCGAGTCGGCGCTCTACGGCACGTCGCTCGGCGTCGACCTGGCCCTCGGCAGCGGTGTCGAGCACGGCCACGAGCACCACATCCGCGCGCTCAACACGATCCGCAAGGCCGGCTCGATCGCGGACGCCGTCAAGCAGGGCGTGCTGACCGGCGGCATCATGCACGCGATGGTGACGCAGGGCAAGGAGTTCGTGCTCGTCGGATCGGTACGCGACGACGGACCGCTGCCCGACGTCTACACCGACGTACTCGAGGGCCAGCGCGCGATGCGAGCCCACCTCGACGACGTCGGTTTCTGCCTGATGGTCGCGACCATGCTGCACTCGGTGGCGACCGGCAACATCCTGCCGGCGTCGATCCCACTGGTTTGCGTCGACATCAACCACGCCACGGTCACCAAGCTGGCCGACCGCGGATCGTCGCATGCCCGGGGCATCGTCACCGACGTCGGTCTGTTCCTCGAACAGCTCGCCTCGGAGCTTGTGCCCGGCTACCGGCCGACCCGCAGCGACTAAAGCGTCGGCACGTCGATCGGGACCCGGTCGCCGGTGCGCAACGCGATCGCGCCGGCGTCGGCGACGAGACCCGCGACGTAGCCGTCCCATGCCGTCGCGCCGCCGACCCCACCGGTCGCCGCGGCC
This sequence comes from Actinomycetota bacterium, assembly GCA_046725375.1. GTDB lineage: Bacteria > Actinomycetota > Actinomycetes > Propionibacteriales > Nocardioidaceae > DATFRX01. Next base: position 16,375 of record JBKOYM010000148.1, read on the forward strand.
TCGACCCAGGCGGCCATCTGGGCCCGATACGCCTCGCCGAAACGAGCCAGATAGTCGGGCGTGACCGGACCCCCGTCGGCGCCGTCGCGCCGCATCGACACCAGCGCCGGCGGCTCCAGCGATACGGTCCCGCGGTCACCGACCAGCTCGGCGCGGACGTCGTAGCCGTACCCGGCATTGACGAAGACCTCGACGCTGACGAGCACGCCGGACCGCATTTCGAGGGTCGCGAGCTGTGGGTCGGCCAGCCCTTCGCCCCGATGCGGCGTGCGAATCTCGATCGACACGATCTCGTCGTCGAGGAGCCACCGAGCGATGTCGATCTCGTGGATCATCGAGTTGCGCGCGATGCCCTCCGATGTGGCGGTCGGGTGCGCGGCCGAGTTGCGGTGCACGCAGTGCAGCAGGCGCGCAGCGCCGACCTCACCATCGACGAGCACCTGTCGCATCGCGAGATAGCCCGGGTCGAATCGACGCATGAATCCGACCTGGATCAGCGGCCGCCCAGCCGCCGCTTCGGCCTCGACGACCCGGATCGCTTCGTCGGCGCTGATCGCGAGCGGCTTTTCACATAACACGGGCAGTCCGCGCTTCAGACACGCCAAGGTCAGTTCGGCGTGAAGCGGGTCGGGGGCCGCGATCACCACGGCATCGACGTTGGGCGACTCGATCAGCGCGGCCTCCGACGACGACGCGGTGGCTCCCGCTGCCACGGCCACTTCGGCGGCCCGATCGCCGTCGACGTCGTACACCAGGGTCACCTCGGCGCCTGATACCGACGTCGCTAACGTACGCACGTGGGCCGTGCCCATCGCACCGGCGCCGATGACGCCGACTCGCAATCGCGTCACAGCTCAACCCATCTCCGTTCGTGCATCGAGGTCTGCATCGCCGCCACGGCATCCGCCGCCACGACCGCATCGTCGATCGTCGCTCCGTACGGTTTGCCCTCCGTGATCGACTGTACGAACCGCGCCGCCTCGATCACCTTGAGATCGTCGTAGCCCATGGCGATTCCTGCGCCAGGCTGGAAGGCGGCGAGCTCGCCGGTGCCCTGGCCGACGAGCCGGGTCTGCCACGCGGCGTCCTGGTAGTCCTGGCCGACGCACAGGCGCAGCTCCCCCATGCGCCGGAAGTCCCAGGCGAGCGCGCCCCGGTCGCCGTGCACCTCGATGCCGTAGGCACATTGCTCTCCGACGGCGACCCGGCTGGCGGTCAGCGTGCCTCGCGCACCGTCGGCAAATCGCAGCAGGGCCGCCGCATAATCCTCGTTTTCGACCGGCGCTCGCTCGCCGCCCCCGGCACGGGCGAAGTGCGACGCGGCGACGCTCGCCCGGGGGCGCTCGGCGATGAAGGTCGCTTGGTCGCTCACCAGCTCGGACAGGTCGCCGACGACGTAGCGGGCGAGGTCGATGCCGTGGCAGACCAGATCGCCGAGCACTCCCGAGCCCGCGTACCCGACCTCGAACCGCCACGACAGCGCACCGTCGGGATGCGCCGCGTAGTCCGCGAGCATCCGGACGTCGACCTGCTCGATCCGGCCGAGCCGACCGGCGTCGATCAGCTCGCGGGCGGCCTCGATGGCGGGTGCGTTGCGGTAGTTGAACCCCACGGCCGACTGCACCCCGGCCGCGTGGACCGCTTCGGCCACGGCGCGGGTCTCATCGGCGTCACGCCCGACCGGCTTCTCGACCCACACGTGCTTGCCGGCATCGGCGGCGGCGACCGCGACGTCGCGATGGATGAAGTTCGGACCGGTCACGCTGACGGCGTCGATATCATCACGAGTCACGACGTCACGCCAGTCGGTCGTCGATGCGGCGAATCCGTACGCCGCGACGGCCTCGTCGAGTCGACCGTCGTCAGCCGAATCGGCCACCGCAACCAGTCTCGGTCGCATCGTCAGGTGCGGGTAGTGGTGGAGCAGCCGCGTGTACGCCCGGGCGTGCACCTGGCCCATCCAGCCGAACCCGACCACACCGACCCCGAGGCGGCTCGAGCTCACGTCTCAACCTCGGCCTTGAGCTCCTTGGCCACTTCGGAGTCGGCCCCAAGCTCCTGCTCGAGCTCCTCGCTGAGCTTCTCGAGCTCGGCCTTGCCAGCCATCATCGCGGTGAGCTCGTCCAGCGTGACCTCGGACTTGGCATAGTCACCCATGCTGCGCCCGCGACGCAACAGCATGAAGCGATCGCCGACCGGGTACGCGTGGTGCGGGTTGTGCGTGATGAACACGACCGCGAGGCCTCGTTCGCGTGCTTTCGCGATGTACTTCAGCACGACGCCGGACTGCTTGACGCCCAACGCCGCGGTCGGCTCGTCGAGGATCAACACCCGCGCACCGAAGTAGACGGCGCGTGCGATCGCCACGCACTGCCGCTCGCCGCCGGAGAGGGTCCCGATCGGCTGGTCGACGTCACGCAGGTCGATGCCCATCGCGGCTAGCTCCGACTTCGTCGTTTTGCGCATGAAGTCGATGTTCATCCGCTTCAGCGGACCGAACCCTTTGGTCGGCTCGGAGCCGAGGAAGAAGTTGCGCCACACCGGCATCAGCGGCACGACGGCGAGATCCTGGTAGACGGTCGCGATCCCGAGCGCCAACGCTTGCCGCGGGCTGCTGAGATGGCGCTTGACCCCGTCGATCACCAGGTCGCCCTCGTCGTGCTCGTGGGCGCCCGCGAGGATCTTGATGAACGTCGACTTGCCGGCACCGTTGTCGCCGAGCACACAGGTGACCTCGCCGGCCCGCACCGACGTCGTCACCTCGCGCAGCGCGATGACGCTGCCATAGTGCTTGCCGACGTTGTCGACCTCGATCACCGGCGTGCCAGGCGGTGGCAGTTCGGCCCCCTCGGCTGACGGCGTCACCGATTGGTCGATCTCGGTCATCGGGCCACCTCCGCTCGCTTCCGGACCCAGTTGTTGAGCAAGACCGCCGCGAGCAGCATCGCGCCAAGGAACGTCTGCAGCCAGTCACTGTCCCAGTTGGCGAAGTTGATGCCCTGGAAGGCCATGCCGTAGATCAGCGCACCCAGCGCGGCACCGACGGCCGAGCCGTACCCGCCGGTCAGCAGGCAACCGCCGACCACCGCGCAGATGATGAAGATGAACTCGTCACCGACGCCGACCTGGCTGGTCACCGAGTCCGAGCCGAACAGCAGGATCATGCCGACGAGCCAGCCTGCACCGGCGGTCGTCATGAACAACCCGACCTTGGTCTTGAACACCGGAACGCCGACCTGACGGGCGCTCTGCTGTGCGCCGCCGACCGAGAAGATCCAGTTGCCCGCCCGGGTCCGCAGCAGTACCCAAGTCGCCAGCACGGTAACCCCGATCCACCACAGCACCGAAGCGTCGAAGTCGGAGCCGCCGATGCTGAACTCGCCACCGAAGATCGGCCGGATGCTGTCGTAGTGCGGCACGTCGATCATGCCCTGCACCGAGACCTGCCCGATGATCGCCTTGACCAGGGCGAGGTTGAACCCCTGGAGCACGAAGTACGTGCCCAACGTGACGATGAAGCTCGGCAACCCGGTTCGCATGACCACGATGCCGTTGACTGCCCCGATCGCCAGGGCCGCCGCCAGCGAGATCAGGACGGCGACCCACACGTTGACTCCGTAGTGAGTCGTGGCGACGCCGACGATCAGTCCGGTCGTTCCGGTCATCACGCCGGTGGACAGATCGAACTCTCCGCCGATCATCAACAGCGCTACGGCGACCGCCATGATCCCGAACCGGGACGAGAAGCCCAGCCAGCTGCCTGCCTCGTTGAAGAACTGGTCGGTGTAGACGCTGAAGAAGAGAAACACCGCGAGTGCGGCCGCGGCCGCGCCGAGTTCGGGTCGACGCAGCAGCGTCGTCACCAACGGTGTTGCTGCGAGGCGCTCGTCGACCTTGGCTGCGGTTGCGGACATAACAATCCTCCGCTCCTCGGTCAGCGGGTGCCCTGCTCGGCGTACTTCGCCACCTCGGCGGCGTTTTCCTGGGTGATGACGGCCGGTCCGGAGTTCACGGGCTGTCCGCCGCCGACCTCGTTGCCATTGATCGCGTACAGGTACAGGAACTGCACGCCGAGGTAACCCTGGAGGTACGGCTGCTGATCGATCGCGAACTCCACGCTGCCGTCTTCGACCGCGGCGAGCAGGTCGCTGGACAGGTCGAAGGTGCCAACCTGCACATCGCGGCCGCTGTCCTCCACCGCCTGGACGGCGCCGAGCGCGACGTCGGCGTTCAGAGCGAGCACGCCGTCGACCGACTCGTCGGCCTGCAGCGCAGCCAACACGGAGTCGGCAACCGCGCTGCGCTGGGTGCCGTCGACCTGGAGGGGCTCCACCTCACCGCTGAAGCCGTCAGCAGCACCCTGGCAGCGTTCCTGCAACCCGATGTTGGCGGCCTCGTGGAGGACGCACAGGATCTTTGTCGCGCCGAGTTGCGAGAACTGCTGCCCGGCCGTCTCGCCCGCGAGAGTCTCACTCTGTCCGACGTGGGTGATCGCGCCGAACTCCTTGTAGACGTCGATGCCGGAGTTGATCGTGATCACCGGAATGCCGGCATCGACCGCAGCCGTGACGCTCTCGCGCATGCCGTCCGGGTCGGCCAGTGACACGACGATGCCGTCGACTCCGTCGGCGACCGCGGAGTCGACGTACCCCGCCTGAGTGGCGACGTCGTCACTGGTGTTGTAGTCGACGTTGACGTTGAGGTCTTCACCGGCCCGCTCGGCGCCGTTTTGCACGACGGTCCAGAACGCGTCGTCCGGTGCGCCATGGGCGATGACCGCGATCGTCAGGTCGGCCTCTTCTGCGGATTCCGCGCCCTCGTCGTCCTGGCCGGTGCCGCTACAGGCGGTGAGCACCAGCGTCGTGGCGGCGAGCGCACCCAACCACTTGAAGATCTTCATCTGCCTCGTCTCCCTCACTGACGTTGCGGATCCTCACCTGGCGGTGGGGAAGTTGAACTGTGCGAGCGTGTCTTCGCTGACGTGCGGCCAGCGCGACGTGACGACCTTGGCGCGGGTGTAGAAGCGCACCCCTTCGGGACCGTGGATGTGATGGTCACCGAACATCGAGTCTTTCCATCCGCCGAACGAATGAAATGCCATCGGCACCGGGATCGGCACGTTGACGCCAATCATGCCGACGCTGACCTCGCGCTGGAAGCGACGCGCCACCTCACCGCTGTTGGTAAATACCGCCGTGCCGTTGCCGTACGGGTTGGCGTTGACCAACTCGAGAGCGGCGTCGAGCGTTGGCACGCGCAGCACGACGAGCACGGGCCCGAAGATCTCGTCGGCGTAGACGCTCATCGCCGGCGTCACCATGTCGAGCAGTGTCGGTCCGACGAAGAAGCCGTCGTCGTGTCCCTCGACCGAGAGTCCGCGACCGTCGACGACGACCTCGGCTCCGGCCCCCTCGCCGTCGTCGATGTAGCCGAGGACCCGGTCGCGAGCGGCGGCCGTGACGACCGGGCCCATCTGCGACTCCGGATCGGAGCCCGGACCGACCCGGACTTCGCGAGTACGTTCGGCGACTTTCTCGATCAGCGGGTCGGCGGCCTGCCCGACGGCGACGACGGCCGAGATCGCCATGCAGCGTTGCCCGGCCGAGCCGTAGCCCGCCGCCACGAGATGCTCGGCTGCGAAGTCGAGATCGGCGTCGGGCATGACCACCGCATGGTTCTTCGCGCCGCCGAGCGCCTGAACGCGCTTGCCGGTCGCAGACGCCCGGTCGTGCACGTACCGCGCGATCGGCGTCGATCCGACGAACGACACCGCGTCGATGTCGGCATGATCGAGGATCGCGTCGACGGCCACCTTGTCGCCGTGTACGACGTTGAAGACCCCGTCGGGCAGACCGGCGTCGACGTAGAGCTGCGCCACCAGCTCAGAAACCCCAGGATCGCGTTCGCTGGGTTTCAAGAGGAACGTGTTGCCACAAGCGATCGCCACCGGGTGCATCCACAGTGGCACCATGATCGGGAAGTTGAACGGCGTGATCCCCGCGACCACACCGAGCGGCTGCCGGAACGAGTGCGAGTCGACGCCCGTCGACACCTGGTCGGAAAACTCGCCCTTGAGCAGTTGCGGGATGCCGCACACGAACTCCACGACCTCGCGACCCCGCACGACCTCGCCGCGCGCGTCATCGAGCGTCTTGCCGTGCTCCGACGAGATCAGCTTCGCCAGGTCATCCTCGTGCCGCTCCAACAGGTCGCGGAACGCGAACATCACCCGCGCCCGCGCCGTCACCGACGACAGGCTCCACGACGCGTACGCCGACCGCGCCGCGGTGACCGCGGCATCGACGTCGGCCGGCGTACCCAACACCACGCGGGCCTGCGGCGCCCCGGCCGCTGGGTCGTAGACGTCGCCGTAACGGGGGTCGTCTCCGGCGACTCGCTTGCCGCCGATCCAGTGCTCGATCGTCCTCATGCTTCGTCTCGCTCCCTCGTCGGCGTCGCCAGGTAGTGGCGCTGCTGTTGCTTGTGCTTCTCGTATTCGCCCCGCGCCTGCCGAGTCGTGTCGATCGACGCCACCTCTGCGACGGGGACGTCCCACCATGCGGGGCTGTCCGGCGCCGGCTCCATCGGATCGGTCTCGATGTGCACCACGGTCGTGCGCGTCGCGGCGCGGGCCTTGTCGAGCGCGTCGGCGAGCTCGTCGATCGTGTGCACCCCGATCGCGTCGACGCCGAGGCTGGCGGCATTGGCGGCCAGGTCGACCGGCAGCCGGTCGCCGTCGAAGCCGGTCTCGGTGCGATAGCGGTAAGCGGCGCCGAACCGCTGCGACCCCAACGACTCCGACAGCGCGCCGATCGACTGGAAGCCGTGATTCTGCACGAGGACCACGATGAGCTTGACCCCTTCGGCGACGGCGGTGACGAGCTCGCTGCTCATCATGAGGTACGAGCCGTCGCCGACCATCACGTAAACGTCGCGATCATCACCCGAGTCGAGGGCCGCCAGCTTCACGCCGAGTCCACCGGCGATCTCGTAGCCCATGCAGGAATAGCCGTACTCCACGTGGTAGCCCTTGCGGTCGCGGGTGCGCCACAGCTTGTGCAGGTCGCCGGGCATGGAGCCGGCGGCGCACACGACGACGTCCTCGGGCCGTGATGTCTCGTTGACGACGCCGATCACCTCGGCCTGGGCCGGCAGCGGTTGGTGGCGCCCCTCGTACGCCCGCTGGACGATCCCGTCCCACTCGGCCGCGAGGCGGGCCGACTCCACGCGGTAGTCCGGGTCGACCGTGTAGCCGGCGAGCGCACCCTCCAGGGCCCGCAGCCCCTCGCGCGCATCGGCGATCAGCGGCAGCGCCGCGAGCTTGTACGCGTCGAAGGCCGCCACGTTGAGGTTGACGAACCGTACGCCCTCGGCACCGAAGACGGTCCGCGATGCCGTCGTGAAGTCGCTATAGCGGGTGCCGACCCCGATCACCACGTCGGCTTGTTCGGCGAGCTGGTCGGCCGCCGTCGTGCCGGTGGCGCCGATCGCGCCGACGGTATGCGGGTGATCGTAGGGCAGGGATCCCTTGCCCGCTTGGGTTTCGGCGACCGGGATGCCGGTCGCGGACGCCAGATGGTCGAGCGCCTGATTGGCGTCGGAGTAGATGACACCGCCGCCCGCCACGATCAGCGGCCGCCTCGCCGACCGGATCAGATCGGCCGCTCGCGCGAGGGCCACCGGCTCCGGCGCCGGTCGGGTGACGTGCCAGACCCGCTCGGCGAACAGATCGCCCGGCCAGTCGTGAGCCTCGGCCTGCACGTCCTGCGGGAGCGCCAACGTCACGGCGCCGGTCTCGGCCGGGTCGGTGAGCACCCGCATCGCGGCGAGCAGCGCCGACGGCAGCTGTTCGGGCCGGTTGATCCGATCCCAGTAGCGCGACACCGGGCGAAAGGCGTCGTTGACCGAGACGTCGAGGCTGCCGGCGTACTCCAGCTCCTGCAGGACGGGGTTGGCGACTCGCGTGGCGAAGATGTCGCCCGGCAGCAGGAGCACCGGGATTCGGTTGACCGTCGCGAGCGCGGCGCCGGTGACCATGTTGGTGGCGCCGGGTCCGATCGAGGAGGTGCAGGCGTACGTCTGGAGCCGGTCCTTCATGCGGGCGTAGCCGACCGCCGTGTGCACCATGGCCTGCTCGTTGCGCGCCTGGTGATAGGGGAGCCCGCCCTCGCGCTCGGTCGCCTCGAGCAGCGCCTCGCCGATGCCCGCGACGTTACCGTGGCCGAAGATGCCGAAGCAGCCGGCGAAGAACCGATGCCGGTCGCCGTCGCGCTCGACGCACTGCTGTTCCAGAAACCGGACGAGCGCCTGCGCCACGGTGAGGCGTACGGTCATCGCGTTCCTCCCTCCGGCCCGTACGGCAGCCTCGAGTCGATCTCCTGGTCGGCCCATGACCGGCGGATCCAGCCGTGCGCCGGATCGTCGCAGATCCGCCAGGCGCGCTCGGTAGCCGGACCGGCCATCACGTTGAGGTAGTACATGTCGTAACCGGGGACCGCCATCGACGGGCCGTGCCAACCGTGCGGGATGAGCACCACGTCGCCGGTACGGACCTCGGCGAGCACGTCGATCTCGTACCCGGGGCGCCCGTACACGCGCTGATAACCGAGGCCCGGCCCGTGCGGCCCGTCAGCGATCTCGAAGTAGTAGATCTCCTCGAGCACACTCTCCGTCGGGCCCTCCTCGTCGTGCTTGTGCGGCGGGTACGACGACCAGTTGCCGCTCGGCGTGATCACCTCGCAGGCGATCAGCTTGTCGGCGTCGAACGCCTCCGGCGTCGCGAAGTTGTGCACCTGGCGACTCGCCGGGCCGGCACCCCGCAGCTCGACCGGCACCTTCTCGGCCGGGCCGTAACGGAAGGGCAGTCGGCGCTCGCTCACGGCACTCGGCAACGCGAACCGACCACCACTGGCGCTGCGGATCGTGACGATCGCCTCGCGCGGGGCGTAGGCGAAGTCGGTCGGGCCGTCGAATACCGAATCACGGCCCTCGAGGACGATGACCTCGCTGCCGACGCTCACGTCCGCGCCGCCCGTGAGCGGGAGCACGAGCGTCTCGGCCTCGCCGGTGCTGACGGCGATCGACTCCCCCGGGTCGAGCTCCAGGATGCTGAGGCCCGAGTATCCCCAACCGGCTCGCTCCGGAGTGATGTGCAGCGAGTACGGCTCGTGCGCGGTCGTCCCCCGCGGCAGGTAGAAGTCCGTCGGCGTCGGATTCATGTCACTCCCTCCCCTCGCTCATCCGCCCCACTTGGCGTGACGATCCGCCCCACATGGCGTGGCGATCCGCCCCACATGGCGTGGCGATCCGCCCCACATGGCGTGGCGGGATGGCCAACTCGGGCGGACCGTCGGGACAACTGGGGCGGATGAGCGGGCCAACTGGGGCGGATCGTCGGTGCATCACATCAGCTCCACAGTGGCGTCGACCGCGGCGGCGACGTCGTCGTCCGGCGGATATAGCAGCGAGCGTCCGGCGACCATGCCGCGAACCGACGGCGACGCCAACGCCTTGCGCCACAACGCCATCTGCTGCTGCTGATCGGCCGCCACCTCGCCCCCGAGCAACAGCACCGGCAGCGTCGTCGCCGCCAGGACCGACTCCATATCCTCGATCACGGGCAGCTTCAGCCAGGTGTATGCCGACGTCGATCCCAGTCCGGACGCGACCGCCGACGATCGGATCACCGCCTCGGCCGTCAACTCGGTGCGGATTCGGCCGTCTGCCCGGTGCACGACGAACGGCTCGACCATCGCCATGAGACGCCCCGCCGCGAGCTTGTCGACGGCGCGGGCGCACGCCTCCAACATGCCGGGCGTCGCCGGATCGTCCGGATCGATGCGCAGCAGCATCTTGCCCCCCTGCCATCCCATCGCCCGCACCGCGTCGGCGCCATAGCCCGTGAATCGGTCGTCGATCTCGAACGCCGTGCCCGCGAGACCGCCCCGGTTCATCGAGCCGATCACGACCTTCGACTCCAACGCGCCGAGCAACAGCAGGTCCTCGAGTACGTCAGCCGTACCGAGTACGCCGTCGACGCCGGGCCGCTGCAGCGCCGTGACCAGCCGACGCAGCATGTCGGGCCGGTCGGCCATCGCCATCGCGAGATCACCGGCTCGCATCGCGCCGCGAGCCGGATGGTCGGCCGCGACCAGCAACAGCCGCCCCGTCTGGCCGATCAGGTCGGCCGGCTGCGACCGACGGGCGGCGGCCTCGGCGATCCGTTCCGGCGTTCGCACCCGAACGTCGAGCAGCCGCTGCAGTAGCTCATCGGCCATCGCGGCGTTCCTCGATCAGCGCGTCGACTTCGTCGGCGGTCGGCATCGCGTCGGCGCAGGCGAGTCGGGACGCCACGATGGCGCCGGCGGCGTTGGCGAAGCGGAGGGTGCGCGCGATATCCCACCCGGCCAGCAGACCGTGGCAGAGCGCGCCACCGAAGGCATCGCCGGCGCCGATTCCGTTGACGACCTCCACCTCGACCGGCGGCACGACGATCGCTTCGGCGCCGTCGTCGCCGAGCACACCGGCCGGGCCCTGCTTCACCACGGCAAGGCCGACGCCGGCGCCCCGAATCGCCTTCGCCGCCGCGCGCGGGTCACGTTCATCGACGGCGATCTCGCACTCGTCGAGGTTGCCCACCGCCACCGTGACATGCGGCAGTGCCGCCGCGATCGTCTCGTGCGCGGTCTGCGCGTCGGGCCAAAACATCGGGCGATAGTCGAGATCCAAAACGGTGATGCCGCTCTTGGCCCGGGCTTCGAGCGCGGCCATCGTGGCGGTCCGGCTCGGCTCGTCGCACAGTCCGGTGCCGGTGACCCAGAAGACGTCGGCCGACCGAATCGCGTCGAGGTCGAGCTCGTCGAGTCGGATCTCGAGATCCGGCGCCTTCGGTTGCCGATAGAAGTACAGCGGGAAATGGTCCGGCGGAAAGATCTCGCAAAACGTCACCGGAGTGGGCAGGCCGGCGACCGGAGTCACGTATCGGTCGTCGACGCCGAAGCCGCGCAGCGCCTGATGCAGGTAGCGACCGAACGGATCGTCGCCGGTGCGCGTGATGACCGCTGACCGGCGATCGTATCGGGCGGCGGCGACGGCCACATTGGTCGCGGTGCCGCCGAGGTACTTGCCGAAGGACTCGACCTGCTCCAATCCGACGCCGATCTGGAGTGGATAGACGTCGACGCCGATCCGGCCCATCGTGAGCACCTCGTACGGGTCGGTCATGTCACGAACCTCTCGAGGTAGTCGAGGCTCGCCCGTACATTCGCGACCGGGCCCTGGCCAGACGGCTCGCCGTCGAGCATGATGTCCTGCTCGAGGACGTACCATCCGTCATAACCGCGCGACTCCAATACCTCGATCATCGCCGCGATGTCGACCGTGCCCTGGCCGAGCGGTCGGAACAACCCGTTCCGGACCGCTTCACCGAATGGCAGTCGGCCGGCGGCAACCTCGGCGGCGAGCGGGCCGTCGACGTCCTTGAGATGCACGTGGACGACGCGGTTGACGTACGCCCGAGTCAATGCCACCGGGTCGGTGCCACCGGCCAGCAGGTGTCCGGTGTCAACGCACAGGCCGATGCGGCAGCCGACGAGCAGCCGTTGAATCTCGCCCTGTCGCTCGATCATCGTGCCGATGTGAGGATGCAAGCTCGCCACGATGCCGGACGACCGGGTGGCGTCGTCGATCCGGTCGAGATTGTCAAGCAGTGTCTTCCAGCCGATCTCGTCGAGGACCGGCCGCTGGTCATAGCCCGCCCCGCCGGTGTCCGCGGCCAGGACGACGGTACCAGCGCCTGTGCCGTCGCAGTCGTAGAGGTATTGCTCGACGCGGCGCATCGGATCCTGCTCGGGATCGTGCAGCACGACCGGGAGGAAGCCGCCCACCGCGCGCAGTCCCCGGACCCAGAGCTGATCGGCCTTGGACGCTCGATCGGCCGCGAGGAACCCCTCCGGCCCGAACTCGGTCGCCGACAAGCCGAGCGCTCGGATCTCGTCGAGAACCCGATCGACTGGCAGCTGATAGCCCCAACCGGGAACCTCGGAGACACCCCAAGAGATCGGTGCCGCCGCGATCCGGGTTCGCTGCATCTCGTACGCCTCTCCGCCGTGACTCGGTTGGCTACCACGAGTCTCTCCACGGCGTCGCGATAGTGTCAAGATTTTGTTAGGACATAATGACGTCGAGACATGACGGGAGGTACGCTGGGTCGGTCCGTCAGAGGGAGGACTGATGGCCGTACGCCCGTCGATCGTGATCAACCGCTCCAGCCCGGTCCCCCTGTACTTCCAGGTCGCCGAGCAACTCGAACAGGCCATCGTCGACGGTGACCTCGGACCCGGCGACCGAATCGCCAACGAGGTCGCGATGGCCAGCGAGCTCGGACTGTCGCGTCCTACGATGCGGCAGGCCATCCAGATGCTCGTCGACAAGGGACTACTCGTCCGAAAGCGCGGCGTCGGCACCCAGGTCGTGCACGGCCAGATCCGACGCCCGGTCGAGCTCACCAGCTTGCACGACGACCTCCAACGCGCCGGGCAGAAGCCCCGCACCGATGTTCTCGACTCTGCCCGCGTCGAGGCAGACGAAACGGTCGCGCACGAGCTGCGCATGCCGGCCGGCTCACCGGTCTGGAGTCTCGAACGGCTGCGATTCGTCGGTGACGAACCGCTCGCACTCCTGCACAACTACCTGCCCGTCGACGTCCTCGACCTCGACGCGGTCGATCTCACGTCCCAGGGCCTCTACGAGTGCCTCCGCCAGGGCGGCGTGCAGTTGCGCGTCGCCAACCAGCAGATCGGTGCCCGCCGGGCCGAGGCTCGCGAGGCACGCCTGCTCGACGAGCGGCGTGGCAGTCCGCTGCTCACGATGACTCGCACCGCCTTCGACAACGCCGGGCGCGCGGTGGAATACGGCCGGCACGTCTATCGAGCCGAGCGCTACACGTTCGAGGTCACGCTCGTCGACCGCTAGCCCGTCGTTCGGCCCCGCCCACGACGCCGAGTCTCGGTCGCGCCGCCGCTCGAGCCCGCCGGCGGGCGCGGGACCGCGATCGCGAACCCCGCCGCCGACGACGACGCTCGACCCTCGCCAGGTCGGCGGCGCCGATCATGCCGGCTTCGTTGCCCAAGGCGGTACGAACGATCCGCGCCTCGGGTCGGAAGCCACGACCGGTCAGGGTCTTGCGGAACGATTCGCGAGCCGGCCCGATCAGCAGGTCACCGGCGTCCGACACCCCGCCACCGACGATGAACAACCCCGGATCGAACGCCGCGGCGAGCGACGCGATCCCGACGCCGAGCCACTGCCCCACCTCGGTCAGCAACTCGACCGCAGCGGGATCGCCGGCCTGGGCCGCCTCCGTGACCAGCGGGCCGGTGATCGCCATCGGGTCGCCGCCGGCCCGCTCCAGGAGGGGATGAATCACCGGCGAGTTCGCGACCGCGAGCTCACGGGCCTCGCGGACCAGTGCGTTGCCGCTCGCGTACTGCTCCCAGCAGCCACGGTTGCCGCATTCGCATCGATGACCGGCCGGCACGACCTGCATGTGGCCGAACTCGCCGGCGATGCCGAATCGACCCCGATACAACAGCCCGTTGAACAACAGCCCGCCGCCGATCCCGGTGCCGAGATTGATGCAGATCAGGTCGTCCTCGCCACGGGCGGCGCCGAACCGCCACTCGGCCCACGCGGCGGCGTTGGCGTCGTTTTCGACCACGACCCGAAGCCCGGTGCGCCGCCGGATCGCCTCTCGCAGCGGCTCCCGGCGCCAGGCCAGGTGCGGCGCGAACAGCACCGTCGCACGGTCGGCGTCGACGAACCCGGCGGCCCCGATGCCGACGCCCCAGATTCGCTGTCGATGATGCCGACGCAACTCCGTGACGACGTCGGCGATCGTGTCTTCGACGGCCTCCGGACTCGTCGTGGGCGTCTCGCGTCGCATCCGGTCGAGCACCTGACCCGTCTCGTCGACGATGCCGGCCGCCACCTTGGTGCCGCCGATGTCGATGCCGATCGCCAACCGGGCCAGCATCCCGGTCCGCGGCCGTGTCGGCCCGGTGGCGACGGTCATGGCACCCTCGCGAGGTCTGCGGCGCCGATCATGCCGGCCCGGTTGCCCAACCTCGCGACCCGGATGTCCGGGACCGTACGGTGCTCGGCCGCCGGAAGGGTGCGGGCGAACGCCGCGCGGGCGGGCTCGACGAGCGGGTCACCCGCCTCGGCCACGCCGCCGCCCAGGACCACCACGGCAGGATCGAGCACGGTGACCAACGACGCGATGCCCTCGCCCAGCCAGCGGCCCGCGTCGGCCAGGAGCTCTCGAGCCAGCGGGTCTCCCTCTTGCGCGAGCTTCGTCACCATCTGTCCGGTCAGCCGTTCGGCGACGCCGTCGGCCGCATCCGACAAGCCCGCCGCCTCCGGCAATCCGCTGTCGATCCGGTCGCGCGCCTCCCGCACCAGCGCTCGACCACTCGCGTACTGCTCCCAGCAGCCATAACGACCGCAGCCGCATCGGATGCCGCCGGGAATCACCCGCAGATGGCCCACCTCTCCGGCGGTGCCGAACGCGCCGCGATAGAGCCGGTTTTCGGTCACGTAGCCGCCGCCGATGCCGGTGCCGACGGCGATCATCAGAAGATCGTCGACGTCTTTGCCGGCGCCGAACTGAAATTCGCCCCACGCGGCGGCGTTGGCGTCGTTTTCGATCACGACCGGAAGCCCGACCCGGTCGCCGACCGGACCCGCCAGCGGCTCGTTGGACCAGCTGATGTTGGGAGCGAACAACACCGTCGACCGACTGGCGTCGACGAACCCCGCCGCGCCGATGCCGACCGCCTCGATTTCGTACGACCGCCGAAGCCGGCCGACGACCTGGGCGATTGCGGTCGCGATGGCGGCTGGGTCGGTCGCCGGCGTCGGCTCGGTTTCCTCGACCAGGATCTGGCCGGCGTCGTCGACGACACCCGCGGCGATCTTGGTGCCACCGACGTCAACGCCAACGGTCAATCCCACGAATCGTCCTCCGACAGGTCGATGTGCTCGACATCCGCCGACTGCTTCGGCTCTTGAACGGCCTCGGCGAGCGAGTCGAGCAGCTGTCTCGCGACCACGATCGCGGACGCCAGATGGTCCCTGACCTCCGGGCTGGCCGACCGCAGCATGCCGATCGCCTGACACAGCGGGCACCACTTGCATTCGGGCGCGCCGGTCGCGATGTGCTCGGCGGATAGCCAGTCGCCGAGTCGGATCCCCGCCCCCGAGCTGGCCGCCGCGGCCGGTCCGGTCGCGTCGCCAGCATGCTCTCGAGCCCAGGCCGCGGCGGCGGCGAGCAGCTTGGCCGCTTCCTCGCCGAGGCTGCCCACGTCGCCGGTCGAATGGCCGCTGTCGGTCATGTCGACTCCGCTCCGGCGGCCGCCGCCACAGCCTCGGACGGATCGCGCCCGGCGTCGCGCTCGTGTCGGAAGCGGATCCGCAACCATCCCTCGGTCAGCCTGGCGCCCTTGACCTGGCAGCGCTGCATCGAGGACGGGAGGGCGATGACCCGACGGTACGACCCGACCGTCACCACCACATCTCGGCCGTGTCGGGCCAAATCGACATCGGGCCGGTCGGCGAACGGCAGGGCGAGGCTCATGATCACATCGTCCCCCCGGCGCTCAACCCGAAGCGGCTCGTCCCCCGTCACCGCCGCGAACGGGTCGTCGTCGCCGTAGAGATCGGCGGCGAACGACGCGAGCTGCGCTCGGCCAACGGGTTCGCCCGCACGGTACGCCGAGCGCCAGATCGGCAGTGGGGCGAACGACCGTTGTACCTCGGCCAGCACCTCCGCCTGCGCATGCACCCACTGTCGCCGCCACGAGTCGCCCTCGGCCGCAGGGAAGATGCGGTTGGCGACGACGCCGTCGACGCGGTAGCCGTACAGCGACAGGGTTGTGAAGGCCCGACGCGCCTCGGCGACGACGACCGACTCGGGGGTGAGCACGAGGCGTACCGACGCATCGGGGCCGGTGAGCAGGTCACGTACCTCGCCCAGGTCACGATGCAGCCGCTCGACCGCCTCGAACACCGCGTCGTGCGGCATCGGTACCCCGGCGGCCCGTGCCAGCATCGGTCGCAGCGCCTTGATGACCCGGCGCTCGACCGGAAAGACCCGCTCCATGTACCACGACAGCGCCTCCGGCAGCGCCAGCAGTCGCAGCGTCTCGGCGGTCGGAGCGCAGTCGACGATGACGACGTCCCACTCCCCCGTTCGGACCTGCTCGCGCACCTCGAGTAGCGCCAGCACCTCCTCGGCACCGGGCAGAACGGTCAGCTCCTCGGCCGCGATCGGATCGACGCCGCTCGCGTCGAGCACCGACCGCAGGTAGCGCTGCACGTCCTCCCACGATCGCTCGAATCGTCGTTGGGTGTCGACCTGCTGCACCCAGACGTGCCGGTCGACCTCGGTCGGCTCGGCGCCGATCGGGGTGTCGAAGGCGTCCGCGAGCGAGTGTGCGGCGTCGGTCGAGACTACGAGTGTCCGCAGGTCGCGCCGGCCGGCCTCGATGGCGCTGCCGGCCGCGGCCGTCGTCTTGCCGACGCCACCCTTGCCGGTGAACAGGAGCACACGCATAAGGCGTGAGACTAGTCGGTCCGCCTTCGCAGGCCCCGCCGATCCGCCCGAGATGGACCGCCGATCCGCCCGAGATGGCGCCCAGGTGAGGCGGATCGCCGGGCCAGGTGAGGCGGATCGCCGGGCCAGGTGAGGCGGATCGCCGGGCCAGGTGAGGCGGATCGCCGGGCCGGATCGGGGTCAGGCCTCGACGCGCTTCTTCAGGCCCTTGAGTGCGGTGTCGATGATGACCTTCTCGGCCTTGCGCTTGAGCAGGCCGATCAGCGGGATGGCGACGTCGACCGCGAGCTTGTACGTGACCCGCGTCGAACCGTCGCCGTTGTCGCGGAGCAGGTACGCGCCGTCCATCGCCTTGATCATGCGGCCCTCGGCCAATGTCCACGTGACCGAGTCGTCGCCGTCCCATACATAGGCGAGCACGTACTCGTCGCGAATCGGCGTGGCGTCGAGGACGAACCGCACCTGTTCGGCCCGTCCGTTGGGTCCGTCTGCGACGACCTCGGTCTGCTTCACGCCAGTGGCCCAGTCCGGATAGGCGTCGAAGTCCGCGATGACCGCCATGATCTCCGCCGGTGCGGCGGCGATCACGATTTCACCGGTCGTCTGGTCGCCCATCGCTGTCCTCCCGAGGAGTCGTGCCGCTTCTGACGGCGGAGACTACTCCGTCCGGGTCCGCCCGCGGCGACGGCTCGCCCGCCAATCGTGGACCCTCCGCTCGGTCCTTGATCGCGAAACCCCAACGCTTCAAGGGCCGTGCGTACCGCTTCCACAACTGCCGGCGGGCCCGGCGGGCCTGTCGTGGCTTCAGCGGCGCCCCACCGAAGGTCGGCGCCGGGTCGGCCCGGACGTAGACGTGGACGAGCACCCCGTCGCCGAACTCCTCGAGCCAGACCTCGGCCGAACCCACGATCGTGCCGGTGATGTACCACCGCTTGCCCTGCAGCCCGCGGTCCTCGTAGCACCGCAAGGTGATCTCGGTGAAGCGGTTGTCCCACTCGGCCTCGTCACACCACAGCTTTCGCACCGCGGCCGGCGAGGCCACCACGAAGGTCTCGTCGACGATGTCGAGAAGGGGCACGATTCGGACTCCTACCACAGGTCACCGCTGAAGACTGTAGCCTGCCCGCGAGGCACGCCAACGCATTGCTTCGCCGATTTTCGGCCACGGAGGGGAGGAAGATGCGCGCCTTCGCCAACCCCGCCACGTATCACGTGCCGGCGGTCGGCAACCTCACCGACGACGTGCTGCGGCAGGTCCGCGAGTGCCCCGAGGCCATCGGGTTCAGCCGCAAACGGGCCGGTGTGTGGGAAGACGTCGACTTCGCCGCCTTCCATCGCGAGGTCGTCGCCGTCGCCAAGGGGCTGATCGGCGCCGGCATCGAGCCGGGCGACCGAGTCGCTCTGTTGTCGAAGACCCGGTACGAGTGGACGCTGGTCGACTACGCCATCTGGTGGATCGGCGCGGCGACCGTGCCGATCTACGAAACGTCGTCGACCGAGCAGATCGGATGGATCCTCGGCGACTCGGGCGCGGTCGCCTGCGTGGTCGAAACCGACGAGCATCACGGCCGCGTCGCCGAGGTACGGGAGCAGGCTCCCGATCTTCGACACGTCTGGGCGATCGACAGCGAGGCGATCAAGACCATCGAGGCTCTGGGCACCGGCATCACCGACGAGGAGGCCGAGCACCGACGCGCCGCCGTGACGCCCGACAGTCGGGCCACGGTCATCTATACGTCCGGCACGACCGGCCGTCCGAAGGGCTGCGTCCTCACGCACGGCAACTTCATGTTCGAGCTCGGCGTCGCCACCGTCGAGTTGGAGCGCCTGTTCGAGCTCGACGACGCGTCGACGCTGCTGTTCCTGCCGCTGGCGCACGTCTTCGCGCGAATCATCCAGGTCGGATGCATGCGCTCCGGCGTCCGGCTCGGCCATACGTCCAACATCAAGGAGCTGACGTCGACACTGGCGGAGTTTCAGCCGACGTTCCTGCTGGCGGTGCCGCGCGATTTCGAACAGGTCGTCAACACCGCGAGTCAGCGGGCCCACGCCGAGGGCAAGGGGCGCATCTTCGACGCCGCGGCCGAGACGGCGATCCGGTTCAGCCAGGCGCAAGACGGGTCACGGGTCGGTCTGCTGCTACGGGCGCGGCACGCCATATTCGATCGGCTGGTCTACGCCAGGCTTCGGGCCGCGCTCGGCGGCAAGGTGGAGTACGCCATCTCCGGCGGCGCACCCCTCGGCGAGCGGCTGGCGCACTTCTTCCGCGGGATCGG
>JBKOYM010000074.1:0-17616 GCA_046725375.1 Actinomycetota bacterium
GACCACCACAGCGGTGATCAGCAATCGGATAACAGACATCCCCGCACGCTGGAGCCGAGCAGCGCGTCAGTCCGGGATATCCTGCGACATCAGTCCGGCATGTCGGGAGACACCAGTCCGGGATGTCCTGAACCAGAACACGGCCAGCCCGACTCGATCCGCGAACGACCCTGTCTGCCATCAGCGCAGGTCAGGGCGCCTTCGCGGAGGCGTCTGTACCGTTGAGGTAGCGACCGTGGGTGCCCAACTGGGACGCATTGGGGACACTGCCCCACTTGACGGAACCCTGAACCCACAGGTTTGCTCCGCAGGCTACGACCTGCCCCTCGACCTGCTCGACTGGGCTCCGTGTACGCCAACCGTGCCGGGCAGGTGGCGTTGGGCACGGTGGCGGACGCCTCGTACGACGGCGCCTCCTGGCACCCGGCGAATCGGCTGCCGAGCCAGGCCTCGGACGGCGGCTTCCGCTTCCGCCTCCAGCATCCCGAACTCGCCGGCGCCGACGGATTCGTGTGGCCTACGGCCTGCGGGCCGAGTGAGCGGGTCTACGGTGCCTCGGGAACCCGTCGGAACTCGCTTCAGGCGGTGCGTACGTCAACGCCGATCTCGCGGAACACCGTAAGCGTGTCCGGATCCGCGCCCTCGTTGGTGACTAGCGCGTCGAGGTCGGCGGCTCCACAGATGCGGGCGGTGCCCTTACCCGGGAACTTGCTCGCGTCGGCGAGCAGCACGGC
Organism: Actinomycetota bacterium; assembly: GCA_046725375.1. GTDB lineage: Bacteria > Actinomycetota > Actinomycetes > Propionibacteriales > Nocardioidaceae > DATFRX01. The sequence continues at coordinate 735 of JBKOYM010000074.1, forward strand.
CCGGTCCGCGGCGGCGATCATTGCCCTCTTGACCGGTACCTCGATGACGGTGGTGTCGGTGACGGTGCCATCTGGCCGTACTCCGCTAGTGCCGAGGAAGGCCCAATCGGTACGCAGCTGCCGCAGTGCGTCCTCGGTCAGGAAGCCGACGAGCGATCGGTAGTTGCGTCGGACGGTGCCGCCGAGCATGACCAGCTCGATGTCATGGTCGGTCGCGAGCTCTTCGTAGACCGCGAGGCTGCTGGTGATGACAGTGAGCGGCCGGTGGTGCAGCTGGCGAGCCAGTCGGTGGGCGGTGGTGCCGATGTCGAGCAGCACGACATCGCCGTCGGTGATGAGCTCTGCGGCTTGTTCGGCCACGGCATCCTTCTCAGGGACCCGGACCGCGGCCACGTCGGCGAACGGCTCGTCATGGTCCGGGACGGCGACCGCTCCGCCGTACACGCGGGTCAGCCGCCCGGCCTCGGCGAGTTGGCCCAGGTCGCGCCGTACCGTCGCCTGGCTGACCTCCAGACGGTTGGCCAGCAGCGACACCGCGGCCGGGCCGTCGGTGCGCAACATCCGCAGGATCAGCTCGTGACGTCGACTGGCGATCATCTCCACCGCTATCCATTCGTTCGATGTCGAGCAATCTCACGCATGAGATTGAGTGACTCTTGTCATAGTCGATCACAGCCTGCCAGACTCGGCAAGACGAATCGCGACAGACGGGAGCGGACAATGGTGGCTCGACACCGACGGGCACGGATAACGACGGCGGTAATCGCGACCATCGCGGCCGGTGCTCTCTCCGCCGGAGCGCTGGCCCCGGCCACATCGAAGTCCGCGTCCGCCTCGAACGCGGCCGCGACAGCAGGCCGAGACGAGCGCGCCGCCCGGGCGGTCGACGCGATGATGGACATGTATGACCCGGAAACCGCCTGGTGGCAGCCCGGCTCCGCCTGGTGGCAGTCCGGCAACGCCCTGCAGGCGCTGCTCGACTACATCGTCGCGACCGGCGACCGGAAGTACCGGTGGGTCCTCGACCACACCGTCGAGATCCAGCGCAAGCCGCTGCCGTGGTGGCCCCAGGGCGGTGGCGAATTCCGCGCCGACTCGACCGACGACACCGGATGGTGGGGGCTCGCGATGGTCCGGGCGTACGACCTGACCCACCGCAGGAAGTACCTCGACATCGCCGAACTCGACGAGCGGTACATCCGTGACTATTGGGACGACGTGTGCGGCGGCGGCGTCTGGTGGGACATCCCGAACCGGACGTACAAGAACGCCATCAGCATCGAGCTTTACATCAAGCTCGCCGCGTCGCTGCACAACCGGATCCCGGGCGACCGGGCCTACCTCGACCACGCGGTCGAGGCCTGGGAATGGTTCCGCGACAGCGGCATGATCAACGCCAACAACCTGATCAACGACGGGCTCAACACCCAAAGCGGCGGCTGCGACAACAACGGCGGCACCACCTGGACGTACAACCAGGGCGTCATCCTCGGCGGGCTTGCCGAGCTGTACCGCGCCACCGACGACCGAACCTACCTGGCCGAAGCACGCCAGATCGCCGACGCGGTGATCCAGAGCCCACAGCTGACCGTCGACGGTGTGCTCACCGAGCCGTGCGAGCCGGCCGGCACCTGCAACGAGGACCAGGCCGCGTTCAAGGGAATCTTCGCCCGCAACCTCGCAGAACTCGACGCCGTACTGTCCCGGCATCCGTACCACGAATACCTGCAAGCCCAGGCCCGCAGCGCGTACGAGCACGCCCGCAACGCCGAAGACCAATATGGCCTGAGCTGGTCGGCGCCGTTCGACAAGGCAACAATCGCCCGTCAGGAGTCTGCGGTCAGCCTGCTTGTGTCGGTGCTCTGACGGCGACCAAAGCTAAGACGTCCACTCGAATGCCTGGCCGCGCCGATCGAGCGGCACTAGCCTGCCTTGCGCCGGCTTGGCCGCGAGCTCGCCCCGGCGTCGCCGCATCGCAAGCCCCTCTCATTCACCCGAACCGGCTGCGGTAGGTCCGCACCATTCACACCACCGGATTAGGCTGCTCCCATATGCTGCTGCACCCGGTAGGCGTCCGCCGCCCAGATAACGAACTGGAAACGCTTGGCGACGTGGCACATGTCGAGGAGAGGAGAGTCCGAAGGTGAGTAGCAACTCCGGCGCGACGGCCAGTGGTGGCGCCATCTACGGGCTTGGCATCTTCGGTGCCTGGGTGTATTTCTGGCAGCAGGCCAACGGATTTTGGGAGTATGTGCTGGCCTTGTTCCAGGGGATTTTCTGGCCAGCGTGGATGGTGTACGAGGCATTCTCGGCCCTTGACTGACGACATCGGGCAACGGCGCTCAGCTCCGCAGCCCTGTCCCGGGTCGGCGACGACTGCTCGCCAGGTGGGACCAGCGGGGACACTCGGGGAGCGTTCGTGGACTAACACGGGAGCAAGTCGCACGAAACCCGGGGGAGTGAGCCCTCGGGATTGGCGGCACGCTTGACGCACTCTCCATCAGGAGGCTGGGTTGAGATGGCGAAGGTGTATGTCCCTGCTCTGCGGCCTGAGAGCTGGCGATGTTTGCTTACGAGCCCTCAGGTTCTTGCGAAGTTTTGTACAGGAAATACAACGCTTGGATCGTCAGTCAAAGGATGCAACGTTTGATGGCGCCGATTTCGCACGAAATGCTTTCTTCCGCCAGGTGACCTTCTACGGTCCGGCCAGCTTCATAAATACGAAGTTTCATCTGACGATCTTCGAAGACGAACGCTTCGAGCGACAAGCCCGATTCGAACGCGCTGTCTTCAACCGCCGTACCGCAGGGCTTCGCGGTGTTCAGCGCCGACGAGACCGTACGCCGACTGATCCCCGCCGCCGAGGACGCGCACTGGAGCGAGTACGACCGCGGCCTACACTTCCCGGCAATGGAGGCCCTGGAGCTGCTCGCCGCGGACCCTACAGACCTTCTTCGGACCGCTCGCCTAACGTGGCGGGAGTGGCGCGGGTGCCGCTTCACGACTCATCGGCCGGGACCCGCACCGCGTCTGGACGGCCCTCCCAATGCGTCCGGGCTGAGACACGTCGATACTGGATGGCACCAGCCGGCATGCCTCCGCGCCACTCACCACCAGGATGGGAAGGGCCCGCTCGGTGCTGATTGTCCTTATATAGAGAGGGAATGGCTTCGCCGACGTGCCACTCTGACCGCGATTCTCCGCTGCTTCCCGATCGACTGGGCACGTAGAGGGCACGCCAGGGTCGTCGTCGGTGGTCGCTGATCCCTTCGTCCCGAACGCGGTCTGGCGTTGTCGCGGCGTGGCCTTGGATGGCGAGATGCCATGTCTCACGTCGGTCTGAGTGCTGGTTGTTGCCGCCGCTTGTCCCGGCATCCTGGACCCGCTGCTGATCTGCTGCTGGCAAACCCGTCACGCTGGCAGGCTTTGGCTCGGGTGGTGGCCAGCGCCGCATCAAGGTGCTAGGACCGATGCCGGCTCACGCCGCTACTGACGGTGCCTGTCGGAGGCGGGTTAGTAGACGAACTCGAGGTAGCGCGAGTGCTGCGATCGGAGGTACGAGCGGCACTAGGACGGACCCGAGATCCGAATCATACTGGCGGTTCGTCCAGCTCGCGGAGTACGGCTCTAATGGCGCGGGTTGCCGCTGCCTCGACCTGCTCTTTTGTCAGCCCTGATTCGTCGGGTAGTTCGTCGGCGATCGTCGCCGGCAGTTTCGTCAGCATGGCCCTGGTGACGTTGGCGTCCCGCCATGCCTGGGCGGCGGTGAGTCCGGGTCGGATCTCCCGCCGCGCGATGGCGGCCGCGGATGCGGCGGCGATCCTGTCCACTTCCTCTTTGGTGATGGGCATGTCTTCTCCGAATCCGAAGTCTTGGGGCCGGAACACGGCGCTCATGTCGCAATGGCCGATACCGGGCACTCCGGCGCGCCAGTCGGTGCCGTTGGTGTCGCCGTCGGTGTACTGCCATGCCGACAGCGGATCAGTCGCGAAATGCGGATCGATGCGGGCAGGTCCATATTGCGGGACCATGTGGAAACTCATCCGGGGGAGCTGACCGCCGTTTGCCCGGGCATGCGATCCGATGTAGTCACCGACTGGGCGGTCGACGAGTTCGAGGAGCCGATCGGCGAGAGCGAGCACCGTGTCTCGGCTGCCGGCCTCCCAGTCGATGCAGTAGAACCGGCAGCCGGGTACGCGGGCGACAACGTCCCGGAAGTGTTCGGCCTGCGCCTTGCCGTGGCCCGGGTCGACGAAATGGTAGGCCCCCCACGGCACGCCGAGCGCGCCGGCGGCATTCATCGCCTTCGCGTTGGAGATGAACTCGGGGTCGACGAAGCCGGTGCCCTGGCTGGCTTTGAACATGATGGAGTCCGCCCGGGTGGAGGCAAGCTCCAAGTCGGCGCGGGTGTGGTGGCCCTGGTGGTGTGAGATGTCGGGCATCAGCCACATCAGACTATGGTCCAGTTCGTTGCGCTAGAGGGCGAGCGGCGTGCCTCGCCGCCGGCTAGCCGGGGTCGCCTTTCTCATACCGGTTCCGGCTGGGGGACGTCGCGGTCTTCTTGTCGCAACTCGGCGATGACTCGCCGCACCTGCTCCTTAGTGGCGTCGTCCTGCACTGCGTCGGCGATCCGGTCGAGCTGGTTTGCCAAGCCCGCGTCGCGTTCGGCGTTGGCCTTGCGGAAGTCGGCGAGCCGATCGAGTACTTTGGTGACCTTCCGCTCGGCCTGGTTCGCAGCCACCAGAGCCTCCCGGACGGTCGGAGAGTCCTCGCGGTCGGGGAACAGCTTGTCGTTCAGATTCATCTCACCCTCCTGGGCCAGCATTGCGTCGTAATTGAAGGTGGTGACCAGCGGGTCAGGTCGGAAGAAAGGATCTGGGCGGCCGACGCCATCGAGACCGTTCTTGTACTGGGTGACTTGGGCCTCGGCTTCTGGGTGCATGGGAGAGTCGCCGAGGAACAGCCAATGCATGTGCTCTTCGTCAAACACCGGCGGGACGCGGTGGAAGTTGACGGCGGCGATGGAACGGCCGGCGTGGATGAGTCGCCTGATCTCGTCGTCGGTGAGATCAAAGGTGCGGGTGTCGATGCAGCCGGCCTTGTCGTGGGTGTGGCTGGACTCTGGGGCTGCGTTCTCGCCCATGAAAGAGCCCTGGGTGATGGTTGGGTTGACATCGGCGTGCTCGCATGCGATGTCGAACATGAGCTTCGCGCGCCGGGTCATAGTGATGTCCCGGCCCGAGGTATCGGTGCCGAGGTGGACACGATCGAACTGATCGCTCACGGTGGGCCTCCTTGCAAATGGAATCCGAGGCCCTGTCAGCTATCTGCCAACACCCCGATCTGCCAACACCCCTGGCGGGGCCGCTGTGCTACGTCACCGTCTTACACCTGCGGCGGCAATGCGACCAGAGTCTGAGGTCCCAGTCCGCACAAAGTCCGCAAGACGTTTGCAAGCTGCCAACGGGCAAACTCAACGCTATTGAGCCGTACATGCAGGTCTGGCGGCATGAGTTCCAGGTCATCCGGGAAACCGGCTCCGACCTGGGCTTGATGCTGGTGGGGCGGGTGACGGGAATCGAACCCTTGTCAGCTTAGGAACTGCCTGCTCGGAGCGGTTTGCCCCACCTATAGAGGGCAATGAGAGTCGCCGATCTGCCGCTCTTTCCGTGAATCTCGCCGTTTCCTGGCCGGGTGGGCACGTAGAGGGCACGCGGGTTGCGCGACAGACGTGAGTGACGTCCGCTGAAGCCGATGTGGGTCGGGGCTGTCCGAGTGGCATGGTTCACTCGGGAGTCGGCTGTCGACCGGTGCGGGTGGTCATCCCTTGACATGAGCACCGTTGCCGACTTTCTGCCGACGAAGGAGCGGGTCACCGGGATCGGGACCATCGGCCGCACGAGGGGGGCTGTAGGCCATTGACGTTCCGTGACTGCCGCCGTTCCCTAGAAGAGTCGCGCGGCATCCCAACCTCTGAGGCGTTCGCCTTCCACCACGACGTCTATTCACTATGGAGAAAATCGTGAAGCGCAGAATCACGGCGGTTGTCTTTGCCGCCACCATCCTCGTCGGGGTTGCTGCCCCGGCGATGGGTAACCCGTCGCCGCCCACCAACGGAGGAAACGGCGCCGGTCACTCTGGCCAGTGCACCGGTAACCCGGACGACCGTCCGGCCGTCTGCCCCGGCACCTGACCAAGGCGCCATGGCGAGTCCATGGTGCTAAATCCGGCCCGTCCGTCAAGCTGCGTAGCCCTCGACTCCGCGCCCGGAGTCGGGGGTTTCGCGTCCAGGTCGGCCGGTCACTCGGATGGAACAAAATCCGGCGCTACCCCCTTGCTACACCGTGCTCATGGGTAGTACTTCTGCTTCTTCACGAAGTTCGAACGACCTCCGGGTGGATGCGGATCACGTAGCCCTCCTCATTCGGTCCCCACGGCCGAACGACTGAGGCATAGCGTGCCAGCATTGCTGAGTTGCTGATCATAGGCCGAATCTTTAGGCCCGGCCTGTGTGTCGCCACTAGAAACTACGCCACGCACAGGACCAGGCAGGAGACGGCACGTGGGCGACGAACGCGACCTCGGCAAGGACGCGAGGCAGATCATTGACGCGAACCGCTACCTGACGTTGGCCACGGCCGATGGCGACGGTATGCCGTGGGCGAGCCCGGTCTGGTTTACCCACAATGCCTACGCTGCCTTCCTTTGGGTGTCGCGACCGGACGCTCGGCACTCGCGCAACATCGCCGCCCGGCCAGAGATCGGCATCGTCATGTTCGACTCGACGGTGGTGCCCGGTTCGGCACAGGCGCTCTACCTCGACGCCGTCGCCGAGGAGGTCGGTGCGGACGAGGTCGAGTCGGCGATCGCGACGTATTCGGCGCGGTCGGAGGCCCAAGACATCGGACCGTGGCGCGTCGCCGACGTCGTCGGGTCTGCCCGGCATCGGCTCTACCGCGCACGGGCAAGGTCCTACTCGTTGCTGTCGGGTGGCGACCGACGCGTCGCGGTCGACCTGGCGACGACGTAACCAAACCAGCCGAACAGCCAAACTCACCAGGAGAGATCATGGGCAAGGTCATTTCGGGAATCTCGATGTCGCTGGACGGGTTCGTTACCGGGCCGAACGTCACCCGCGAACGACAGCTGGGAGACGGCGGGAACGTCCTGCACCGGTGGCTGCACGACCCGGACCCACGCGACAGCGAGTTGATGGCCGAGATGGGCGAGCACGTGGGCTCGATCCTGATGGGTCGACGGTCCTACAACCTGGCCGAGGGCGACGGCGGCTGGGGCGACGGCGGCCCGGCAGGGCCGATGCCTTGCTTCGTCCTTACCCTCAATCCGCCCGCCCCGGAGACCGTCCGGGCGCCATCGGTCTTCACTTTCGTCACCGACGGCATCCACAGTGCGGTCGAGCAAGCGAAGTCCGCCGCGGGCGACAAGGTGGTCGGCGTACACGGCGCTAGTGCCGCTCAGCAGTGCCTTGCCGCCGGCCTGATGGACGAGATCCAGATCCACCTAGCCCCGCTCCTGCCCGGCAGCGGCACCCGGCTGTTCGAGCACCTTGGCGGCCAGTTCCAACTCGAGCGCACCAACGTGACCGAGACCCCGAACGCCACCCACTTGCGATTCCGGGTGATCCGCTGACCGGCACGCCGAACGGCGTCAGCTGCCGCATAGGGACAGGCCCGCGGCTGCATGAGCTATCAAGGGCGGGGACATTCCGGGGACACGGTGGGGACATGCTGGGGACATGGCCACCGGCAAATCAGGTGAAAACAGCAGTACGAGCGCCCAAATTCGGTTCCGCTTGTCGCTGTTTTCGCTGGTGGTGCGTGGCGCATAGTTCTGGGGGTCAAGAAGTCGCGGGTTCAAATCCCGCCAGCCCGACCACGCGAATGAGGGCTTCGAATTGATATCGGTGCAGGTCAGAGGGTGCAAGAGCCGGTCTCACGGGCCGCCTTCGGTGGCTTGACGGGACACGTTCCAGACGGCTTTGGGTGCTCTTGACGCACTTGGCCGGCACAGACTGGCGCTCCAGGGCCTCCGCCAGCCGCATGACCGGCGGGGTGCGATGAGGAGCAGTTCGAACCTCGTCAGCCGGATTGGCTGCTGGGCTTTCCGGTTGAGTTACTTCGACGGGGACTGAAGTGCAGCATATACGGAGAATTACACAGCGGCCCCGCCGGCCGAGGGTCTGACGGCAGACGGCACCTCGACCGCCTTAGCGTGTGGCCCTGCGGTACGAGTGGTGGTGAGGTGACGGTTCCGGTTGCCCTGCTGTCGCCGCAGGTACCGCCAACCGCCACTATCGGGCACGCGGCCGAGCTTCTTCACGTCGATGTGAATCAGGTCGCCGGGTTCGTCGTGCTCATGGCGTCGAGCGTCCCCGCCCTCATCGCTCAGCGGGCCAAAGGACCCGGATCGGGCCCGATGCCTCCACTACGTCTGGCAAGGCACCCCGCACCACTTACTGTGAGTTGGGATGGTAATGCGTAGACCGGCGATTTAGATGCACGCAGACGGGTGTTCCAGCGACATCGAGGCGGTCTCGCAGTTGGCTGAGGATCCCCTACGTGTACGTCATTCAGGATCCTGACAGGGCCGGCGGAGCTGTCGGCGTGATTTGGGTCGACGGTCCGGCGGCGGAGGTTGTGAGGCTCTCTAGACGGGGCGCGTAGCGGGCGCGCAGCGTAGGTTGTGGTTGTTGGTTGAGGTGACGGTGGGTTCAGGGTTTTGCTGTTCCCCACGAGTAGAAGAACGCTCCGCCTTGGGTGAAGACAGCTGTCGGGAGCTTGGTCACCCGAGACAGATCGGCGCCGTTGCGCCTGATCGTGTACAACGCGCCGCCTGTGGGCGTGTCACCATGAAAGAACGCTCGCTGGAACAGAATCTTTTGCCCATCCGGCGACCACACCGGGGTGAACGATTGCGCACGTTTTCCGGAGAACGTCAACTGCCGCAGATGACGGCCATTGACGTTCACCACAAACACCTGAATCTTCGTGCAGCAACTAGTGAAGGTGACGAGATTCCCCCTAGGCGACCACTGGGCAGAAATCGCACCCATGCTCAACGGTGTGACGCGACGGAGTCCGGTGCCGTTGGCGTTCACGACGAAGAGGCCGGTCTTATTGATCGACGGGTTGAACGCCGCGAACACGGCACGTGATCCATCAGGTGACCAGTCTGCCCCGACGCGGTCAAAGAACCCCAGATCAATCACCGACAACCGCGGCGGGCTCAAGCTGACCCTCCTCCCCGTTCCGCTACTGCGCGCCGAGAACAGCACGCCGTGGTCGTGGGGGCCGAATCGTGCGAACAGGACGCGAGAGCCGTTGGGGGAGAAGTCGTACCCATTATCGAAAAAGCCACTCGGGGAGGCGGTGATGCGCACAAGTCCTCGCCCGTCCGCCGCTCTCATCGAGTACAGACCGGCCCGCGCCGGGTTCTGCATCCCCTCGCTGTGGCACAACAGCCGCCGCCCGGCCGGTGACCAAGACAGACAGAACAGATCCAGCTTGCGGGCTGGGTTCAGCAGGTGGAAGTCCGACCCGTCCGGGTTTGCGGTCGCGGGCTGCACGTGGTTCTGACCCCATACGTTGCATAGCACCTTGCGGCCGTTGGGCGACCAGCCAATGCATGTCGTTCGGCCCGGTGGCCCGATCCTATGCCGCCCAGAGCCGTTGGGATTGATCGTGAAGCCGAAATTCGGGAAGACCTGCCCCACGACAATCTTGCCGTTCCGGCCAGGAGCGACGATTGCGTCCGCGGTGCCACTGCTGCTGGCCGCTCCGACCGCAGGACCCAGCAACACCACTGCTGCACCGACCGCCACCGCGGTGCGGGGAATCAGACCGCGCATCGTGCCACCTCCAAGGAAGGCCACCATGGGTTGTCGCATCTCCTGCACCCGTTGCCAAGTGTCGAAGGTCCCGAAGCAGCTCACGATCTGCCGGACAGGGCATCGGTGTAGACGCCTACCCGGTTCGACCCCCTCGTTGTGAACGTGGCCGGGCATCAGCGAGCCGCGATACGACGGCTCGCGCTGAGCGAGGGTTGGTGCTTGTTCACTCGTGTTGGGGCGTGTCCTGACGCGTGCTCGTTTCCCAATCTTCTCCCATCGCCCACCGTCGCGCGCGCTATCGAGTTTGCGATCCGCATGCCGTCGAATCGCTCCCCCCTTCCATGCCATGGCTGTCCGCAGAAGATGGTGGGTGTTGCGGGCCGATTGGCATGGTTACGCGGGCGGTCAGTTGTCGAGCGCTGGGTGGTCATCAGTTGACATGAGCACTGTTGCCGACTTTCGGCCGACGAATGAGGCGGTTAGCGGATCGGGACCATCGGCGCAAGGCGCCAACGGAGTAGGGGAGTTTGGGCGGGCTCCCCGAAGCCTCCGCAACGAAGATCCGACCACCGGGCAGCCATCGACGTCGGTCATACGTACTGGTCACCGATCGCGCAGGTCGCGCTCGCCCGTTTCTTGAGTGAACTAGGTGACCGTAAGGAAGCTCAGGCTCTGTTGGAGGCCGTGATCGCCTCCGGCCATCCCCGAGCAGTTTCTGTGGCTCAAACTGGCCTTGGCCAGCTTCTGACCGGCGCAAGCCACATGGGAGCTGCCGGCCCCATGGCGCGGGTATACGAGACGCCACATCAGTCCATCGTTACCCGGCCGTCAGCAGGCGGCATCCGATCACCTGACAAGCTGAAACTGACGCTGGCGCGCAGTCACTCAACCGTGGGGACCAGTGGGGACATTGTGGGGACCAGAAACAGGCAAGTGGCGCGAAATCCGGGGACGTAGAAGCGGTTTCTGGCCTCGGTACTCGCTGTTTTCGCAGTTCGTGCATTTCCCACCGATCTGGGGGTCAAGGGGTCGCCGGTTCGAATCCGGCCAGCCCGACCACTCTGACCAGCGGAAACGTCGCTGCAGGAGGTTCAGCGGGCGTTGCGTGGCATGCAACGTGGCATGAGTTGTATGTATGGTGGCGATCTGTGGGGCATCGACTCGCCGACGGAAACGGCCTCGAGGGAGCATCTAGGAGCTGCCCTCTGGGGCTCTGCGAGTTCGTGTGTACGGCGGGATTGACCCGCTGACTAAGAAGCAGATCTACCTTCGGGAGACGATTCCTCCTGAGCCGAATGCCCGGGCCGCGCCCGAGAAGACGCTGACCCCGGCTACAAAACCAGGTGGACGAGAAGCGTCACCCGCGGACGTCAGCCACCGTCGACCAACTGCTCGACAAGAATCTCGCGACAATCGATGTGGAGGGCACCACGAAGATCAGCTACCGGAGTATCAGGCATAAGCACATCAGTCCATTGCTGGGATCCCTCAAGGTCGCTCGTCTAAACGCGGAGATGCTGGAGTCGTTCTACGCCGAGCTACGTAGATGCCGGGACCACCTTAGCGGCGCCCTCCCCAGCGCCGTTCGCTGGGGATGGATCTCGGTCAACCCAGCCGAGCAGGCAGTAAGGCCGGAGCGCAATCCCGCCAAGCCTCAACCGCCGTCCGCTACTGACGCAGCCCGATTGATCGAGGCGGCCGCTAATCGTGGTCCCGACTGGGGCGCATTCATCGGGTTACCACCACGACCGGGGCTCGGCGAGGCGAAATGCGTGCTCTGCGTTGGGAAGATGTCGACCTGCAGCACGGGGTCATCCACTTCCATCGCGCAATCAGCGAGACCGACGACGGTTAGATCAAGGATATTAATGTCATTGCCATAAGATCGGCATTAGACGTCATGCATCGGTTGGTTCATGCTGACGGCCAACTGGTAGGTCACGAAGGAGTGCTCCGATGTCCGAAGTCCGCATCCACAACTTCTCGATCTCGCTCGACGGCTACGGCACCGGCGAGCCCCAGTCCGCCGACGCGCCGTTCGGGCACGCGGGTGAGCGTCTGCACGAGTGGATGTTCGCCACCCGGTTCTTCCACGAGATGGGCGGCAGCTCGGGCGGCACCGTCGGCGCCGACGATGCCTTCGCGACGCGCAACGAGCTCGGCATCGGCGCCGAGATCATGGGCGCCAACAAGTTCGGCCCGCCCGGCTGGCAGGACGACCCGGACTGGAAGGGCTGGTGGGGACCCAACCCGCCGTTCCACACGCCGACCTTCGTGCTCACGCACCGGCCGCGACCCTCGATCGAGATGGAGGGCGGCACCACGTACCACTTCCTCGACGCCACGCCGAGCGAGGCGCTCGAGCAGGCCCGTGAGGCGGCCGATGGTCAGGACGTGCGGATCGGTGGCGGATCCACCGTCATACGCGACTTCGTCGCCGCCGGACTCGTCGACCACATGCACCTGGTTGTGGTGCCGATCGTGCTGGGCCGCGGGGTCCGGATCTGGGACGGCCTGGAGGCTCTCGAGGAGACCTACGACATCGAGGCGGTATCAACCCCGAGCGGCGTCACGCACCTGACCTTCACGGCCAAGAGCCGGTGAGCGCGAAGGCGACCAAGGCCGCAGGGAGGGTCACGATGACAACAGAGACCTTGGACAGTTTCATCACCGACGTGGCGTCGTTGATCAGCAGCGTCGACGACGAGCACGAGATCACGAACCTGGTTGCGGAGGCGGCTGTCTGCTCTGTTGGCCGGCGGCTACCGGCTCCCCCCGGAGGTCACCCGACCATCGAACGAGCGCCTGTACCGCTCCACACTGCCCCCGACAAAAGCTGGGTCACTGGCGTGCGTGGTCTGGAACATAGGTCAACGCACACCCGTGCACTCACATGAGACACGGGGTGTGGTCGGAATCTACTCCCGAGTCGGACGCGAGCTCCGCTAGCTCAAGCCCACAGCGGCTGAGTCGGGCACAGCCTTGACCCCGATCGGCGAGCAAGACTGGAAACGCGGGCAAGTCACCGTGTGCTGTACCACCGACGACGACGTCCATGCCGTCACGGCCGTCGGCGACGAGCCCACCGTCGGAATCCACGTCTACGGGGGCAACATCGGCACCATCAACCGGCGGTTATACGCCCAGCCGCCGGATCGGTCCGATGGTTCGTCTCGGGTTGGGACAGCCCGCCAGCCGACGCCGACCAGCCACAGGCATCCTGCAACTGTTAGCACCGCAACAGAGACCTCAGCGCGCCGGGATCCACTTCGCGTTGGGGTCGGGGTGGGTTGGTTCACGTACTGCTGGACGGGTAGATCAGTCCGCTAACTCGCCGCGCGCGAGCTGCGAGAGCGTTTTCCAACCCACGGTGTGGACTAGCGCGTCCGCATGTCGGTGCACGAGCCGCCACTGTCCGCCGTCACGCCGGAACGCGAGCGTGACGCGGAGGGACCAATCCTGCTCAGTGAGGTCCCCCACAAGGCCGCGCTGTCGCTCCACCACCGCGAGCACGGCGAGTTCGTCGGTCACGTACGACGCGTCAACTTCGACCTCCACCTGGCCGCCACGAAAGGTGCTCCGGGTGGCCTCGCGCGCCTCGTCGTCCAGGACGAAGCCCTGCCTGGTCGGTCCACCGAATGGGGGCATCAAGGTGAAGTCGTCCGCATGCGGCAGCACGGCAGTAACTCAACCGGAACATTACCGGCCCTCAACCGGCTGGCAATGAACGGATGCCTATGGCGTGTAGCGCGTGGATGGTTCGTGGCATGAAGTGATGACAACCAGTGTGATTGGACGTGGCTAGAGGGGTCCTTCTGAGCTAGGGCCGTCGCATCGATCCGTCGCTCGATCGCCTCGGCGATCAAGGTCCTTGACTACCGAGTATTTGCCAAGCCTGCGCGGCTGTCGGACATCGGCCATGGCCGCTCAGGGCCGCTGGTGGTCGGCCTTGGACCGCGATCGCAGTCGGCTGAGCAGGCGTTGTCTCCTTGCCGACAGGCGTGACCAGGCAGCCTGCTGGAAGGCGAGTGTGGCCCAGCCGGCGAGTGCCATGCCGGCGAGGTTCAGGCCAAGCTGGAGGGTGCTTCCCCAGATTTCGTGTCCCGCTCCGAAGGCCAGGCCGAGTGCGATGTTGCCGGCGGCGGGAATAGTCGTGACCGAGATGAACACCCCCGACAGTCCCCCGACCTTGGCTGAGGTCAGGGACAGTACGCCAGCCGCCGCGGCGATGAGTGCCACGATGAACGACCACCTGTCGGGGGTGTAGATGAAGCCGGTGTCTGGGCGGGGTCCGGTGATGTCGGCCACGCTCACCCACCCCAGTCCCCTGACCAGTAGCGCTAGGACGGTCACCAGAGCGATCGCGATGGCGAACCCGGTGAGGAGGGTCTTCACGGCTCGCCAGAACAGGGAGTAGCGGCGCCGCACCAGGGCCACGCCGATCGCGGCGATCGGGACGAACTCGGGGCCGAGGACCATGGCGCCGATGACGAGGATCTGCGAATCCAGCACGATGGCGATGCCGGCGATCAGGGTCGCCAGCGTCATGAATGTCAGGTAGGTCCAGTTCAGCTCCGACTCGTCGTACGCGCGCTGGGTTACGTCCGCCCACACCACGGCATCCGCGCTGCTGCCCGGCGTGCGGTGATCGGCCGCGAGGCCACGTTGCGACAGCCAGGTCTGGATGGGCTCGACGTGGATGCTGCCCTCGCGGTGTGCACCAAGCTGCTTCAACTGCCGGATGACCTCGTTGACGCCTTCCCTCGCCACGTCGGCAACCACAACGTCACCGGCCGGCCGCACCGAAACTCCGTGATGGACGGCCAGACTGCTGACTGCGGGATCCTTGGCCAATGCGTCGACGACTAGCTCGGTGATGTCAGCAGGGGCGGCAATCCTCATCTTCAACATGGGCCCAGTCTGCGGCAACCGAGTGGCTGGTGCGGCGGGTCCATAGGTAGACGGCCGGGAGTGGTGGGGACGACCTGGCGAAGACCCGGGAGTTGATCGGTCCCCCGGACGGCTTCCGCCAGGTGGGTGATCTGCTGCGGAAAACCGAGGGAGTACGACCGCGGCCGGCGGACCATCCGCCTTAGCGTGTGCCATGCGGTCCGAACGATGGACCAGGAGGGGACTTGGCTCACCAGTCGATCAGACGCCAGCTCGTCGATCGGTGGCGGATCGGGCACGCGTACGTCTCAGGGAGTAGCTCCTGCCCGGGAGCGGCCGCCCGCAGCGGAGCCCGACTGCCGTTGACAACAAGGAGCCAGGCTCGGAAAGGCGACGGCGGCAATTAAGCTGCGTGGAGGCCAGCGTCTTGAAGATGGCGTGGTCGGTGATCCCATAACTTGTTGACTTGCGCTCGTCCGTTTCACGCTCAATCCGTTGGTCAGCACAGCGTTGAGCGGCATCTGCTTTGCAACTTGGAGACCCAGCGCGCCAACCGGGAAGTGGATCAGCCGGAAAGCCATCGACCTGCTCGGAGCTTCCGGCGAGGAGCAGCTGGACGTGCGGCTGGGCGCTATCTATGCGTTGCAGCGCCTCGCCAAGGACCCCGAAGGCAAGGACCTTCCCACCGTCGGCGACGTGCTGCGCCTTTGTCTGTGGACACGGACAAGGATTCAAGGACGACAACGACAGGGCTCGTCGGAATCATCGGCCTCCACCCGATGTTCAAGCCGCACTAGCCCATCGTTTGCGGTATGGATCCCGAGTCCTGGCCAGGGGCTTCGATCAGCCGGAGGCTGGCGGGCAGTAGCAACCGTTACGCCGACGTCTTACGGGGTGGTTGACCCAGCAATGCCGCACCCGGCTGCGACGATCCGGGGTCAGCAGCGCTTGTAGCCTCTGGCGCACCCCGAGGCCTGCTGTGTGTCCAGAGCCGAGAGGAAGATGCTCCTGAATGGGTACAGAAGAGAAGAGAGGGCTCGGATGCGTTTCGGAGACCGTGGATCTCCGTCCATCGGTTCTCGAAGAAGCCGCGAGGAGCGGCTCACGCGAAGGCGGGTGCGTTGTGAACCTTCAGACGTTGCTGCTCATCCTCGTCGTCGCATTCCTGCTGTTCTACCTGGTGACAGCGCCGGTTCAGCTTGCGAACACGATCCAGGACATTGGCGGGTTCCTCGAAGACGTGGCTGACAGTCTGATCCGGTTCTTCGGTGCTCTTAGAGGTGACTAGCAGCCCGTTTCCGCGACGGCACCGGCCGGCATCGCGTACCGGTATGCGCGATGTCGCTCGGGCAAGACCGCTTCTCGGTCTATGCGCGCGAGGTGTCATGCAGAGGTCACAGGTTTCCTGCGACGGCGGACTAGGTTTGGGACGAGTGCGACTGCCGGTCGGGGTCGTCGCCGAGCACCCGGGTACCTGCTGATTTCGCCTCGGAGACGCATGGCGTCACAGCACGCCGGCGGGTAGTTCTTCTGCTCCTTCAAGAAGTTCGTAGCCGGTCACGATCTGCGGGTGTATGCGGATCACATCGGCTTGTTCGCGTGCTCCCCACGGTCGAACGATTGAGGGGTAGCGTGCCAGCTCCGCTGGGTCGTCGATTATTTGAGCTATCCCCGTCAGAGTCACGTCCAGCCCGCGTAGGTGAGTGGATCGATCATGTCGGCTGAGTACGCAACCACCTTGCCGCTGCTG
The DNA here is from genome assembly GCA_046725375.1 of Actinomycetota bacterium. GTDB lineage: Bacteria > Actinomycetota > Actinomycetes > Propionibacteriales > Nocardioidaceae > DATFRX01. Next base: position 17,225 of record JBKOYM010000074.1, read on the forward strand.
CCTTCAACACCACATCCACCCCTCGATGGCCGCGCACGATGAGGTCGCCCTGGTCGACGATGTGGTTCACCGGCTCGATTGTCGGGAGCGCGTCGATGGTGAATCCGATTCTGCCCAACGCAACGCTCCCAACGAGTTGCAGAGCTTCGGCATGCTTTATCGCGCGACTGGGCATCGACGACCCTTCTGTTGGGCGGGGTTGGAAAGCGCCGGGACGGAGCCCACGCATCACCGGCACAGATCCAATTACTCGCACGGTGGAGCGCCGGAGGTAGAGGCAAAGAGGCAAAGGGCCTACCTCGGATCGCTCCAGGAACGCCTCGCTGACCGGGGGGTGTGGATCTACCTGGGTTTGAGCCAGGGACCACTTTCATTTCAGAACTGCTGGGTTG
>JBKOYM010000107.1:0-16348 GCA_046725375.1 Actinomycetota bacterium
CGGTGTATGGCACGGCGAGCTCGACCCACTCCCGACGGGCACACGCTACGGCCTGCGGGTCGCGGGTCCTTTCGAGCCCGAGTACGGCCGGCGCTTCGACCCCGATCGGCTGCTGATCGACCCGTACGCGCGGGCCGTCGCCCGTCACGGCGACGTCTGGGCGAGCGTCGTGGCCGAGGACGAGTTCGACTGGGACTGCGACGCGCCACCGGCCCGGCCATGGACCGAGACCGTGATCTACGAGGCCCACGTACGCGGCCTCACCATGCGCCATCCCGAGGTGCCGCCGGAGCTGCGCGGCACGTACGCGGGTCTCGCCCACCCCGCCGTCGTCGGTCAGCTGACCGCACTCGGCGTCACCGCGGTCGAGCTGCTGCCGGTGCATCAGTTCGGCACGGAGCCGTCGGTCGTCGATCGGGGCCTGACGAACTACTGGGGCTACAACACGCTGGCGTTCTTCGCACCGCACGGCGCCTACTCGAGTCGCGGCGACACCGGCGGCCAGGTGATCGACTTCAAGGAGATGGTCCGAGCGCTGCATGCGGCTGGCATCGAGGTGATCCTCGACGTCGTCTACAACCACACCGGCGAGGGCGGGCCAGGCGACCCGACCTGGTCACTGCGCGGACTCGACGACGGCGCCTACTACCTGCACGCCAACGACGGTCACTACTACGACGTCACCGGCGTCGGCAACACGGTCCGGGCCAACCACCCAGCCGCCATGCGCCTGATCATGGACTCGCTGCGCTACTGGGTGCGCGAGATGCACGTCGACGGCTTCCGCTTCGACCTCGCGTCAGCGCTGGCCCGCGACGGCAACGGGCCCGACCCCAACGCCCCGCTGCTGTCGGCCATCACCCAAGACCCGATCCTGCGCGAGACCAAGCTGATCGCGGAGCCATGGGACGCCAGTGCCGACGGCTACATGGTGGGCCGGTTCCCACCGGGCTGGTGCGAGTGGAACGACCGATTCCGCGACACCGTACGAGACTTCTGGCGCGGCCAGTCCGGAGGCGTTCACGACCTCGCGTACCGGCTGTCCGGCTCCAGCGACCTCTACGCCGACGACGGCCGGCACCCGCTGTCGTCGATCAACCTCGTCACCGCGCACGACGGGTTCACGCTGCGCGACCTCGTGTCCTACAACGACAAGCACAACGAGGCCAACGGCGAGAACAACCGCGATGGCCACGACGGCAATCGATCCTGGAACTGCGGGGCCGAAGGTGAAACCGACGATGCGGCCGTCATCGAGCTGCGGCAGCGCCAGGCGGCCAACCTGTTGGCGACCACACTGCTGTCGACCGGCGTGCCTATGATCACCGCGGGCGACGAGCGCGGCAAGACCCAGGGCGGCAACAACAACGCCTACTGCCAGGACAACGAGACCTCGTGGATCGACTGGCAACCCGACGAGCGCTGGAGCCACCTCACCGATCTCACTCGCGACCTGCTCGGGCTACGCGATCGGCATCCGGTACTGCGACAGCGACACTTCCTGAACGGCCGGACCATCGGCGACACGGGCCAGAAGGATCTGGCGTGGTTCCACCCCGAGGGCCGCGAGCTCACCGAAGCCGACTGGGACGACTCCGGCCTCGCCAGCCTCGGCATGTTTCTGTCCGGGGCGGCGATTGGCGACGCGTCGTTCCTGCTCCTGCTCCATGCCGGTGCGGACGAGGCGGCCTGGACCGTACCCGGCGATCCCTGGGCCTCGGCGTACGACGTGATCCTCGACACCGGCGACGTCAAGGCCGATCGGGTCGGCGGCGGCGACGTGCTGTACATGACGGGCCGGAGCGTCGTGGTGCTGCGGGTCGCGTCGGACCGGCCTAGGACGTGACGACGCGCAGCGACTCGGCGATCGACCGCACGACCCGCTCGTAGGTCGCGACGTCATCGCGCACCGGGGTGGCGATCGTGATCAGCACCGTCAGCTCGTGGCCAGGCACCGGCACGACGGCGGTCGTCTGGTACAGCACGAGGCCTTCGGTGCCGACCGTGCCGCTGGCGAAGACGGCCTGGTGGGTGCCGGCTCGCTCGACGCCGACGCGGGTGAAACCGCCGGTGCGCCGCATCGCCTCGGCCGTTCCGGCGACGATGACGAGCGGGTCCGTCGTCGACGTCGACTGGGTTGCGATGGCGAGTGTCGCCGTCGACGGCCGACCGTCGATCTTCACGGCGCAAAACGCCGTGCCGACGACGGGTCCGCCGGCGAGCGTACGGGCGATCGCCTCGAGAAAGAGGCCGAGACCCTCGCGCTGCTCGGTGTCGTGCAGGCCCATGCCCTCGAGCAGCGCGTTTTGCGCCGCAGCGCGGTCTTCGACGGCCGCTTCGAGCGGAACCTCGTGAAAGTCCGGCGGGATGTCGAGGGCGATCTCGGGAGCGGTCTTTTGCGGGTACGCGGCTGCTGGCATGGTCATCGCGCCTAACCCCCCCGATCAGGTTCCGAGGTGTCGCCGCGGAGCCGATCCGAGATCGCGGCGGGGGATCGTCCACCAGCCGCGAACGACGCGGTGGGCAGTTCGTCGGGAGCGAGTGAGGCCCACGACCGGCGCAGAGCGAGCCGAAGCCGATGGGCCCCGGCCGACACCGATGCGAGCCGCCGTACGTTTTCGGCTTTGTCGGGCGCCTCGTCGCCGACGACGCCGAGGATCTGGGACACGACCGTGGTCAGGCCGGCCGTCTCCGACAGCGACTCGGCGGTGCCGAGCAACTCGGTCGCTGACTCGGCGATCCATTCGTCGACGGCGACCATCACGGCCGTCACGCCGCGATCGAGATCGGCGGCGAGATCACTGTCGTCGTCGACGTCTGCGAGCACTTCGGCCAGCGTGTCCGACGCGTTGATCAGGGCGGTGCCGGCGACGGAGTGGTCGGTCGCCATCTGCTGCACCTCGACGAGGATGCGCTGCCGCTCGGCCTCGGCATCGGGCCGCCCGGCCAGCTGGCTGATCGTCTCGGTCAGCTCTGCCCGGCGCTGCTGGCGGCCGACGAGACCGGTCCGCCACGCCTCGATCGCCTGGGCGAAGTCGACGACGGCGTCCTCAACGGCTCGCAGCCGGGCGCCGTAGTCGGAGAGGGCGGTGACGACGGGCCGAGCGATCGGTCCTTGCCAGATGCTCTGTGGGCCGACGACTGCCTCGACCTTGAGCCGCGCCTCGGCGAGGGCGAGCACGACCGCACGCAACGAGCCGCCGACCCGGTCGACGCTGCTGAGGTCGCCGGGGGCCGGGTCGGTGCCGAGGAACCGCTCCGGCCTCACGGCTGATCCTCTGCCATCGGGGTCGGCCCAGCCTCCGGCAGGTCGCTTGCGTACCGGCGCATCGCGCGTGCGCTGTCGGCGGCCTCGACGGCCAGGGCGCCCAGGCGGCGCTCGAGGCGAGTGACGACGTCAGTGACCGCCTTGGCAACATCCGGCGGACCGACGTCTTCGGGCGTCTGGTCACGAAGCGACCGAGCCGCGGCGGTGAACTCGGCGTCGACGCCATCGAGGACGTCGGCGAGTTGTGACACGTCGTCGACGAGCACCGTGATCCCGGCCATCTGTCCAGTCTGACGGATTCGGGGGTCAACAAGCACGTCTCGCGTCAGTTCGCACCCGCCCCGGCGTCGCCCTGTCGCAGGTCCGGCCACACGACGAGGCCCATCTCCGCCGGGCTCGCGAGCAGCCGGTGACGTGGTAGCACGCGTACCGAGTAGCCGAAGGGGCCCGTTCGATCGAGCACGACATCGCCGGCATATCGGTATCGACCGCCTTCGTACGCGTCGCCGGCCGCGAGCGCGCTCGTGGACACGTCGGTGAGCGAGTCGTCCTCACCGGCGCGGCCGTGCACCACCTGAACATCGACGTCATCGGGACTCAGGTCGCCGAGGGCGACGTAGACCTGGATCGACAGCGTGGCGCCGAGCTCCGGTGAGGCGCCGACTCCTGACCCCTCGACGTGCTCGATGCGAACGCCCGGCCAAGCCGAACGCAGTCGCGCCTTCCACTCGGCCAGCGCCCGGGCGCCGGCGTAGTCGTCGTTCAGCGCCCGCGCCATCCGTACCGTCGGCACGTAGAGCTCGGTCAGGTAGTCGCGAATCATCCGGGTCGACAGCACCTTCGGACCGAGCGACTTCAGCGTGTGGCGCACCATCTCGAGCCAGCGGATCGGAAGGCCCGCGTCGTCGCGGTCGTAGAACCGGGCGGCGACCTCCTTCTCCACGAGGTCATAGAGGGCGGCGGCCTCGATGTCGTCGCGCCGGTCGGCATTGTCCACGCCGTCGGCCGACGAGATCGCCCAACCGTTGTGGCCGTCGAACCACTCGTCCCACCAGCCGTCGAGGATCGAGAGGTTGAGCCCGCCATTGAGCGCCGCCTTCATGCCGGAGGTGCCGCACGCTTCGTACGGCCGCAGCGGATTGTTCAGCCACACATCGCAGCCGGGGTAGAGCTGCTGCGCCATGCCGATGTCGTAGTTGGGCAAGAACACGATGCGATGCCGCACCTCGGGGTCGTCGGCGAACCGGACCAGCTCCTGGATGAGGCGCTTGCCGCCGTCATCGGCCGGATGAGCCTTCCCGGCGATCACCAACTGCACCGGACGCTCCGGATGCAGCAGCAACGATTTCAACCGCTCGCGGTCGCGCAGCATGAGTGTCAGGCGCTTGTACGACGGGACCCGCCGGGCAAAGCCGATCGTGAGAACGTCGGGATCGAGGACGGTGTCGACCCAACCCAACTCCGCCCGTGTCGCACCGCGCTGGAGCCACGACTCGCGCAGCCGACGCCGGACCTCGACGACCAGCCGTTCGCGCATCGATCGCTTCAGCTTCCAGATGTCGGCCGAGTCGACCCGGTCGACCTCCTCGAAGTCGGTCGTGCCGAGTCGCTCGGACATCTCGACGACTTCGCGAGCGACCCAGGTCGGTGCGTGGACTCCGTTGGTCACCGAGCCGATCGGCACCTCGGCCGCGTCGAAGCCGGGCCAGAGACCGGTGAACATCGAGCGGCTGACCTCGCCGTGCAACAGGCTGACGCCATTGGCGCGCTGGGCGAGCCGCAGGCCCATGACGGCCATGTTGAAGACCCCTGGATCGCCGCCCGGGTAGTCCTCGGCGCCCAGAGCCAGCACCCGCTCGACGGGCACACCGGCACACGCGTTGTCGCCGCCGAAGTGCTGCTCGACAAGCTCCCGTGGGAATCGGTCGATGCCGGCCGGCACCGGCGTGTGGGTCGTGAAGACCGTGCCGGCCCGGCTGATCTCCAGAGCCGCGTCGAAGTCGAGACCGTCTTCCTCTGTGAGCTCGCGAATCCGCTCGAGACCGAGGAACCCCGCGTGACCTTCGTTGGTGTGAAAGACCTCGGGCTCCGGGCTTGCGCTGATCCGCGAATAGATCCGAAGCGCGCGTACGCCGCCGATGCCGAGCAGCATCTCCTGGAGCAACCGATGCTCGGCGCCGCCGCCGTAGAGGCGGTCGGTGACGTCGAACTCCAGCCCGACACTGCGATTTTCGTCGCAGTCGAGCAACAGCAGCGGCACGCGGCCGACCTGAGCGATCCAGATCCGCGCCGCGAGCCGCTTGCCGCCCGGCAGCCCGACATGGACGTACGGAACGCTCCCATCGTCCTCGCGCAGGAGCGTCAAGGGAAGACCGTCTGGATCGTTGACCGGATAGTGCTCGGTCTGCCAACCCTCGCGCGACAGCGACTGCCGGAAGTATCCGTGCCGGTAGAACAGCCCGACTCCGATGATCGGCACGCCCAGATCGCTTGCGGTCTTGAGATGGTCGCCGGCGAGGATGCCGAGGCCGCCGGAGTACTGCGGCAGCGCCTCGGTGATCCCGAACTCCGGGGAGAAGTACGCGATGGCGCGCGGCGTGTCCTCGCGTTCGCCGTGCTGGTACCAACGCGGGCCGACGAGGTACTGCTCGAGATCCGAGTGCACCGACTCGAGACGCTCGACGAACGCCGCGTCGGAGCCAAGTCGTTGCAGTCGCTCGGCCGACAGGCCGCCGAGCATCGAAGCGGGGTCGTGACCACTGGCGGCCCACGCCTCGGCGTCGATCGAGGCGAACAGGTCCTGGGTCGGCAGATGCCACGACCAGCGCAGGTTCATGACCAGGTCCCCGAGTGGCTGCAGCGGGTCGGGCAGCACAGGGCGCACGGTAAAGCGTCGTATGGCTCGCACGAGGCACGACCGTACAAGGCCGCGTCCCGACGTGCGAAAGCGTCCGGGTGACGGCCCCGGTTGGCCAAATTATCAGTGAACCTATAGTCTTTAGTTTATTAGTGCCTACGCTAGGGAGCTACACCGTGAAGATCAGCCTGCCCACCCGCTGGCGCCACGTCGCGGCCGGCACCGCTCTCGCGGCGGCTGCAGCAACCGGACTGAGCGCTTGCGGAGACGATGCCAGCGCCTCCGGACCTGACGGAGACGGAACCCAAGTCCACCTCGGGTACTTCCCGAACCTCACGCACGGCACCGCCTTGGTCGGAATCGAGAAGGGGTACTACGAGGACAAGCTGTCCGAGGACGGGGCCTCGGTGCAGTTCGCCGAGTTCGACTCCGGCTCGGACACGATCACCGCCCTGCTCAACGGTGACCTCGCGGCCACCTACATCGGTCCGGTGCCGGCGGTCACCGCGTACGCCCAGAGCCAGGGGAACGTGAGCATCGTCGCGGGCGCCGCGGCCGGTGGCGCCGCGCTCGTCGTCAACGACGACATCACGAGCGTCCAGGACCTCGAAGGCAAGACCATCGCCACGCCGGGCGAGTTCAACACCCAGGACGTCGCGGCGAGGGCCTACTTCAAGGAACAAGGCTTCGAAATCAACGCCGACGGCAGCGGCGACATCAACCTCTCGCCGCAGGACAACAGCGTCATCGTCCAGGCGTTCCGCCAGGGCGAGATCGACGGCGCCTGGGTGCCCGAGCCGTACGCCAGCATCATGGTCAACGACGGCGGCCAGGTCCTCCTGGACGAGTCCGACATCTGGCCTGGTGGTGAGTTCAACACCACCAACCTGCTGGTCAACGACGACTTCCTTGAGGAGCACCCGGACCTGGTGGCCGACCTCGTGGCGGCACACGTCGAGGCCAACGACTTCATCAACAACAACACCGACGAGGCCAAGCAGCTGATCGACGCCAAGCTCGCTCAGCTCACCGGCGCGGAGCTGCCGGACGACGTGTTCGAGTCGGCCTGGAGCCACCTGTCCTTCACCAACGACCCGCTCCCGAGCACCCTCGAGAAGGATGCGCAGGACTCCTACGACGCCGGGGCCATCGAGGAGCCGATCGACGACATCGGCGACGTCTACAACCTCGACCCGCTGAACAAGGTCCTGGCCGAAAACGGCGAGGAGCAGGTGCAGACGCCATGACTTCGCTCTCGACATCGACGAGCGGGCTCGGGACCGCATCCGCTGCCCCGCAACCGAACGGTGTCGCTCCAGTCGCTGTCGACGTCCGTGACGTCACCAAGGAGTTCGGACACGGCACGGCCCACACGGTGGCGCTGCGCGACGCGACGCTCCAGATCCGCGAGCAGGAGCTCGTGTGTCTGGTCGGTGCCAGCGGTTGCGGCAAGACGACCCTGCTCAATCTGATCGCCGGCCTCGACAAGCCCACCAGCGGCACCATCGAGACCGGCGACCGCCGGGTCGCCCTGATGTTCCAGGAAGCCAACCTGTTTCCGTGGCTGACCCTCGAGCAAAACGTCGAGCTGGCGCTCAAGCTGCGTGGGGTCGACAGATCGACGCGACGGTCTCGCGTGGCCGAGCTGCTGGAGCTCGTCCGTCTCGAAGGGCGCGGCAAGAAGCGTCCGCACGAGCTGTCGGGCGGCATGCGGCAGCGTGGCGCACTCGCCCGCGTCCTCGCGCAGGATGCCGAAATCGCTCTGATGGACGAGCCGTTCGGAGCGCTCGACGCCATGACCCGGGACTCGATGCACGACGAGCTGGAGCGAATCCGGAACGAGGTCGAGATGACCGTCGTCTTCGTGACCCACAACGTGCGAGAGGCGGTACGGCTGTCCGACCGGACCATCCTCATGGAGTCGGGGCCGGGACGGGTCAAGAGCGAGCAGCGCATCGACCTGCCCCGCCCCCGGCACATGGAGGATCCGCAGGTCGCGGAGCGAGCGGGCGCCTTGACCGAGGAGCTGAAGGACGAGGTGAGGCGCCATGTCCGCTGACACGCTCGCTCCTCAGACAAGGCCCGACCAGGGCGGCACCGGGGCGTCGGCCCGACGAGCATCCAGGCCACCCGACATCGCGCGGAAGACCTGGGACGCGGTCTGGCCGAAGCTGCTCGCGGTCGCACTCGCCGTGGCCATCTGGCAGGTCACCGTGTGGTCGGGCTGGAAAGACGAGTTCGTGCTGCCGTCGCCCTCGACGGTCTTCTCCAGCCTCGGCGAGATCGTGCAGACCGACACGTTCTGGCGGTCGTTCGGCACGACGATGCAACGGGCCGGAGTGGGTTTCGCGTTCTCGCTGGTCTTCGGCACCCTGCTCGGCATCGCAGTCGCCCAGTCGAAGGTGCTGCGATCGGGCGTCGGCTCGATGATCACCGGGCTGCAGACCATGCCGTCGATCGTGTGGTTCCCGTTCGCGATGACGCTCTTCGGGCTCTTCAACCCGTTCGCGATCATGTTCGTGATCGTCTTGGGTGCCGCGCCGTCGATCGCCAACGGTGTCATCAGCGGCATCGACGAGGTGCCGCCGCCGCTGCTGCGGGCCGGCCACATGCTGGGAGCCCGCGGGATCAGCCGGTACCGCTACGTCGTCCTGCCGGCCGCGTTCCCGGCGTACCTCGCCGGTCTCAAGCAGGGCTGGGCGTTCGCCTGGCGGAGCCTGATGGCCGGCGAGCTCATCGTGCAACTGCCCGGCCAGGTGACCCTCGGCGGCTCGCTCAACGACGCGCAGAGCACCGCGCAGATCGACAATCTGATGGCGTACATGATCGTGATCCTGATCATCGGCATGGTCGTCGACGGCATCTTCGGCGCCATCACCAACCGGGTCCGCGCCCGTCGCGGACTGACCGGCTTCACCGGCTGACATCCGCCGAGTGGCGCACTGTCGTCGTCTTGACGGGGGAAGGACGACGACAGTGCGCCGTCGCGTGTCCGGGCTAGCGCCTCGTCGGTACAGGCCGCGCTGGAGGCTCTTGACGAGTGTCGCCGGCCGGAGAGGCGAGTGCCCGCTCATAATCGGTGACCGCGTCGATCAGGTCAGGCACCTCGAACGCCCGGTTACGTCGGCATCCCGGCCGGGTTGCCGGGCCAGTTGCGCTCGACGTACGTCGCCATTGCTGTTGATCCTCGCCATAGTTTCGGTTGTTTGCGAACTGTAACTATGGCTCGGACACGTTTGCGGTTCCAAAGCCCACCACGCCTGACACGCGGCGTACCGATGTCTACTAGGTTGGGCGGCGATGGTTGCCCGCATCCCGATTTTGGACGTCGAACCCGTCATCGCGGCCGGTCGCTACGCGGCGAAGGCCGCGGTCGGCGAGCCGTTCACGGTGTCTGCCACCGTGATTCGAGACGGCCACGACCAGCTCGGTGCCGGAGTTGTCCTTTTCGACCCGGATGGCGCCGCTCATCCGCTCATCGCGATGGAGCCCACCGCCGAGCTCGATCGCTACGCGGCGACGGTGTGGGCCGATCGCGAGGGATCGTGGTCGTTTCGGATCGAGTCGTGGAGCGATCCGTACGCGACCTGGCGACACGACGCCGAGATCAAGATCGCCGCCGACGTCGACGTCGAGTTGATGCTCACCGAGGGCGCTCTGCTGCTGGCCCGGGCAGCCCGCCGACTGCGCCGCGCGACCCCCGCCGACAGGCAGGTGCTTCGCGACGCGGTCACCGCATTGCGTGACACGTCGCGACCGGTGCCCGCTCGGCTCGCGTCGGCGACCTCCGGCGAGGTTACCGACATCTTCGCCCGGCATCCGCTGCGCGACTTGCTCAGCCGTTCGGCCAGATACCCGTTCTTCGTCGATCGAGAGCGGGCGCTGTGCGGCGCGTGGTACGAGTTCTTTCCCCGGTCCGAGGGGACCCGGGTGGACCAAGACGGCGTGGTGCACGGTGGCACGTTCCAGACCGCCGCCAAGCGGCTGGCCGCCATCGCCGACATGGGCTTCGACGTCGTCTACCTGCCCCCGATCCACCCCATCGGCCGAATCAACCGCAAGGGACCCAACAACACCCTGGTCGCGGGGCCGAACGATCCCGGCTCACCGTGGGCGATCGGGTCGGCGGATGGCGGCCACGACGCAGTCAATCCCGAACTCGGCACGATCGACGACTTCGACACCTTCGTCCATCGGGCCGAGGAGCTCGGCCTCGAGGTGGCGCTCGACCTGGCCCTGCAGTGCGCGCCGGACCATCCGTGGGCGGCCGAGCATCCTGAGTGGTTCAACCGTCGGGTCGACGGCAGCATCGCGTACGCCGAAAACCCACCGAAGAAGTACCAGGACATCTACCCGCTGAACTTCGACAACGACTTCGAAGGCCTCTACGCCGAGGTGCTCCGGGTCGTCCGGCACTGGATGGGGCACGGCGTCCGGATCTTCCGGGTCGACAACCCCCACACCAAGCCGGTGATGTTCTGGGAGCGGTTGCTGGCCGAGATCCGCACGACCGACCCCGACGTGGTGTTTCTCTCCGAGGCGTTCACGCGGCCGGCGATGATGCGGGCCCTCGCGATGGTCGGCTTCCACCAGAGCTACACCTACTTCACCTGGCGCAACACGCGATGGGAGCTCGAGACCTACCTGCACGAGCTGGCCCACGAGTCCAGCCACGTGCTCCGGCCCAACCTCTTCGTCAACACGCCGGACATCCTGACCGAATATCTCCAGTACGGTGGCCCGGCCGCGTTCAAGATCCGGGCGACAATCGCGGCCATGGCCGGGCCGAGCTGGGGCGTGTACTCCGGCTTCGAGCTGTACGAGCACGTCGCGGTCCGACCCGGGAGCGAGGAGTACCTCAACTCGGAGAAGTACCAGATTCGGCCCCGCGACTGGGACCAGGCCGCCGACTGGTCGCTCGCGCCGTACATCACGCGACTCAACGAGCTACGCCACGAGCATCCAGCCCTGCGACTGCTCCGCAACCTGACCGTCCACGGCAGCGACAACGACCAGGTCATGTGCTGGTCGAAACGACACGTCGCTCCCGACGGTCGCGAGGACTTGATGATCATCGTCGTCAACCTCGATCCACACTCGGCCCAGGAGACGACCGTGCATCTGAACATGCCGGCGCTCGGCCTGGACTGGCACGAGGTCGCCAGTGTCCACGACGTCTTGACCGACCAGACCTGGCAATGGGGACAACACAACTACGTCCGCCTCGACCCCGCACACGAGCCCGCGCACATCCTGACCGTCCGAAAGACCGCCCGATGACCGACATCGCCGACCCGATCAGCAACATCGACGACCCGTACTGGTTCAAGCGTGCGGTCTTCTACGAGGTACTCGTCCGCTCGTTCAAGGACTCCAGCGGAGACGGCGTTGGCGACCTACGAGGGCTCGCCGAACGCCTCGACTACATCGCCTGGCTCGGCGTCGACTGTCTCTGGCTCCCGCCGTTCTTCCCGTCGCCGCTGCGGGACGGAGGCTACGACGTCTCCGACTACAACAACGTCGCCGAGGACATCGGCACGATCGACGACTTCAAGATGTTCCTCGACGCGGCGCACAGCCGGGGCATCCGGGTCATCAGCGACTTCGTCATGAACCACACGTCCGATCAGCATCCGTGGTTCCAGGCGTCGCGGACCGACCCCGACGGCCCGTACGGCGACTTCTACGTCTGGTCGGACACCGACGACCGCTATCCCGACGCGCGGATCATCTTCGTCGACACCGAAGCGTCCAACTGGACCTGGGATCCGGTGCGTGGCCAGTACTTCTGGCACCGCTTCTACAGCCACCAACCGGACCTCAACTACGACAACCCGGCCGTCCATCAGGCGATGCTCGACGGTCTCGCGTTCTGGCTCGACCTCGGCGTCGACGGCTTCCGGCTGGACGCCGTGCCGTACCTCTACGAGCGCGAGGGCACCAACGGCGAGAACCTGCCGGAGACCCACTCGTTCCTGCGAAAGGCGCGCAAGTTCGTCGACGACGGCTGGCCCGGGCGGGTGCTACTCGCCGAGGCGAATCAGTGGCCCTCCGACGTCGTCGACTACTTCGGCGACTACAAGGTCGGCGGCGACGAGTGCCACATGTGCTTCCACTTCCCCGTGATGCCGCGCATCTTCATGGCGGTGCGCCGCGAGTCGCGCTATCCGATCTCGGAGATTCTCAGCCAGACACCGGACATCCCGGAGCACTGTCAGTGGGGCATCTTCCTGCGCAACCACGACGAGCTCACGCTCGAGATGGTTACCGACGAGGACCGCGACTACATGTGGGCGGAGTACGCCAAGGACCCGCGGATGAAGGCCAACATCGGCATCCGGCGTCGCCTCGCTCCCCTGCTGGACAACGACATCGACCAGATGGAGCTGTTCACCGCGCTGCTCTTGTCGCTTCCCGGTTCGCCGGTGCTCTACTACGGCGACGAGATCGGCATGGGCGACAACATATGGCTCGGCGACCGAGACGGGGTGCGAACCCCGATGCAGTGGACGCCGGACCGCAACGCCGGCTTCTCGTCGGCCACTCCCGGCCGGCTGACGCTGCCGGTCATCATGGACCCGGTCTTCGGTTATCAGTCGGTCAACGTCGAGGCCCACCTGGCCAACACCTCGTCGATGCTGCACTGGACCCGCCGGATGATCCACATCCGCCAGCAGCATCCGGCGCTCAGCCTCGGCGCGTTCACCGACATCGGCGGCTCCAATCCGGCGATCCTGTCGTACCTGCGGCAGTTCGGTGACGACGCGATGCTGTGCGTCAACAACCTGTCCCGGTTCGCGCAGCCCGTCGAGCTCGACCTGCGAGCATTCGAGGGGATTCGCCCGATCGAGACGCTTGGCGGCGTCGAGTTCCCGGCGATCGGCGAGCTGCCGTACCTCCTGACCCTCGGCGGGTACGGGTTTTACTGGTTCCGACTACCAAAGCACTCGGAGGCGACAAGCCTGTGACGCCGGACTTCGACGCCCAACTCCTGCACTACGTGAACAATCAGCGCTGGTTCGCGGGCAAGGGCGGCGTGTCGTCGATCGGCGAGGTCGTTCGCCTGCCATGGCTGGCCACGACGGCCGACGAGCCGCGGGTACGCGTCGAGCTGATCACCGTGATCACCGACGGCCATCCGCAGATCTACCAGATGCCGATGGCGTACTACGAGGCCGAGCCTGACCGGATGGCGCACGCGTACGTCGGCGGCTACGACGATCCCGACCTGGGGAGCGTGGTGGCCTACGACGCCCTGCACGACCGGTCGGCGATCGGCGCCTTCGTCCGCGGTTTCGTCGACGAACAGAGCGGCGACGGCGGCATCGCCCACACTGTGATCGGCATCGTCGACCTCGACACCGACACGCCATCGGTCATGCTCACCGGCGAGCAGAGCAACACGTCGCTCGTCCTCGGTGAGGATCTGCTGCTGAAGGTGTTTCGCAAAGTGGCGCCGGGCAGCAATCCCGACATCGAGATCCATGCCGCACTCACCCGCGCCGGCTCCGACACGATCGCGCCCCTCCGCGGCTGGATCGCGACGACACCGGACGACGACGGCGCATCGTACGACCTCGCGATGCTGCAAGAGTTCATGCGCAGCGGCACCGACGGCTGGGAGTACGCACGCGCGAGCGTCCGCGACCTCATGATGGAGGCCGACCTGCATGCCGACGAGGTCGGCGGTGACTTCGCGCCGGAGGCCGACCGCCTCGGGGCGACGGTGGCACGGCTGCATGCCGATCTCGCGGCGGCGTTGGAGACCGACGCGTGGGACGCCGCAGGGCTGGCCGAACTCGCGACGCGACTCCACCGACGGCTCGACGAGGCGGTCGCGTCGGCTCCAGAGCTCGCACCGTACGCTGCGGCCCTCAGAGTGTCCTACGACGACGTCGCCCGACTCGACACGACGGTCCCTATCCAACGGATCCACGGCGATCTGCATCTCGGCCAGGCGCTGCGCACCATCGGGGGGTGGCTCATCATCGACTTCGAAGGCGAGCCCGCCAAGCCGCTTGCCGAGCGTCGAGCGCTCGATGCCCCGGTTCGGGACGTCGCCGGCATGCTCCGATCGTTCGACTACGCGGCATACTCGATGGTGCTGCCGTCGGACATGTCGTCGCAGGAGCACCACCGGGTCGACGAATGGGCCCGCCGCAATCGGGACGCCTTCCTCAACGGATACGCGGCAGAGAGCACCGTCGACCCGAGGGACCATGGGGTGCTGCTCCGGGCGTACGAGATCGACAAGGCCGCGTACGAGACCGTCTACGAGAAGCGCAACCGACCCAGCTGGATCAACATCCCGCTGTCGGCGATCGAGCGCCTCGCCGACGCCTGAACCGGGTCAGAGTGATCGTTGGGACCGCTTCCCTCCCTGCACGTGGCCTACCGCCCGACATGTCGGATATGCGGCGCGCGAATTGGAGGGAGGCGATGGGCGACCGCGGCCTCATGGAAGACTCGGGACCTATGGGAAAGTCCGCTCCTGTCGACATCGCGGATATCGAGCGCCTGGTCCGCGGCCGGCATCACAATCCGCACGAGATCCTCGGACCGCACGTACACGACGGCACACTGACGATCCGGACGCTGCGTCCGTTCGCCTCATCGGTGCGCGTCGAGCACGGCGATGGCACCGTCGAGCTCACCCACGAGCACGAGGGGGTCTGGGTCGGCACCATCGACTCCGACAAGGTTGTCGACTACCGGGTGCTCGTCGAGTACGGCGACGCCGTCACACATCGACTCGACGACCCGTACCGCTTCATGCCGACCCTCGGCGAGCTCGACCTCCATCTGATCGGGGAAGGGCGCCACGAGGAGCTGTGGACCGTCCTCGGGGCGCATCCGCAGGCCTACGACGGGGACGGCGAGACGGTCGAGGGCACGTCCTTCGCCGTGTGGGCACCGAACGCGCTCGGGGTCCGTGTCGTCGGCGACTTCAACGACTGGAACGGCACCGCGTACCCCATGCGATCGCTCGGCTCGACGGGCGTGTGGGAGATCTTCATCCCCGGCGTCGAGCAGGGAGCGCTCTACAAGTACGCCGTGCTCGGCGCCGACGACGACTGGCGCCTCAAGGCCGATCCGATGGCCTTCGCCACCCAGATCCCACCGGAAACGGCGTCCCGGGTCTACGCGAGCGACTACAGCTGGGAAGACGACGCGTGGATGGCCGCGCGGGCCGAAGGCGGCTGGCACGCCCGCCCGATGAGCATCTACGAGATGCATCTCGGATCATGGCGGCGCGGCCAGACCTACCAGGAGCTCGCCAAGGAGCTCGTCGAGTACGTCAGCGAGATGGGCTTCACGCATGTGGAGTTCTTGCCGGTCATGGAGCATCCGTTCGGCGGCTCGTGGGGCTACCAGGTCAGCAGCTACTACGCCCCGACGGCCCGGTTCGGTGATCCCGACGATTTTCGGGCCCTCGTTGACGCGCTGCATCAGGCGGGGATCGGCGTCATCGTCGACTGGGTGCCGGCGCATTTCCCGAAGGACGTGTGGGCGCTGGCCCGATTCGACGGTACGTCGCTCTACGAGCACGGTGATCCGAGGCGCGCGGAGCATCCGGACTGGGGCACATACATCTTCGACTACGGCCGGTCCGAAGTACGCAACTTCCTCGTCGCCAACGCGGTCTATTGGCTCGAGGAGTTTCACATCGACGCCCTGCGAGTCGACGCCGTCGCCTCGATGATCTACCTCGACTACTCGAGGGCACCCGGGGAGTGGACGCCAAACGCGTACGGCGGGCGCGAAAACCTCGACGCGGTGGCGTTCTTGCAGGAGATGAACGCAACCTGCTTCCGACGTGTCCCAGGTGCCACGACGATCGCCGAAGAGTCCACGTCGTGGCCCGGCGTTACGCGGCCCACTGACCTCGGCGGGCTGGGCTTCGGCTTCAAGTGGAACATGGGGTGGATGCACGACACGCTTTCCTACCTCGCCCACGACCCCGTACATCGGCAGTTCCACCATCAGCAGATGACGTTCGCGATGATGTACGCATACTCCGAAAACTTCGTGCTGCCGCTGTCGCACGACGAGGTCGTCCACGGCAAGGGTTCGCTGCTGCGCAAGATGCCCGGCGATCGCTGGCGCCAGCTCGCCAACCTGCGGGCCTACCTCGCGTACATGTGGGCGCATCCGGGCAAGCAGCTGATTTTCATGGGCACCGAGATCGGCCAAGAGGCGGAGTGGTCCGACGAACGAGAGCT